>NZ_JBEPPA010000009.1:0-205258 GCF_040547075.1 Arthrobacter sp. UYCu512
CCGTAAGCGGTGCGGTCCTGACAATGAATCCAGCGGGTCCGGCTTGGTCTGTCAGGAGTACTTCGGGAACACCCCCCACCCCGGATGGGTCACCCCAAACCCGTAACCAACCCGTTACATCCCGGCCAGGGAAAAGCACAGCTATTGTCGGCACAGCAACGAGCTAAAGTGATTGAGTGGCGGTCTTTTCAATCAGAATCGATCGCTGCAGCTAAGAAATCGCTGCACCTATGAACAGGAACTACATGACACTCGACCGGACCGAGCGCCTCGCCGCCGTACTCGACCTGCTCGCCGAGTCCGGCCAAATTGAGGTGGATGACATCATCAGAAGCCTCGGCGTCTCAGCGGCGACAGCCCGGCGGGACCTCGACACCCTTGCAGCCCAGCAACTGCTCACCCGCACGCGCGGCGGGGCGATTGGGCAGTCAGTGGCGTACGACCTGCCGCTGCGCTACAAGCGCGAGCAAAACGCGCCGCAAAAGCTCCTGATCGCGCGCGCAGCAAGCGCGCTCGTGGCGCGCGGCGCCGTCGTCGGGCTCTGCGGCGGTACCACGAGCACAGCGATTGCCGGCGTGCTGGGCGCCAGGGCGGACATTATGGAGGCGTCCCCGCACGCCACCCTGACAGTTGTGACCAACGCACTCAACATCGCCGCCCAGCTGGCGATGCGCCCACAGATCAAGACGGTGGTCACCGGCGGGGTGGTGCATTCGCGCTCGTACGAACTTGTTGGCCCTTACAGCGACGCGGTGCTGCAGCAGGTGCGGATGGATATCGCGTTCATCGGCGTAAACGGCATAGATCCGCAGGCTGGCCCCACCGTAAACGATGAACGCGAGGCAGCCGTTAATTCCCTGATGGCAGCGCGCGCCAGCAGGGCCATGATCGTGGCCGACTCCAGCAAGATCGGCCGCATAGCCTTCGCCGGGTTGGGCGAACTGCACCGATTCGACGGGCTCATTACCGACGACGGAATCACCCCAAAGCAGCAGGCCGATTTCGCCGACCAGGGCCTCGAGGTGATTGTCGCATCATGAGCCGCCCTCCCACCTGCATCATCCATTCCGCCCGCCTGGTCACCGGCGGGTCGAGCACCGCCGACGCCTGGGTCGCTTTCACGGGCGATACCGTGTCCGCCGTCGGATCCGGCACCGGCTGGCAGGCTTTCGGCGCCAGGGCCGGGGAGATAACGGATGCCGCCGGCCGCCCGCTCGTCCCCGGCTTCATCGACATCCACTGTCACGGCGGCGGCGGGTTCGCTTTCGACGTTGAAACCAACGGGCACGCCGGACCCGATGCCATCGGCAAAGCCCTGGCCGTGCACCATCGCCACGGCACCACCCGCGCCGTACTCTCACTCGTCACCGCCCGCCAGAGCGACCTCGAGTCCCGGCTCGCCGCCGTCGCCGACGCGGCCGAAACGAACCCACTGGTGCTCGGCGCGCACCTTGAGGGACCGTTCCTCGACAACGACTTTCGCGGGGCGCACGACCCGGCGCTGCTGCGCTCCCCAGACGCCGAGTCGATCACACGGCTCCTGGCCGCGGCGAGGGGCCACCTTCGGCAGTTGACGCTCGCACCCGAACTGCCAGGGGCCGCGGCCGCCATCCGGACGCTTGTCGACGCCGGAGTCGCCGTGGCCGTCGGACACAGCTCGGCCGACTACGCCACCGCCCTGGCGGCGTTCGAGGCCGGCGCTTCGATCCTGACCCACGCCTTCAACGGAATGCAGGGCATCCACCACCGCGCCCCCGGTCCGGTTGCTGCCGCAACCCGCTCGCCCGGCGTCACGCTGGAGATAATCAACGACGGCGTGCACGTCCACCCGGAGGTGGTCCGCCTGGCCTTCGCCGGCGCGCCCGGCCGGATCGCCCTTATCACCGACGCCATGGCGGCCACCGGCTCCGAAGACGGCGAGTACATGCTCGGGTCGCTGGCCGTGACCGTGACCGGCGGAGTAGCCCGCCTCGCCGGCAACGGAACCGGTGGCGAGGGAGCAATCGCCGGCTCTACACTCACCCTGGACGCGGCCCTGCGCAGGGCGGTCGCCGAGGTGGGCATCCCCCTCGAAGAGGCGGTCACTGCCCTCACCGAGACTCCTGCCCGAGCCATCGGCCGCGGCCATGACCTGGGCCGGCTCGCAGTCGGCTACGCCGCCGACGCGGTGCTGCTGGCCGATGACCTCACGGTCGACTCGGTATTCGCGGCCGGTCGACGCCTGCCCGCCTAAGCCATGGCTCTTGGGGCGATCTTGTCGCATCCGGCCACGGCACCGCCTCCGCGGCCGTGGCCGTGGCCCCCAGCACACGACAGGGTAGAAAATAATTTTCGACTGTGGTTAAGAAATCGCCCGCGCCGCCGGGGCGACAACAGTGGGAATCACCAATTCCGCCGACTCACCGTTGGCCGAACACTGTGACTTTGTGCTCACTACCCAGGCGAGGGAGAACCGCTACCGCGCCGGCGCCATGTCCAGCCGCATCGCCCAGTTGGCCCTGGTCGACATTCTCTTTGTGCGCATCGCCCAATCCATGTACGACGATATGACGGAGTCACTTCGGCTCAGCTATGAGGCCGTTCAGAGCCACCGGATGCGGCCGGACGTCGGAACGGCGAATTAGATCCCTTGCCAGGCCGGCTTGTTAGCCCAGGCATAGCGGAAGTAGTCCAGGTTCGTAAGCCTGCCCGCCGCGGCCTCGTCGACGACGACAGTGACGTGCGGGTGCAACTGGATCGCCGAGCCGGGCTGGCTGGACGTAACCGGACCTTCCACGGCGGCGGCGATCGCCGCGGCCTTACCGTGCCCAAAGGCGAGCAGGACCAGGTGGCGGGCACGCATGATCGTGCCGAGCCCCTGGGTGATGCAGTGTATGGGCACCTCAGCGGGCGAGTCGAAAAAGCGGGCGTTGTCGGCACGCGTCTGGGGGGTGAGCGTCTTCACCCGGGTCAGTGATGCAAACGAGGAGCCAGGTTCGTTGAAGCCCAGGTGACCGGTGCGTCCGATGCCCAGTAGCTGCAAGTCCACACCCCCGGCGTCGACGATCGCCTGCTCGTAGTCGGCGCCGGCGGTGGGAAGTCCGGCCGGGTCCCCGCTGGGCACCCGGATCCTGCCTGGGGTCAGCCCGAGCGGCGCCACGACGTCACGGGAAATAACAGCGCGGTAGCTTTCCCGGTGCCCGTCCGGCAAGCCGACGTACTCATCCAGCGAAAAACCGCGCACCCGCGATACGTCGAGCGGTCGTGCGGCGAGCGAGCGGGCGAAGGCGCGATACACGGGAAGCGGTGTGGAACCGGTCGCGAGACCCAATACCGCCTCCGGCCTGGCCGTTATCAGCTCGCGGATAGCTCCGGCCACGAGTTCGCCCGCGGCATCCTCGTTCTCAACAACAATGACTTCGGCCATCGCGCATGCACCCTTCGAAGTGATCAATTATGACTCAATAGTAATAGTTATGATCACTAGTAATCATATTGGCGCGTTACACATCGGTATACCTGCGGTGTCCAGCGGTCGGCCTGCGCGAGGCGCCACGTGCCGCTTATCGGGTCCGCGCCCTACGTGCGGGTCTTGAGGATTTCCGCGAGCCACGTCAGGGCCGCGTTCCTGGAGGTAAAGAATTCGTGCGGATAACGGGTGTGCCTGGTCATGGCGGCAGCGATCACGCGGTCCACTGCACTGGATCCGAGGACCGCGATGGCCAGCACGCCTGAGGTCTGGGCAAACTCACGCCTGGCCGCGGCGCTGATTTCCACATCGGTCATTTCCGAGAGCATCGGCATCGGGATTCCGCCCGTGATCCGTTCCACGGCCAGCATGGCGTCCTTGGCGTCGTGGACGTCAACGACGGAGCCGGGGCGCCAGACGGATTCTATGATCCCGCCGCGGACACTCAGGGAGTTCTTACCCTCCGCGGCGAGGGTTCGTACAGGCATCATTATGATAATCCTAAGCCTCGACCGGACATCCGCACGACAGCAGCGCCCCGGGGCGGCGCGGCCGGCAGCCCGGTAAAGCTAAAAAGGGCCCGGCCGGTTCACGCCGGCCGAGCCCTTTTCCGCGGACGGGATTAGGCCAGCGTGGCGGTGTCAATCACAAAACGGTACCTCACATCGGAGGCCAGCACCCGCTCGTAGGCCTCGTTGATCTTGTCGGCCCCAATGACCTCGATCTCGGCACCGAGCTTGTGCTCGGCGCAGAAGTCCAGCATTTCCTGGGTCTCCCGGATGCCGCCGATCAGCGAGCCGGCGAAGGACCGGCGGCCACCGATCAGCGAAAAGACGTTCAGCGAGAGCGGTTCGGCCGGGGCACCGACGTTGACCATGGCGCCGTCGACGGCCAGCAGGGACAGGTAGGCGTCCAGGTCGATCTTCGCGCTGACCGTGTTCAGGATCAGGTCGAAGGAGCCGGCCAGCTGCTCGAAGGTGGACGTATCGCTGGTGGCGAAGTAGTGGTCAGCACCCAGGCGCAGCCCGTCCTCCTGCTTCTTCAGGGACTGCGAGAGCACCGTGACATCAGCGCCCATCGCGTGTGCGATCTTGACGGCGACGTGGCCCAGCCCGCCGAGGCCAACAACCGCGACCTTTTTGCCGGGGCCGGCGCCCCAGTGGTTCAGCGGCGAGAAGGTGGTGATGCCGGCGCAGAGCAGCGGCGCGGCGACGTCGAGTTCCAGGCTGTCCGGAATCCGGACGACAAAGTCCTCGGTGACCACAACGTGAGTGGAGTAGCCGCCCTGGGTGATCGTTCCGTCGCGGTCCACGGCGCCGTAGGTGCCGATGTTGCCCTTGACGCAGAACTGCTCCTCACCCTTCAGGCAATTGACGCATTCGCGGCAGGAGTTGACCATGCAGCCGACGCCGACCCGGTCGCCGACGGCGTGCTTCGTGACGGCGGAGCCGACCTCGCTGACGATGCCGGCGATTTCGTGCCCCGGGGACAGCGGGTACTGCTGCGGTCCCCAGTCTCCGCGGACGGTATGGATGTCAGAGTGGCAGATGCCGGCGAACTTGATGTCGATCAGGATGTCGTGCGCGCCAACGTCGCGGCGTTCGATGGTGGTCGGAACGAGGGGTTCCGTTGCGGAAGTGGCGGCATAAGCGTTAACGGTAAGCATGGGTCTCCTGTTTGTGGGGTTCAGGGGGAGTTTGCCCCGGCGTTCGGCACCGGTGCGGTGCGGCCTGTGGGCCCGGACGTCATCGGGGGCACTCTCCATCAAACACCAACCCGTTGCCGTTCAGGGAGTCACTGCCAGTACCCCTACCAGCAGGGCCTCCCTGGCAGGGCCCTACCCTCTAACGTTATAGGCATGGATAATCAGAGCGAGACCCGGGACTTCCTTGCCACCCGGCGGGCGAAAATAACCCCCGAACAGGCGGGATTGCCCGTCTCCGGCGGCAACCGCCGCGTCCCCGGACTGCGGCGCGGCGAGGTTGCCCTACTGGCCGGGGTGAGTGTCGAGTATTACACGCGGCTGGAACGCGGGAACCTCGCCGGAGTCTCCGAGGGAGTACTGGAAGCGCTGGCGCGGGCCCTTCAGCTGGATGCGGCGGAGCAGGCGCACTTGTTCGATCTGGCCAGGGCCGCGGGCAACAGCCGCAGGCCCCAGCGCCGCCGCGCGGCCGCCCAGCCGGTCCGTGCCGGCGTGCAGTTGATGCTCGACGCGATCGCGAACGCACCGGCTTTTGTGCATAACGGGCGACTGGACATCCTCGCGGCCAACCAACTCGGCTTCGCCCTGTATTCGGAGATGTTCGCCGGCCCCGTCCGGCCGGCCAACCATGCCCGGTTCATCTTCCTGGACAACCGCGCGTACGGCTTCTACCCGGACTGGGACCGGGCCGCTGACGACACCGTGGCGATCCTGCGCACCGAGGCCGGCCGCGACCCCTACGACCGCGGCCTTACCGACCTGGTCGGGGAGCTCTCCACCCGCAGCGAGGAGTTCCGCACCCGGTGGGCGGCGCACAATGTGCGCCAGCACTACACCGGGCGCAAGCATCTCCGCCACCCCGTAGTGGGCGATCTCCACCTGATGTACGAGGCCTTGGATCTCTCCGCCGACGCCGGGCTGTCGCTGCTTGTTTATACCGCCGAGCCCGGTTCAAGCTCAGCGGATGCCGTCCGGCTGCTGGCCAGTTGGGCCGCTAGCGGGCAGCCAAAGGCTCAGCCGGCGCCTAGCCAATCAGAGCCAGCACCGCTCCAGTAGTGACAACGCTGCCGGCTTCCGCGCGGACGCCGGTCAGTGTGCCGTTGCGGTGGGCGGAGACCTGAGTTTCCATTTTCATCGCTTCCAGCACAACAACGGGGTCCCCCGCCGCGACTTCGGTGCCCGGTTCCACAAGCCACTTCACTACGGTGCCGGCCATGTCGGCCCGCAGTTCTCCCGGGTCAACGGGGGCCGGTCCGCCACCGGAGGCCTCCGCCAGGGAGATCCGCTGCGGGAGGGCGCCGCCGGAACGTGCCCAGCCGTCCAACAGTTCAGCCGGCAGCCCGACTGCCATCCGGCGGCCGTCCACCTCGACGGTGATGGTCCGGCGTTCGCCGTCGGGAACCGAGGTGCTGTAGCCCGGGTCGGCAGGGACACGGTCCGCGAAGTCGGTTTCGATCCAGCGGGTGTGGATTCCCAGGCCGGCTTCAGAGGTGAAGTCCGGGGATTCCAGCACGGCACGGTGGAAAGGCAGGACGGTGGCCACACCGGTGATGCTGATTTCGGCGAGGGCCCGGCGGGCACGGCGCAGGGCCTGCTGGCGGTCGGCGCCGGTGACGATCAATTTTGCCAGCAGCGAGTCAAACTGCGGCGGAACGAAGGAGCCCGCACGGACACCGGTGTCGAGCCGGATCCCCGGGCCGGTGGGGCCGTGGAACTCCTCTACCGTGCCGGGTGATGGCAGGAAACCGCGCCCAACATCCTCGGCATTGAGCCGGAATTCGAACGAGTGCCCCCTCGGTGCCGGGTCCGCCGTGAGGCGCAACCGCTCCCCCGCAGCGATCCGGAATTGTTCCTGCACCAGGTCGATCCCGGTGGTTTCCTCCGTGATGGGATGCTCCACCTGCAGTCGGGTGTTTACCTCGAGGAATGCCACCGTGCCGTCCGCGGCAACCAGGAATTCGACAGTGCCCGCGCCGGAGTAGCGGGCTTCGCGGCAGACGGCCTTCGCGCCGTTGTAGATCTGGAGCCTCTGGTCCTCGCTGAGGAACGGCGCGGGGGCCTCCTCCACGAGCTTCTGGTGCCGGCGCTGAAGCGAGCAGTCGCGGGTTCCGACGACAACGACGTTGCCGTGCGTATCCGCGAGGATCTGCGCCTCGACGTGCCGCGGACGGTCCAGGTAGCGCTCCACAAAGCAGTCGCCGCGGCCGAACGCGGCGACGGCTTCCCGGACGGCCGAGTCAAAGGCTTCCTCGACTTCGTCGAGGGCGCGGACCACCTTCATCCCGCGGCCGCCGCCGCCAAAGGCCGCCTTGATGGCGATCGGCAGTCCGTGCTGTTCTGCGAAGACGCGGGCCTCGGCGGCGGATTCGACCGGGCCGGCACTGCCTGCGACAAGCGGGGCACCGGCGCGCACGGCCGCCTCGCGGGCAGTAATCTTATTGCCGAGCAACCGGATGGCCTCCGGGGTCGGCCCGATCCAGGTGAGTCCGGCATCGAGGACGGCCTGGGCGAATTCGGCGTTCTCCGAGAGGAAGCCGTAGCCGGGGTGAAGGGCGTCGGCGCCGGATTCGGCCGCTGCTGCCAGCAGCTTGGGGATATTCAGGTAGGTCTCGGCCGGTGAATTCCCGCCCAGGGCATAGGCCTCGTCGGCGACGGAAACGTGCAGGGCGTCGGCATCGATGTCCGCGTACACGGCGACGGAGGCCAGCTGTGCGTCGTCACAGGCCCGGATGATCCGGACGGCTATTTCACCGCGGTTGGCGATCAGGACCTTGCGCATCAGTTACTCACTTCTTCTTTGGGGGTGGCGGGTTCAGTGGCCGGATTGTCCGCCCAGCGGAAGCGGATCCGGCCGCCGATCGGGACCTGGGCGGCGAGATCCAGCTGGGAATCGACCACCACGGCAATCACGGGGTAGCCGCCCGTGATCGGATGGTCGGCGAGGAAGAGGACGGGAAGCCCTTCCGGCGGGACCTGCAGGGCGCCGGCGACTGTGCCCTCGCTGGCGAGTTCGCCTTGCCGGCTGCGCTGCAGCGCAGATCCCTGCAGGCGCATGCCGACCCGGTTGGACTGTGGTTTCACTTCCCACTCCTGGCCGCAGAAGGACGCCAGGGCTGCGGCATCGAACCAGTCGGCACGGGGACCGGGGACAACGTCGAGCACCGTCACTCCGGCGCCCGGGAAGTCCGGCTGCAGTTCGGGATGCCCGACGACGCCGGATTCGGCTTCGCCGCCGGCGGCGAAGAGCTGGCCGGCGGCCAGCGGTGCGGGGCCGATCCCGGACATGGTGTCAGTGGAGCGGCTGCCCAGCACCGGGGAGCTGTCTACGCCGCCGCGAATGGCGAGGTAACTGCGGAAACCACGTTCCGGCGCGCCGATGGTCAGCGTTTCGCCGTCGAGCAGGGCGAAGGGTGTGGCCATTGGGACAGTCCGGCGGGCGGCCGCACAGCCATCCGGGGGCAGTGATTCGATGGCCAGATCCGATGGCGCCCCGGCGACCGCGAGGACCTGGTCGCCGACTGCCTGCACGCGAAGGCCTCCCGCGACCGTTTCGACAGCGGCGGCCGACGGCGCGTTCCCGACAATGCGGTTGGCCCGGCGCAGCGAAGCCCGGTCCAGCGCCCCGGCGGCGGAGACGCCCATACCGGAGTGACCGTGGCGGCCAAGGTCCTGGATCAGGCTCTGCAGACCCGGCGAAACAACCCGCAGGCCGGATTCCACCCAGGCATCGGCAACCCCGGCCGAGGGTTTCGGGGCCAGCTCCACGGCGTCCCGGACCGCGCGGAACTGGACCCGGTGGCCGGGGGAGGCAAGCGCGGGCTGTTCCCGGTCCAGGTCCCACATGCCGGCGCCGGTCCGGCCGATCAGCTGCCACCCGCCGGGTGAGCGGCGCGGATAGACGGCCGAGTAATTGCCGGCCAGCGCCACCGAACCTGCCGGCACCGCGGTGCGCGGCGAGCTGCGCCGAGGGACCTCGAGGGACTGGTTTTCCCCCACCATGTAGCCAAAGCCCGGGGCGAACCCGGCGAAAGCCACGGTCCAGATCTGCCCGGTATGGGCTGCGATCACGCCGTCGGCCCCAAGACCGGTCAGTTCCCCGGCTTCGGCGAGGTCCTCGCCGTCGTACACCGTATCGATGACCACGAGCTCGCCGTCCCGCTGCGCGGGCGCGGTGAGGTCGAGCTGGAGCAGTTGCCGGGCGATCCGCCGGGCGGACCCGGGCGAGTCAGCCATGACCAGCACAGTTTCGGCTGCCGCGAGGACGTCCAACTGGCCCGGCAACGGGTTCTCGAGCAGCATTCCCTGCAGGGCCAGCACATCTTGGGTTCCGGTAAGTTCGGCAAGTACCGCACGGGTTCCCACCGCCCGCACAAAGCGGACCTTTTGTACTGCCAGGGTTTCCATAGCTGCTTTCATCGTTGCCGGTGCCTTGAACTGGATACGAACCGCGTCTGCGGCTAAACGAACGAGGCAGTGTTGATGCCCGCGGCGGACAGGGCCGCGCGGACCTCCGCCGCCATGCTGACGGCGCCCGGGGTGTCGCCGTGCACGCAGATGCTCTCGGCGCGGATCTTCAGGATGGAGCCGTCTATCGTGCGGACGGTTGAATCGGAGGCCATCCGGAGGACATGCTCGGTGACCTCCGTATGGTCGTGGAGGACGGCTCCGGGAAGCGTTCGGGACACCAGGGTGCCGTCCGGATTATAGGCCCGGTCCGCGAAGGCTTCGGTCACGGCACGGAGCCCGGCAGCCTCTGCGAGACGGAGCACTTCGGATCCGGGCAGGCCCAGGATGGGCAGGTTCGGATCCACGGACTTCACGGCGTCGACCACGGCTTTCGCCTGCGCTGTGTGCGCGACAATTGCGTTATACAGGCCGCCATGCGGCTTGACGTAGGTGACAGTGCCGCCCTCGGCCGCGGCCAGGGCCTGCAGCGCACCGATCTGGTAGACGACGTCGTCAGCCAGTTCAATCGGGTCGATGTCCAGGAAGCGGCGGCCGAAACCGGCGAGGTCACGGTAGCCGACGTGGGCACCGATCACAACGCCGGCGGCGACCGCCTCGCGGCAGGTCCGGCGGATGACGCTGGGGTCACCGGCGTGGAATCCGCAGGCCACGTTGGCGCTGGAGACTGAGCCGAACATCGCCGTATCGTCGCCCAGGCTCCAGCGCCCGTAGGACTCGCCAACGTCGCTGTTCAGGTCAATGCTTGCCATTTGTGATCCTCATCTCATTGCTGCTCTTTAATAAGGATGCACTAAATATACGAATTGTTCAACAATTCTTCGAGTCGGTGATGCGGCGCCGATACGGGACCTCGCGCAGAACAAGCTGCGGCCGCGGTCCGGGCAGGTGTGCCGCCAGTTTCCGCCGGAGTTTCTTCAGCCGAAGGGAGTCCCGCCGCCCTCGTTGTGGCCACCCAGGATCCTGCCGGCGCCGACACAACAGAACTGGCCTCCGGTGATACGGGCCCGTTCGTTGCAGCTTTTCCGCACCGCGTGAGCCGGCGGTGGCGTCGTTTTCCATCGAACCGTGGACAAGCGCCGGCGGCCGGCTTCGGGCAAGCGTCCCTTGCTAGGGTGGATAAATGAAACTTCCCCTCGCCGCCCTGTCCGCTGCTGCCCTGATGATCGCGCTGACGGGCTGCGGGCAGGTGCAGGACGCCGCCAACAAGGCCGTCAGCGACGGCGCCTCCCAGGTCGCCACAGCTGCCGGGAGTGAAATCAAAAAGCAGGCCTGCTCCCTCGTGGCGGACGGCCTGGTCAGCGTGAAGGACAAGGAAGTGCTCGGCAGCCTGGTCTCCGGCGCGGAGAAAGCGGGAGTTCCCGCGGAGATCGTCACTCCGCTGCGCCAAATCGCCGACTCCGGGGATCAAGCGCCGGCCGAGTCCGTCCAGGCTCTCCAGGACGCCTGCGCCAAGTAGCTCCCGGGCAGCGGCTCCTTAGCGCTTGCCTCTTTTCCTGGACCCTTTCCCGCGGCCCTTATCCGGATTCGGGGCGTACCGCTGCGCCACCTTTGGCTTCTTTACGGCAGGGCCGCGCCGGTCAGGCTTCGGTTCCTTTTTGGGCTTTTCCTGGTTGGCCGAGGGCTGGCGGGAGCTCGCGGCAGTGCGGCCGCGGACAATTCCGATGAACTCCTCGATCACTTCATCAGTGGTTTCGCTGCGCCACGCCACTGCGATCTCCGTGGCGGGCGCCCCGGTCAGTTTGCGCGCCACAGTGTCCTTGACGTTGAAGTGGCGCGCCACGGACATGGGCAGGATCACGAGGCCAGCCCCCGTCGCCACCACCCGCAAGGCCATTTCGGGGCCGCCAAGTTCGGCGACGTCCAGGAACGACTCCGTAGCGAGATCGGCCAGCGCCACTTCCTCGAACACGGAAATCTCATGTCCCTTGGGCGCCACCACCACGGCCTGTTCCTCGTACAGGGCAATAACGCTCAAACCCTCGCGCTCCACGGGCAGCCGGACAAAGCTCAGGTCGGCGGAACCGTCGCGCAGCACGGCGAGCTGGGTGCCGTCGTCGGACATAAAGGAACGCAGCGGAACATCAGGCATCCGCTCTTCCCAGCGCCGCGTCCACTTGCCCGGCGTTACGCCGGCGACGTAAGCGAAACGCAACTCCCGGGCGGCTGCTTCGGCCGGGACGGCGGTGGCTTCATCGGGGGTCTGGGGAGGTTCTTCTGCTGCGGACACATGTTCACAGTACCGCCCGGCCCGGCGCATGGCGGGTGTCAGGGTTCAGTGCCGGTGCCTGCTCCCGCTCTGGCCGGATACCCTTGAACCATGACCTCTGCAAACTCCCAGTCCATGAAGCCGGCCACCGTTGCCAAGAAGCTTGGCATCTACCTGCCCGCAACACCCCAGGAGTTCCAGGATTCGGTTATCAGCCGCGCCGATTTCGCCGAGCTCCAGGCCACCCCGCCGG
This sequence comes from Arthrobacter sp. UYCu512, assembly GCF_040547075.1. Classification (NCBI taxonomy): domain Bacteria; kingdom Bacillati; phylum Actinomycetota; class Actinomycetes; order Micrococcales; family Micrococcaceae; genus Arthrobacter; species Arthrobacter sp. UYCu512. The sequence continues at coordinate 12,077 of NZ_JBEPPA010000009.1, forward strand.
AGTGGCTCGCGGAACTTCGCCGCAACGGCCCGCATCCCCGCCCGGTGGTCGCCCAGAAGCTTAACGTCTCCATCAGCGGCCTGGCCCGCGGCGGCGTCGAGGAGGCGTTGACGACGGCGGAGATCACCGCGCTGCTGCAGGCGCCCCCGGCTTGGCTGGTCGCCGAACGCTCCACCCACGCCGCCGTCCGCGCCGAAGCCCAGCGGGTCAAGGATGAAGCCGCGAAGAAGGACACCAAAACCGCACGCAACTCGGCCGAATAGCCGCTGAAGGCGGCGGGGCATGCTCAGTCCCGGTGAGGCCGGATAAAGTCCCCGCAACCGTCGTCGAAAAACTGACACCCTCGGCCCCCAGCTGACCATTGACGGCCCGCCGTCCATGGACTCCAATGGAATCAGTGGAACCGCGCCCGCACCGGGCCGAATCCCTGGAGGTGTTGGAATGGCGTCACCGTTCTTGTCCGCCCCGTTCGCGTTATGGCAATTCCTGGCGCTGGCCGCCGTTGTGGTGATCGCTGCGGGAGCCTCGGTCTACCTGGTCCGCAAGCACAAGGCCGCAGAGGATGGCCTGCCGGATGCCGTTTTCTGGGATGCTTTCGCCGGGCTCGCCGTCGCCGTTCCGGCGGTAATCCTCCCCGCCCTGGCGGCACCTTGGGCCGGGCTCCTGCTCGCCATTCTCGCCGCCGCCGCGGCTGCCGCCAGCTACCTGGGGACGCCCGGGATCGTCGAAAAGACGGCGGCCCGCCGCTTCGCCCGGGTGACTGCTGGCCGCAACGAACTCGCTGCCGCCCGGCACCGCGGCGCCCTGGCACGCTGGCAACGCTACGAACTCGACCCCGCGCATTGCATCGATTACCCCGCCATGAGTGACCCGCGGCAACCGGAGACGGCTGTCCTGATCCGGGCCATCAAGGCAGCAGAGCTGCTCCGGGGCGGAACCGATCCCGGTTACGCCCCGGCTGTCGCTCGCCTGGAACAAGCCCTCGCCGAGGCCGAACGCGCCGCCGGGGTGCAACAGACGGCCCCGGTCCGCACCGCCGCCTTGGTGACGGCGGATCCCGTGCTCGGCTGACGCCGCCGGCAACTCACCCGCGCGCGGCAACGCTCCGCTGCAAGCGGACCAGTATTACAGCTCCACAGTGCCGCTTTCGCCCACGCTCATCCGGTTGTGCATAACCTTGGACTTAACCCATTGGAGTACAGTCGCGGCCGTCCCGCCAGGGCTGGTCCAGTACTCGGCAGAGTCCGAATCGACATGCAGCAGCACCACGTCGGGGGTATCCGGACCGTCCGGGAACCAGGCCTCGACCATCTGGTTCCAGAGCCCATGGATCTTCGTCGGGTCCGTAACAACCTCGGCCGTTCCGGCCACGGACACCCATTCCGTCCCCTTGCCGAAGGAGACGTTGACGGCCGGATGCGCCCGGACGTGGGCTACCTGGGAGGTGGTGGCGGAGGTGAAGAACCACATATCCCCGTCCTCCAACACGTCCTGGACGGCAAGCGGCCGGCTGACCAATGCGCCCTCGTTATTAACTGTGGTGAACATTCCGATCCGCGAATCGTTGATGATGTCCGTAACTTTGCTGATGTTTTCTGCGTCCGACATGCTCTCACCTCGTTCAGGTTCCGAACGGGGGAAGGTCCCCCTTTCGACAGCCTATTGGTAAGTGTGCTTACTTATCAACAACTGCCGGCAGGAGGACCTTTCCGGTGTTGACTGCCGGGCTCAGTATCCCTTGGACAGGACCTTGCCCTTGAAGAACTCCGGGCGGAGCTTGGACATAACCAGCATCAGGACCACGCCCAGCAGGATCACGCCCATGCCCAGGATGAACACGAGGCCGATTCCGCCGACCGATGAACCGGAACCGTACGCCGGGTCCATGGAGTCATACGCGGTCTTGAGGAACATCACCAGAAGGATAATTCCGCCCAGCAACGGGGAGAGGAATTTGAAGAAGAACGAGTGCGCCCCCTTGAACGCCTCGCTCCGGAAGAACCAGACGCAGGCCAGAGCCGTGATGCCGTAGTAGAAGCAGATCATCATGCCCAGGGCGGTGATGGTGTCCCACAGCGCATTCTCGGAGGTGGTCCGGGTGACCACGTAGAACGCCGCGGCCGCGATGGCGGCGGCAATCGTGGCGTAGCTCGGAGACTTGAACGTGGGACTGATCTTGCCGAATTTCGCCGGCAGCGCCTGGTAATGGCCCATCGCCAGCAGCGTTCGTGCCGGGGAAACGAACGTGGACTGCAAGGACGCAGCCGAGCTGCTCAGGATGGACAGGGACATCAGGATCGCGAACGGGCCCATCACCGGTCCGGCGAGGACAGCGAAGATACTTCCCTGGTTCTCGGGGTTTCCGGCACCCAGGCCTTCCTCTCCGACGCCGGCGAAAGACAGTGTCGCAAGGGCCACAGTCATGTAGATGATCACGATGACCAGCACTGTGACGGTGGCCGCACGGCCCGGGGTCTTCTCCGGGTTGCGGGTTTCCTCGTTCATGGTCAAGGTGACGTCCCAGCCCCAGTAGATGAAGATCGAGAGCGAGACGCCGGCGGCGAAAGCCGAGAAGGAGCCAACGGCAAACGGGTTGAACCAGTCGGGGGTGATCGCCGTGGCGTCAAAGGCTGTGCCGTTGGCGACGTGGCTGAAAGCGGCGATGGCGAACCAGCCGAGCACAAAGAGCTGGAACGCGACGAGCACGTACTGGACACCCTTCGTCGTTTCCATGCCGCGGTAAGAGATCCAGCAGGCCAGCGCGATGAACACCAGCGTGGTGGCGATGTTCACGGGCAGGTTCAGGGTCAGGTCAGCCAGATCGGGATTGCTGAACACCTGGGCCAGCATGAGGTAGAAGAAGTCAACGGCAACGGCCGCCAGGTTGGACAACACAATGATCGTCGCGGCGATCAGTCCCCAGCCGCCCATCCAACCGATCCATGGACCGAAGGCACGCGAGGCCCAGGTGAAGGACGTGCCGGCGTCGGGCATCGCGTTGTTCAGCTCCCGGTAGCCGAATGCGACGAGCAGCATCGGAAAGAACCCCACCAGGAAGATGGCCGGCAACTGCACGCCGACCTCGGCGACAGTGGGCCCGAGGGCGGCGGTCAAGGTGTAGGCCGGGGCAATACAGGAAACGCCAATAACGACGGCGCCGATCAGTCCCACCGATCCGGCTTTCAGGCCCTTGGCACTGAGTCCTGCGTGCGTATCGTGCGCGGTCTTGGCCGTCGCGTGTTCGGTGCTCATGATGGGGCCTCTCCGGAGGTGTCATTCAACGTTGAATGGTTCTGGTGCTTGAGTTCGTAGCCGCTGGGTACCACAAACATCGGCACCGGAAGGGCGCGCAGGATGCGGTTCGCTGTGCTGCCCAGAAATATGGACCGCGGGTGGGCCAGCCGGCTTGAGCCGATGACCAGGATCTCCCCGTCCTCCCAGTCGAGGCCGTCCACGGCCTCTTCGATGCTCCGGCCCTGCGCAACGACCACATCCGTGGTGGCCGAGAGCGGGTCACCGGACGGGCTGGCCGGCGCGGCGTCCGCGACAGTCTTTTCGGCGTACTCGCGGGCGGCCTTGGCCGACTCTGCCGAGTCGCCGCCGTCAAGGGCGAGTAACGACACCACCCGCAGCGGCACGGACCGGTTCGCTGCCATGCCGATGGCAAAGTCGAGCAGCTTCTCCGCCCCCGTCCGGGTGCCGAGTCCACAACTGATCCGGCCCAGGGCCTCCGTCCGGTGGTAGCCGCGGGGGGCCAAGGCCACCGGAACGGTCGATGCGTGGAGCAGCGCGCTAGCTACCGACCCGATGGTAAATCGCTTAAAAAGCCCGTTGCTGGTGGCCCCGATCACGAGGACGTCGGCCCCCAACTCCTCCGCCGCCTGGATCAGCGTTCGGGCGTCGGAATCTCCGCTGCGGATATGGGCCCGCGCCGGGACGTCCGCCGGAACGAGGGCAAGGGCCTCGTCGAGCCATTGTTGTGCCTGTTCGTTCAGCAGCGTCTCGAAACCGGCCTTGGGTGCATGGGCGGCGGCTCCCTGCTGGATTTCGGGCACCGCCAGCACCAAATCCAGGCTGGCACCGCGGCCCCGGGCCAGCGAGATGGCCAGGTTAATGGCATCGTGGCCTCTCGCATTGGCTGAATATCCCACTACATAACGCATCTGGCCGGTCCTTTCTGGAGGGTTGCGCGGGCTGGGCCGTAAAAAAGTGCTAATTGGCGGAGACAGACGCGCGGTCTGCCGCCGCGACGATCCGGGCCGCCGTGTGGCGCCCCATCCGGACTGCGCCGTCGACATGCTGGTAGCCCTCAGCGGCGAGGTCGGAGGAGGACCAGTAGATAGGACCAACGGGTGCGTGCTGGTCCTTTCCGTAGCGATGCAGTCCACCCAGGTCGTAGCTGGAAGCATAGGCGCCGCGCGTCCACTCCTCGGACCCCCAGTCCGACTCGTAGTAGACCTCCGGTTCGAGGGCTTTGTCCCCCAGGAAGCCGGCGATCGATTCGAGGATGGTGCGGCGGCGTTCCTCGGCGCTGAGCTCGAACATGGCGTCGGCCTTCTCATCCGAGATAAAGCCGACCAGGGTGCCGCGGGGGTCCTCGTGGTTGGTGTTGTCGTAGACCTCCTGGACTAGGGCGCCGGCACCGAAGCAGGTTCCGGAGAGTCCGTCCTCGCGCCAGAACGGGGTGCTGTAGACGGCATGGACCTTGATCACCAGTCCCAGCGACTGGTGCTGGTGCATCTGGTGCTGGCGGCGCGGCAGCGGCGGATTGAACGAGACCCGGGAGTACAGGTTGGGCGGGACGGCCATAATAACGAACCGCGCGTTCACGGTGGCACGGTCCGATACGGCGGTGACACGCTGCTCCCCGCCCGCGTCCGCGCTCCAGTTGACGGTGCGCACCGGGCTGTCCAATACAACGTCGTTCCCCAGTTCGGCGGCCATCAGGACCGAGACCTGCTGCATTCCCCCAACGACGCGCTTGTCGAGGATAAAGTCCTCATCGGTGAGGTGGCTGAAGGATCCTGCGGAGGCAGCCATCAGCACCGCCTGCAGGGCCGAAAAAGCGTGGGCCGGCTTGGTCAGCATGCCACCGGCAATAAAGAGGCCGATATTGTTGCAGGCTTCCTCATCCGTGGAGTTCTCCCGCAGCCAGTGGTGGAAGGAGATGGTGTCCAACTCTCGGGCCTTGGGATGCGCCCACGGCTCGGTGGGGCCAATCTCGGCGGCGAGAGAGTCCAGCAGTGCCGTGAGCTTATCCATTTCGGTCGCGGTCCTCGCGCTGACCGGGAAGGTAGCCCCCGAATAGAGGGTGCGCTTACCGTCGGAGCCGATATAGACGGACTCGCCGTCGCGGTAGCGGGAATACGTTTGGAGGCCCAGCTCGTCGAGGAGAGCCAGCAGTTCGGTCTGATCCGGGGAGACCCACTGGCCACCGATTTCCAGCATGGCGCCATCGATGGTGTCGGTCCAGGTGCGGCCGCCTACGCGGTCGCGCGCTTCCAGCACGGCCACGCTTAGGCCGGCCTTTTTCAGTTCACGGGCTGCGGTCAGCCCGGCGGGCCCTGCTCCGACAATAACGACGTCGCGGTCAAGTTCCAGCATGATGTCCTCTCCGTGGCCGCGAAGTGATGCGGCCCACTAAATGAATGCCATTCATTTAGACTCGACTATAGACCCATCGGGTGCGCTAGGGAAGACCTTCACGCGAAGAAAACTCGGACGAAAAGTAAGGGCAGAATGGGAGAACCGCCCCACAGCAGAAAGGCCAGGAATGCCGGCATCAACCAGTGCCCCCGCAGAACCGCACCGCCAGGGCGCAAAACCCCGCCGCAGGGCTGGCCGGCCTGCTGCCGCCGTGCTCGATCAGGACGTCATCACCGTGGCGGCGCTTCAGCTCATCGGCAAGAGCGGCTACGGCGGATTTACCATGGCCGCATTGGCGCGAACGCTCAACGTCGCTCCGTCGGCCTTGTACAACCACGTCTCGTCCAAACAGGACGTACTGGTCCTGGTCCAGGACCATCTCACGTCCTTCGTTGACGTGTCAGCCTTCGACGCCGAACCGTGGGACAGAGCCGTCCGCAGGTGGGCCTGGAGCTACCGGAACGTTTTCTCCCAGCACACCCCCCTGATCCCGGTGATTGCAGTGCTCCCGGTCACCGACGCGCCCAAGACCCTCGCCATGTACGAGGCCGTCAGCGCCGGATTCGGCCGGGCCGGTTTCCCGCAGGAGCGGATTATTTCCGCAATTGTCGCCCTGGAATCCTTCATTTTCGGCTCGGCGTATGACGTCACTGCACCCGCGGACATTTTTGACTCCGGCCGAATGGCTGCCTCGACACCGAATTTCACGGAAGCCGTGGCTCGCCTGGCCGAGCAAGGGCACGCGAATCAGGCCGACGCCGCATTTGAGCTGGGACTCGACACGCTTGTCACCGGTTTCGGCGCGCTGCGGGTCTAGCCGTCCGGGTCCGGCCGTCCGAAGGGCCCGGGAGCGCACAAAAAAAGAACCCCGGTCCGAAGACCGGGGTTCTAGTGCGTGCGCGAGGGGGGATTTGAACCCCCACGCCCTTTCGGACACTGGCACCTGAAGCCAGCGCGTCTGCCGTTCCGCCACTCGCGCGCAACTTCTTCCACCTAATCCGGGCCCGGAATCCGGACCGCCAACCTCGTGAAAGCAGCGAGATCAAGCATAACGGACAAGAGCGGGAAAAGGCCAATCGACCCCCGGAGGGGGACCCCGGAGGAGCCGAAGGGGCCTGCTAGGGAAGACTTCAGTCACCCGCCGCACCCGGAATCCGGCTCCGGACGGCACTCGGGATGCGGCCGCCGCGGAGAAATGGAGATCTTCGTGCCGGTCGGATCAAGCAGGTGTCAGCGCACGTCAGAAGGGCTCCGAGGTATTTTCCCTGGCACGCAGCGGTGGCCCGCATTAAGGCCATTTCCAGACTCGCCCAGTAGTATCTGATTAGGAGTGCCCGTTACCAGCGGGCTCCCGCCGATGCGGGAAACCGAGTTCCGGACAGAATACTGCCCTGCAGTCGTCACGAAAGGAGAAGGACCATGGGATTGCTGGACAAAGTCGAGCGCGGCATCGAAAAGGCCGTCCGCGGGGTCTTCTCCACCGGTTCCCGCGCCCAGGTTGAGCCGGTCGAGATTGCCAGCCACCTCCGCCGCCAGGTGGACAACAAGGCCATCACCATCGCCGCCGGGCGGACCCTTGCTCCCAACGTCTTTGACGTACTCCTCAGCGACTCCGACTTCGAGCGGGCGCAGGAATGGGGCACTCCCCTTGCCGAAGAACTGTGCGATGTTGTGATCAACCACGTGCGCAGCCAGGGGTACACCCTCCAGGGCCCTGTCCGGATCAGTTTCCGCCGTGATGAGGAACGCCGCGCCGGAGCCTTCGAAATCACGTCGCGGACCGAAAAGTCCCCCTCTGCCCCGCAGCCGGCGGGGCACGGCGGCATGCCGGCCGCACCGACGCGCCAGCCCTCTCGGATGCAGCCGGTCCTGGACATCGACGGGCAGCGGTACTCGCTGAACGCCCCGTCGATCGTTTTGGGACGTTCTTCCGAAGCGGACATCCTCATCGACGACACCGGCGTTTCCCGCCGCCACCTGGAAATCCGGACGGGGCCGGGGACCGCCCAGGCAGTCGATCTGGGCTCCACCAACGGCAGCTACGTCAACGGCCACAAGGTCGTGGGGTCCTCGGAACTCACCGACGGCACCACAATCACTATGGGACGGACCAAAATCATCTTCCGCCTTTTGCCCGCCAACCCAGGTGGCCGCCGGTGAGCGAACTGACGATCACCGCCCTGCGCTTCGGTTTCCTCCTGCTCCTCTGGGTGCTGATCTTCAGCATCGTTGCCGCCATGCGTCGCGATCTTATGATCGGCCGCAAGGCAGCGGCCGGCGCCCCGACGGCGCGGCAGGTGCGGAAAAACCCGGCCCTCGCCGAGCCAGCCACCCCCGCCAAACAGCAGCCCCGCCAACTGATCGTCACGGAGGGTCCGCTCAAGGGCACAACGATCCAGTTGGCGGCAAGCCCCATCCTGCTGGGCCGGGCCCAGGAAGCCACCCTTGTGTTGGAGGATGACTATGCCTCGGGACGCCACGCGCGCTTGTTCCCGCAGGGCAGCCGCTGGTTCATTGAAGACCTTGGCTCGACAAACGGTACCTATCTGGCCGATCAGCAGCTCACCCGGGCACTGCCCGTCGAGTTGGGTGTCCCCGTGAGAATCGGCAAGACGGTCATTGAATTGAGGCCATAGCCATGGCTGCCACCGAACTTCCCGCAGGCAAGGCACCCGCCTCAAAGCGGCCACTGATCATGCGCTATGCCGCGCGTTCCGACGTCGGCAGGGTGCGCGGAAAAAACGACGACTCCGCCTACGTTGGCCGCCACCTCGCCGTCGTTGCCGACGGTATGGGCGGACACGCCGGAGGTGATGTCGCCTCGGCCGCAACGGTCCTGGACATGATCCATCTGGATAGCGACGACTACCACGGCGACGCGGGCACCATACTGGCGGACGAGATCCAGACTGCCAACTCGCTGCTCTCCGAACTCGTTCACATTGATCCCAAATTGGCCGGTATGGGCACCACCGTCACTGCCCTCCTGCTGGCTGAAGGCAAACTCCACTTCGCCCACATTGGCGACTCACGCGCCTACCGGCTTCGAAACGGTGAGTACGAGCAGGTAAGTGTGGACCACACCTTCGTCCAGCGCCTCATCGACGAAGGTCGGCTCCGGCCCGAAGAGGCCGAAACCCATCCGCATAAAAATGTCCTGATGCGCGTCCTCGGTGACGTCGACGCGAGCCCGGAGCTGGACCTGGACACCCTCGAAGTGGAGCCGGGCGAACGCTGGCTGCTCTGCTCAGACGGATTGAATTACGTGGCCGGCCACGTCGTGGAACGCACGGTCCGGGAGACCCGGGATCTGCGTGAATGCGCCGAACTGTTGGTCGATCTCACGCTCGAAGCAGGCGCCCCGGACAATGTGACGGTCGTGATGCTGGAGATCGTCGAACAGACCGCCGACGACGTACGGACGGCCGCCGTCGATGTTGTTCCGGCTCCAGCGAGCCCGATCGTGGCCTCCGGCGGGTCCGAAAGGGCCGGGCAGGCCACCGGGAGCACCGTCGGCGCAGCGGCCAAATCCGCGGCCTCGTCAACGGGTACCCCGAAGGACCCCGACGGGGCACCGAGCCCAGCAGAGAGGGTCAGGCCGCAGGAAGAGCCGGAAAACTCCACCGATCCGCACTTGGGTGAGCACCTTTCCGCGGAGGTCCTCCGCGAGGAACTCTCCGGCCGGCCGCACGAGCTTGTGGGGGCAGCAGCCACCGCCGCCGAATCCGGCTCCATTCCCACCATCGCCGGGCGCACCATGGCGCGCCGGGCCGCGACCGTCCTGACCCACAAGTCGGAACAGGCCAAAGAAGAAGCCGAGGAGTTCAGCCCGGACGGAGGGCCGCGCCGCTGGGTGACGATCGCAATCGCCGCCGCCATCCTGGCAGTGCTCGCCGTCGGTCTGTGGCTGGGCTACGCCTGGACCCAGACCCGGTACTACATCGGCGAGCAGGACCAGCATGTAGCCATCTTCAACGGGGTCTCCCAACGCCTGGGACCCATCCAGTTATCCAGGCTCGAAACGGTGACCGAGGTCAGGATGTCGGATCTGCCGGAATTCTCCCAGCAGCGGGTGCGACAGACTGTGCCTGCCAGGGATCTCTACGATGCCCAGCGGATCGTCAAAAACCTGGAGCGCACCGGAACCACAGCCCCCGCAGACGAGTGCATCACGCCATCTCCGGCGCCGGCTAGCCCAGATGCATCATCGGCTCCGGGAAATACCGCGAGTCCGGGCGGGGCCGGCAGCGCCACGCCAGCACCGTCGTCGACCGCTCCGAGCTGTGAGGGTGCCAAATGACACCGATAGAGTCCACGCCAAAGCCCCGGCGGAATGTTGAACTGGTCCTGCTTGTCCTGGCCCTCGCCGTCGGCATCGGCGCCAACGTACTGGTCGGCGCAGACCAGCAGAAGGCATTTGACACGGAGTTCTGGTTCCAGTCCAGCCTGTTTGCGGCCGCTGCCTTCGTATTCCACATCGTGCTGCGCCTCCGCGCGAAATATGCCGATCCGGTTATTCTTCCGCTGGTGATCGCTCTGAATGGACTCGGTCTCGCCATGATCCACCGACTCGACAGGGTCGGGGAAGACACTGGAAACAACCAGCTGCGCTGGACGCTGGTGGCCATGGCAGTTTCGATCGCCGTCATTTGGTTCCTCAAGGACCATCGGGTCCTTCGCCGTTTCACCTACATCTCGCTTGCCGTCAGCGCGCTCCTGTTGGTCCTTCCGCTTCTTCCCGGAGTCTCGGCCGGTGAAATCCTGGGCGCCCGGGTGTGGATCAGATTTGGCTCGATGACCTTCCAGCCCGGTGAAATAGCGAAGATCACGCTGGCAATATTCTTTGCAGGGTACCTTTCCTCCAACCGGGATCTCATCCTGTTGGCCGGCCGGAAAGTCGGCCCCATCCAATTCCCCAGATTCAAGGACATGGGCCCCATGCTGGCGGCCTGGCTCGTGAGCATCGGCGTGCTGATCTTTCAGCGGGACCTGGGATCCTCAGTCCTGTTCTTCGGGCTTTTCCTCGTGATGATCTATGTCGCCACGAGCCGTATCAGCTGGGTGATCATCGGGATCGGGCTGCTCGCTGCAGGCGGGTTTGTGGCGTCCCGGGTCTTCTCGCACGTGGCCCTGCGGATCGACGGCTGGGTCAACGCCTTCACGGACGAGGTCTACGGCCGCGAGTTTGGCGGCAGCCTGCAAATCGTTGAGGGCTTGTTCGGTATGGCCAACGGCGGCCTGGTGGGCACAGGCCTCGGCCAGGGGCGCCCCAATCTTGTCCCATTCGCCAACAGCGACATGATTATCGCGTCCTTCGGTGAGGAACTGGGACTCATCGGCCTGTTCGCGATCGTGCTGATGTACCTGTTGCTCTTCACCCGCGGCTTCCGCGCTGCGCTGGGGACGAGGGATGCGTTCGGGAAGCTGCTGGCCACCGGACTGTCCTTCGCGATTGCACTGCAGTGCTTCGTCGTGATTGGCGGCGTCACCCGGCTCATTCCCCTCACCGGCCTCACCACTCCCTTCCTGGCCGCCGGCGGCTCTTCGCTGCTGGCCAACTGGATCATCGTTGGACTGTTGCTGATGATCTCGCACACGGCACGCGGCCCGGTCGATACGACCCCGCTGGCCCCCGGCGAACAACCCGACCAACAGAAAGTCACCCCTGCCATGCCTTCGAAGCCGGCCGCCGCGCCCGGTACCGGACGGACCAGCCCGGACACACCGACCGCGGCGGTGAAGCTGTGAACCAAGCCATCCGCAGCTCCTGGATCGCGGCGATCGCGATGTTCGTCCTGATCTTCGGCGCCCTCAGCTACGTCCAGGTCGTCGGCGCGGACGAATTGCAGGCCAATGCATGGAACAAACGCACCCTGCTCCAGAATTACTGCAACGACCGCGGCGCCATCATCGTGGGCGGCACCCCGGTGGCGGAGTCAGTCGAGACGGCGGGGAGCTGCAAATTCCAGCGCACTTACACCCAACCGCCGCAGTACGCCGGAATCACCGGCTACTTCTCCAGGAGCTTCGGCGTGACCGGGTTGGAGAAAACGATGAACAAAGAGCTTGCTGGAAGCTCGGACCAGCAGTTCCTGGACCGTGTCGGCCAACTGTTCCTGGGCAACCAGCCCAAGGGCGCCTCCGTTGAGCTCACACTGGATCCCGCCATCCAAAAGCTCGCCTACGACCTCATTCCGGACGGACAGCGCGGCTCGATTGTGGTGACCAATCCGAAAACCGGCGCGATCATAGCGATGGTTTCCAAACCCTCCTACGACCCGAACCTGATCGCCACCCAGGATCCGGCTGCCGAGGCAGCCAATTTGGCCGAGCTGAACAAGGTCCCCGGGATCAACTTGAACCAGAACGTCAGCGGTCCAACCGGTGCCTTGCTGGCACCGGGCTCGGTGTTCAAAATCGTTGACACAGCGGCTGCCCTGAACTCGGGAAAATACAATAAGGACAGCATTCTGCCGAATCCGGCTGAGATGTCCTTTCCCGGCATCCAGTACAAGTTGCCCAACTACGCCGGCGGCAACTGCTACTCCCGCGACACGGCCACGTTTGCCTTCGCACTGCAGCAGTCCTGCAACACCCCGTTCGCCAAGATCGCCCTGGACCTGGGACAGCAAGCCATTGTCGACCAGGCCGAAAAATTCGGTTTCGGGCAGGAATTTGGCGACCAGCTGAAGCTGGACTCCGCCCCCAGCTTCTTCCCCGTGGAGAAACTGGATGACGCCAGCCTCGCGCAGTCGTCGATCGGCCAGCGGGACGTCCGGGCGACTCCGCTTCAGATCAACCAGATGACAGCGGCGATCGCGAACGGCGGGGTACAGATGCAACCAAACCTCATCAAGGCCTTGCGTTCCCCGGACCTGCGGCCATTGAGCGAGCCGAAGCCACAGGTGCTGCGCACCTCCACCTCGTCGGAGATTGCCCGGCAGATCAACGAGTGGATGGTCAGTGTCGTCAGCGATGGCATTGCCCGCGCGGCCGCCGTGCCCGGTGTCCAGGTGGCCGGCAAGACCGGTACCGCTGAGCTTGGCAACGGCCTGAACAATTCATGGTTTACCGGGTTTGCCCCGGCGAATGACCCGCAGGTGGCTGTCACTATCGTGATGGAAGGCGTAGACATCACCACCGGCGCACAGCTAACCAGTCCGAATGCGAAGAAGATCTTTGAGGCGGTGTTGAATAAGTGAGGCCTTCATCAGGAATCACCCTCGGCGGCAGATTTCAGCTGACGACGCGTATTGCGATCGGCGGCATGGGAGAAGTCTGGAAAGCCAAAGATCTGATCCTTGGCCGCATCGTCGCTATCAAGGTGCTCAAGGAGGAGTACACCGGGGACCCCGGTTTCCTCCAGCGCTTCCGGGCCGAGGCCCGGCACACGGCGCTGCTGAACCACGTGGGCATCGCCAACGTCTTTGACTACGGCGAGGAAGAAGGCTCCGCCTACCTCGTGATGGAGCTCGTTCCGGGCCAACCGCTGAGCAGCATCATTGAACACGAACAGGTGCTTTCCCCGGACCGCACCCTTTCCATGATTGCCCAGACCGCCCGCGCCCTCTCGATGGCGCACACCCAGGGCCTGGTGCACCGTGATATCAAACCTGGGAACCTGCTCATCACCCCGGACGGGCGCGTAAAGGTCACGGACTTTGGCATCGCTCGGCTGGCAGACCAGGTCCCGCTCACCCAGACCGGACAGGTGATGGGAACGGCCCAGTATCTGGCCCCCGAGCAGGCTACCGGCCAACTCGCGACCGGAGCCTCGGACATCTATGCCCTCGGCGTGATCGGCTACGAGTGCCTCACCGGCCGCCGCCCGTTCTCCGGCGAATCACAGATCGCCATCGCACTGGCCCAGGTCAATGATGCGCCGCCGCCGCTTCCGGAGACCCTGCCGAAGCCGGTCCGCGCGCTGCTGATGTCCATGCTGGCCAAGGACCCCAAGAACCGTCCCGCCGACGCGCTCAAGCTGTCGGAGGCTGCCGAAGCCATCCGCAACGGCGACATCTCCGCAGCTCACGCTGCGGTTCCCGGCATGCTCCTCTTCGAGGCGGCGACCGGCCCGATCACCGCCCCGGTAGACGTCCCCACAGCGGCTACGGGTGTCATCGGCGCGGCTGACCGAACGACGTCGGCCACCTCGGCACTGCCGGTGGTCGGCGCCGCCGCAGCCGGTGCCGCAGCGGGGTTTGCTGCCGGATCAGACGCCGCCGGGGCCCGAAGCACACTCTCACGCGCCGATGCTCTCGCCGCGGAACGCACCTGGGACCAGGAGGACGACGACTACGACGATCCCGTCGACGAACCGGGGCACCGCGGACGCAGCCCCTGGACCTGGCCGCTGGTGGCGCTGATCCTGCTCGTGCTGTTCGCCTTGGTGGGCGTGGTACTGACCCAGGCCGGGATCCTTTTCCCGAAGACGCCGGCGAGCAGCAGCGCGGCGGTCACCACCAGCAGCAGCGCACAGCCGAGCAGCTCCAGCGCGTCACCCACATCCTCAAGCGCGAGCCCCACCAGCAGCTCCGCGACGCCTACAAAGTCGACTCCGGCCGGGATCAACCTCATTCCGGAAAGCTATCTCGGCCGCCCCTTTAACCAGGTCCGCAGCGAACTCATCGGACTGGGCCTTGTGGTGACCGGAGCCGAGGTATTTGACGATTCCACCCCTGGAACGGTGGTCCAAATTGACCCGGCCGGACGGGTCCAATCGGGCACAACCATCACAGTGAGCTACTCCAAGGGCCCGGCACCCGCCACGGTCCCGACCCTGCAGCCCGGTGCCAGCGAAGCCGCCGTGCAGCAGGCCATCGAAAGTGCGGGCCTGCGTTGGGCCAAGGGGGCTGACCTCGCTCCGGCCACCAAGACGCAGGCTCCCGGCACCTTCGTCAGTTCCGAGCCCGCGTCCGGCGCCAGCGTCCCCGCCGGCTCGCTCGTGACCTACCACCTGGCCAAAGCAGCCCCCGCGGCAGCTACCCCAAGTCCGACGGGAACGTAGGCCACCATGTCCACTTCACCCCGCACCCCATCGCACCGGGAGGACCGCGGCCCCGTCAACACGCAGCGCGTCCTCAGCGGGCGCTATGAGCTGGGTGAGCTGATCGGCCGTGGCGGCATGGCCGACGTTTTCCGCGGCGTGGACACCCGATTGGGACGCACCGTCGCGGTCAAACTGCTTCGCCCCGACCTTGCCCGGGACCCTCAGTTCCAGGCCAGGTTCAAACGCGAAGCGCAGGCGGTGGCCGCGTTAAACCACCCCTCAATCGTGGCCATCTATGACACCGGGGACCACTCCGTCCCCGGCGACCACGAGGACACTGTCCGGGTGCCGTACATCGTGATGGAGTTCGTTTCCGGAAAAACGATCCGGGACCTCATCCGGTCCAAGGACGTCGGAATCGACCAGGCGATTGACTTCACCCTGGGGGTGCTCGCCGCCCTGGACTACAGCCACAAGGCCGGAATTGTGCACCGCGACATCAAACCGGCCAATGTGATGTACTGCCCGGAGTCCAACAGCGTCAAAGTGATGGATTTCGGAATTGCCCGCGCCATGGCGGACTCGGCAGCGACCATGACGCAAACACAGGCCGTTGTGGGGACCGCACAGTACCTTTCGCCGGAACAAGCCCGCGGCGAGACCGTGGATGCCCGCAGCGATCTCTACTCTGCCGGCTGCCTGCTCTATGAGATGCTCGCCGGCCGGCCCCCTTTCATCGGCGACAGCCCCGTTTCTGTTGCCTACCAGCATGTGCGGGAGATTCCGGAACTGGCCAGCAGCCTGAATCCTGATGTCTCCGAGGCACTGGACAGCGTACTGATGAAGGCGCTGCAAAAGAACCGGGCGGACCGCTTCCAGGATGCCGCAGCCTTCCGCCGTGCCCTCCGGGCTGCCCGGAGCGGAGTTGGGGTCACCGCACCGCCGGCAAGCGAAGCGCCCACCAATCCCAATGACACCATTCCGACGCCGGACAACGCTCCGACGGCTGCCTTCTCAGTGACCGGAGCGAGGTTCCTGGACGACTCCCATACCGGCAGGCTCCGGCCCGCACTGGAATCGCCGGCTTATGATGACGGCGCTCCGATGGCATCCGGTGTGAGCTATGGCGCCGCGGACACCGGCAGTTTGCCGCTGGTCCTTCCCCCCGAGCGGGAGCATACCCGGCACCAGAAGTCGCGCCGCCGGACGTGGATCACGGCTTTGATGATCGTCACCGTCCTGGTTCTCGCGGGGGGTGGCCTGTGGCTGTACAACCTGATGAACCAGGCTCCGCCGCCCGTCGCCAAGGTCCTGGTGCCGTCGGTGACCTCGCTGACCGAAACTGAGGCCCTCCAGAAGCTGTACAACGCCGGGCTGAGACCCCAGCTGAAACACATGCAGAACGAGACCATCACCAAGGGAATTGCCATCGGCACCGTTCCGGCTGTCGGCAGCCCCCTGGACCCGAACTCAGATATCACCCTCAACATCTCGGAAGGCCCCAGCGTTATCACCATCCCCGCTGACCTGCCCGGACGCACGGAGGCCGCCGCCCGCGACGTGCTGCGCCAGAAGGGACTCGCCGGGGCCCCCGGCACCACCATGGCCAACAGCCCCACCGTCCCGTCAGGGCTCGTGATCACCACAAATCCTGCGCCCGGACAGAATGTGGCCGCCGGCAGCACGGTGGAAATTATCGTCTCCACCGGCAAGGTTGTGGTTCCCCAACTGGTCGGACTTCCCCGGGCCGAGGCAGAGGCGGCGCTGAAGGCGCTAGGCCTGGCCATGAGCGCCACGGAAGTCGAAAACTCCCAAGTTGAACCGGGAAAAATCACTGCACAGGCCGACCCGGCGGACGCCCTCGTAGAACAGGGAAAAACGGTCACCGTTACCGTCGCCAAGGCGCCCGCGCCGCCGCCCCCGCCGTCGCCAAGTCCCACTCCCACGCCTACCCCCAAGGCAACCAAGAGCACCAAGGAAAGCGGGGCATTCCTACGCGGTTTTTCCGCCTAGTGTTTGATCAGCGGGCTTAGCGCCGAAGCCCGCTGGGCGGCGCCGACCATCCCAAGGGATTCAAGCCAGTTCCCGAGCATTCGGTAGCCTCCTTCGGTGAGCACGGACTCGGGGTGGAATTGCACTCCACACAGGGGCGCGGTGCGGTGTTGCAGCCCCATAACAACGCCCGTCCCCGTTTCCGCCGTGATCTCCAGGACCTCGGGTATGCTCTCCCGGACGGCGGCGAGGGAGTGGTATCGGGTCGCTGTAAAAGGGGACGGCAGACCCTCGAACACTCCGCCGCCGTGGTGTTCCACCAGTGACGTTTTGCCGTGCATAAGTTCCGGGGCGTGGGTCACAGTTCCCCCATAGGCCTCGGCCAGTGCCTGGTGGCCCAAGCAGACCCCAAGCATGGCTTTGTTGTGGCTTCCACACCACTTGATCAGTTCGATGCAGACTCCCGCACCGGCAGGGTTTCCGGGTCCCGGCGAGATGAGGACGCCGTCACGGGCCTCCGCGAGATCGATCGCCTCAGCCAAGGTGACATCGTCGTTGCGGACCACTGTCGTCTCCGCACCGAGTTCCTGGAGGTACCCCACCAGGGTGTATACAAAGCTGTCATAGTTATCGACGACGAGAATCTTGGTTGTACTCATGGGTGCCTTGCTGAACCAATCGTTGAATCAGTGAACTGGGTGAATTGTGCCATCCAGGGAAAAAGGAACTGAACCATCATTACCAGCACGCCGGCGACCAACACCAGCGCAGTCGTAATTCGAAGCCAGCGGGGGCCCGGCAAATGCCGGAAGATCCAGGCGTACACTCCTCAGTCCTCCCCGGCGGCACGCTGGACCTGGCCGGCGATCTCAGCCGGTGGAGGACCGGCCCATGCCGGTTGCCAGCGCTCTAGCACCGAGTAGGCGATGACGCGTTCTTGGGAGCCGAACCGGGGATTGCAACTTGTCATCGTCAGGTAGCGTTCCGTGGCTGCGGCGTCGGGTTGTGCGGGCACCGGCAGCAGGACGTCCGTCCTGGCAGGTAGGACGACCTCGCTGTTCCGGAAGCTGTACACGTAGTAGCCGTCCCGGGTCTGAATGTAGATCCGGTCCCCGGGGACCAGCTCATCGATGTTATCCAGAACGGCCCCATTGGTCTGCCGGTGGCCGGCGACCGCGACGTTTCCCACCGCGCCAGGCATGGCCGTGCCTTCGTAATGGCCGATTCCAAGGGCATCCAGAATTGCCGGAGAGGTGCCCTGGACGAGGGGTCTGGCATAGTCAGCGCCGAACCGGGGAATGTAGACAACGCCGAGAGTGCTACCGGTGGCGGGCTCCGCGGCGACAGCCGGCCGGCCGTCGTCGACGGCGGGCGCCGCTGCAGCCGCGGCCGGGTCCGCCAGATGCCGGTTGAACTCCCTGACCATCTCACGCTGCCGGGCATCCGCTGCCATGTTGGTCCCCCACAGCTGCCAGAGGACAAACAGGAATACGATGAAACCGGCGGTGACGAGCAACTCGCCCAGGACCAGGACAGTCCGGCGGAATGTTCGGGGGCCGCGGGTGAAACGGCGTGCGGCGCTGTCCTGCAGTTGCAGCACGTGGCTTCTCCTCCCGGACGTTCGCGGCGGACACCGCCGCGGTGTTAACTACAGCTAGAATTGGGTCCGAATACGACCACAAACATGACCAAAAGCGCGCTGACCGCCGGTGCATTCCTCCTTGCAGGATATCAAGCCGGGGTCCCGCTTTTGTTCCAGCCGCCCAGGAGGACCCGTGCCCGAGTCAAAACGCCGCAAGCGCACAATCGAGGCAACGCCACAGACTTCCGCCGCGCAGGCCAACAAACCCAACCCGGTCTGGTTTAAGCCCGTAATGTTTGGCCTGATGATCCTCGGCCTCCTGTGGATCATCACTTTCTACATCAGCGAAGGCACACTTCCCGTGGCCGCCTGGGGATCAGGGAACATTATGGCTGGATTCGGAATCGCCATCGCCGGCTTCCTGATGACCACCCGCTGGCGTTCCTAAGCCCGTCGCAACGACCAAAAGACCGGTACACCCCGTGTGCCGGTCTTTTGCGCAATTTGTCCCGGCAGCCCACGGGCCCGTCAGCCTGGAGCGGAGAATAGTGCGAGTGAGGAAACCCGGATGGTACGGGAGGTAGCCGGCCCGATCCTCGGGGAGGACGGCCTCGCCAGGCCGCCCTGGGCGGCCGTGGATCCGATGCTGCGCGAGTACTACGACACGGAGTGGGGACTTCCGGTGCGGGACGAACAGGGACTCTTCGAACGCATCAGCCTGGAGGCGTTCCAGGCCGGACTGTCCTGGGCCACGATCCTCCGCAAGCGTCCGGCGTTCCGGGCCGCCTTCGGGAATTTCCGCCCCGAGACGGTAGCGGCCTTCACCGAAGCGGATGTTCAGCGTCTCCTCCTGGATGCCGGAATCGTCCGCAACCGGCTGAAGATCCGGGCCGCGATCACCAACGCCCAAGCCACCATCGCCCTGCGGGCCGACGGCGGGCTTGTCGACTTCGTGTGGTCCTTCCGACCCGCTTCTACACCCCTGCCGAGAACGCATGCTGACATCCCCACAACGTCGACGGAGTCCATCGCCCTGTCCACAGCATTGCGCACGCGTGGTTTCGCCTTTGTCGGCCCCACCACCATGTATGCCTTGATGGAAGCCATCGGAATGGTTGATACACATCTGATGGACAGCCACCGTCGGGGAAGCTCGGGCATCTGGCCGCACTGAGGACAGCAGGCTGTGAACAAGTATGGTTTAAGTTATCCACAGTGTGGACAACTTCTGGCAGCTTTTGGCTCTCGTCGCCGCCTTCCCCGCGGATGCTGGCCTTCAGGGGCCCGGTCCGGAGAGGTATACGCACACACTGACAGTCCCGGCAGTTATTAACAGTGTGGATTGCCTGTGGATAAGTTTTCGGTCCGGCACGTTCTTCGTCGCAGTGGGACTATCAGCCGGGAAATGGCAGGCAAAAGGGCTCAACCGTTCCCTTCTCAAGAGTTATCCACTTAATAACAACCCAGTACCCACAACTTATCCACAGTTGGGGATAAGTTGGCCCGTCGGGTACCGCCAGAGGCGCTCCAACGCACTATGGGGCCGATCCTGGCTACCTTACTTGGAGCGACAAGTTATTAACACTGTGCAAAAACTTGTTGAAATCAACGGCGCGACGGCTACCTGACCGGAGTTTGCCATCCCCACCGGGCACCGATCGTCACGTCTTTGGCACCTGCACCGGAGCGAACCCCAGCGGGGCCTGGGTTGTCCACTTAACCACAGCCCTCCCCACCGCGGTTATCCACAATTGTGGAAATCGCGCGGCGCCGCATCGCAAGATCCCCCGGTGTGGCCGTCAGATCCATGGCGGGCACATGAACTACACGTGTGTAAGTTACCAACAGTGTGGATAACCCCTGTGGAGAACTACTGCGGGATACTGTCGCCAGGACTGCCTGGCCCAGCCAGACAAGGAGTGGCAACACAAAAAACGCGCCCGTCAGGGCGCGTTGGCTAAAACGGCGTTTACGCTCCAAAAGGGGCCGCGGGAAGCCGGTGGAATCCCGGGGAACAGAGTCCGCCGCAGTCAGGGTGGGGGAGGGAGGGATCACCGGCCAGCCGGGCCTCAGGCGGTGGCAACCCTGAAAACGGAGACGCCGACAAGCAAGGCCAGGACCAGGACCAGGCCGCCTGCCTGCATGAGTCCCTGGCGCGGTCCGCGCGGGGTGTAGGCAACAACGGCTGCGCACAGGGCACCGGTTACCGCCCCGCCCAGGTGGGCCTGCCAGGCAATCGTCGGGACCAGGAAACCGATAACACCATTAATCAGGATAAGCACCCAGAGTTGCCTGGTATCGCCGCCGCGGCGGCGTTGGACCACAAGCATGGCGCCAAAAAGTCCAAAAATGGCACCCGAGGCGCCCACGACGCCGCTGAGCGGTTGGCCCGGGACGTATCCGGGGGTCAGCACGAGGTAGCCGACCGAGCCGCCGAAGGCGGACAACAAATAGACGGCAAGGAAGCGGATCCGACCCAGCAGGGGCTCGAGCGCCTGACCAAACACCCAGAGCATATACATGTTCAGCACAATGTGCAGGATAAAGCCCTGGGAATGGAGGAAGGCGGACGTCACCATACGCCAGGGTTCGAAGACCCCATACTCCGGGGTGGCATAAACCGTAGCGAACGCGAAGTTCTGGTAGATGCCGTCATTGGGCACCAGCCACTGGAGAACATAGACCAGGACACAGAGGCCGATGAGGGTAAGCGTGGCCACAGGTTTGCCTGTGGTCACCGCGCCGCCATAGACCGTCCGGATATCCGGCGTCGTACGTTTTGTTTCGTTGACACAGTCAACACATTGGAATCCGACGGCGGCCGCCCGCTGGCAGTCGGGGCAGGCGGGGCGCCCACAACGCTGGCAACGCACGTAGGCGGCCCGTTCCGGGTGCCTGGGGCACACCGGGATCTGCGCGGACGGCTCCGCCGCCGGAATTCCGTAGCTCATAAGCCGGGCTTAGAGCTTCACTACATCAATGCTGTTGATGGTGACGTCCTCGACCGGACGGTCGCCCATTCCGGTGCGGACACCTTCAATGGCGTCAACAACCTTCTTGG
This sequence comes from Arthrobacter sp. UYCu512, assembly GCF_040547075.1. Taxonomy (NCBI): domain Bacteria; kingdom Bacillati; phylum Actinomycetota; class Actinomycetes; order Micrococcales; family Micrococcaceae; genus Arthrobacter; species Arthrobacter sp. UYCu512. The sequence goes on from NZ_JBEPPA010000009.1 coordinate 33,347, forward strand.
ACTCGTCGTCGGCCACCTCGCCGAAGATGCTGTGTTTGCCCTGCAGCCAGCCGGTGGGGATGGTTGTGATAAAGAACTGCGAACCGTTGGTACCGCGGCCCATCTGGATGCCGGCGTTCGCCATGGCCAGTTTGTAGGGCTCGTTGAACGTCAGCTCCGGGTGGATTTCATCATCGAACTTATAGCCGGGTCCGCCAACACCACGGCCCAGGGGATCGCCCGCCTGGATCATAAAGTCCTTGATGATGCGGTGGAAGATAGTGCCGTCATACAGGGGCGTCCCCGTCTTGTCATCGCCCGATTCCGGGTGCGTCCAGGCCTTCTCGCCGGTCGCCAGGCCGACGAAGTTTTCGACGGTTTTGGGAGCATGGTTGCCGAAGAGATTAACAACGACGTCGCCCAGGCTCGTGTGGATAGTTGCTTTTGCAGTTGCGATGGCAGTCATGGCCCCTATTCTTCCACGAACGACCCCTGCGGGCGGGGCGGGTGCGCCAGTTCCGCGCTGGGTGAAATCCGCCCGGAATCGGCCTGAAGAATAGCCGGTGGGGTCCCGGACACGTAGGCTAACTCCAGAACCGTCACATTTAATCGGGAGGTAGTTGTGAAGAAAACGGATCGAATTGCCCGTGAGCTGGAGCATTCAGTCAGCACCGGGGTCGAGAATGCCAAGGAATGGGCGACCCCAAGGGTTGAAGCGGCAGTCAGCTGGGCCGTTCCGCGCCTGCAGCATGGCTTGGATTCAGCTTCCCCCAAGATCCAGGAGGGGCTCAAGTCGGCGGCCCACAATCTCGCCGACGGCGTTGCGACGGTGACCCCGCGCCTGCAGGACGGGCTTGCCAATCTCGCGCCGCGGATCAATGACGCTGTTGAGGGAGCAACCCCCCGCCTGCAGGAGGCGCTGGACAAGGCAACTCCGGTCCTCGCCAACGCCCGCGACCGGGTTGTCGCGGACTATCTGCCGAAACTCTCGGATCAGCTCGGCCAGGCCTCCGACGCCGTACACCGATCACTCCAGAACGCGCCGGCCCATGTCGATGCAGTTGCCCAGCGCCTCGGCGACGCGGGGATCATCCACTCCGTCCAGGAGCAGGCCAAGACTGCTGGGACGCACGTCAAGGTCGCTGCCAAGAAGGCCGGCCACGCCGTTGGCGTCGAGGTGGCCAAACCGCAGAAACCCAAGCACCGCGGGCTGCTGATCTTCGGCGTCATCGCGGCCGCTGCCGCGGCCGGTGTGGCCGCGTGGAAGGCTTCCAGGCCGGTCGAAGATCCCTGGCAGACGCCTGCGCCGGTCACCCCCGCTCCCGTGCCGGCCACTACGGTCAACGACGTCAAGAATTCCGCCAAGGAAGCCGCGGGCCAGGCTGGCGCAGCAACGGTTGACGCTGCAGACGCTGCCGCCGACGCCACATCAGATGCTGCCAAGTCCACCGGTGACGCCGCGGACAAAGCCAAGCATGCCGCCACGGTCGTGGCGGACGCTGCCGAGGACGTCAAGGACACCTCAGCCAAGGTCGCCACGGACCTTGCCGAGGACGTCAAGGACGCCTCAGCCAAGGTCGCCACGGACGCGAAGACCGCAGTCCGAAACATCGCTGCGAGCCGCAACAACGGCACGGACAAGAATACCGGCAGCTAAGCACGCCTAGGGCCGTCACCAGGCGGTCGTTGAGGGAAGGACTCCGCCGCGGGCGGGGTCCTTCCCTTCTTTTCGCACGATGTTTACCAGTTCGTGGCCCGGCATTGCCCGGCACCGGGCTGGAAAGACCGCAGTGGTGCTAAATTGGGGGGAATGTCACCCGAAAAATCCTCTGAGGATGCCTTAGACGATGCTGTCCAGACGCCCGACGTCTCGATCGTGATTCCGGCCTACAACGAGGAAAGTGTGATCCGGCAGTGCCTGATTGCTGCCGTGTACCAGTCCGTTCCGGCACACGAGATCATTGTGGTCGACAACATGTCAACGGACCGTACAGGTGAAATCGTCCGGCAAATGCAGTTGGAGTACCCGGAGAGCCCCATCATCCTGCTCAGCCAGGACCGGGACCAGGGACTGATCCCGACCCGCAACTTCGGCCTGGACCGCGCCACCGGAGACATCCTGGGCCGGATCGACGCCGACTCGGTCCTCGAACCCGACTGGGTCGAACAGGTGCAGAAGGCTTTCCGGGACAAGGCGGTGCACGCCGCGACCGGACCGGTGGTCTATTACGACATGCCGATGCGTCGTTTTGGCCTGAAAGCAGACGACAAAATGCGACAACTGATGCTCAGGCTGGCCAAGCATCAGTACCACTTCCTCTTTGGGTCAAATATGGCCCTCCGCCGCTCAGCCTGGGAAATAATCCGGAACGAGACGTGCCGGGATGAGAAGGACGAGATGCACGAGGACATCGATTTGTCCCTGCACCTGGCCGACCATGAACTCCGGATCCAATACTGGCCACAGATGGTCTCGGGGATGTCCGCGCGCCGGCTGGAAGACTCGCCCCGCGACTACCGTTACTACGTGACGCGTTTCGACCGCACCTACAAGGCCCACAACGTCAAGAAGATGGCGCTCAAGGCCCCCATGGTCGTTTTCTTCTCCGTCTACTTTCCTGCCAAGCTGCTCCGCGCCATCCACACTGTCAACACCGCCCAGCCTGGCCGCCGCGGCGGCCAGTAACACCCGGCGCTGCGACGCGGGGCCGCTGTCCCGCCGTTGTCAGTCCGTCCCCAGTTCCGCCAGCGGAGCCCCGGCACCCCGCACCGAGCGGGAACCACGCTGGCCCAGGACCACCACGCCAAGACCCACCAGGATCAACGCCAAACCTGCGTAGGTTCCGGCCGGCAGGGTCTCGGACAGAAACGCCGCAGCCAGCAGCGCGGCTCCAGGAATCTCCAGCAGGATGATCATCGAGACCAGCAGCGGACTCATGGTGGCCAGCAGGTGATTGAAGGCGGTGTGGCCGATGAGCTGTGCACAGACTGTGATGGCCAGGATGCCGAGCCAGCCGGTTGTTTCGAAACCGGCCAGCGGTTGCTGCGAGAACAGCGCCAGCAGCGCAACGACGGCCGCACACATCCCGTAGCACAGCGTGGTGTAGACGCCCGTCCCCAGGCTCTGGCGCGCCTTGCCGCCGGCCATGGTATAGATTCCCGCCAGGGCGCCGCCTACCACCGCCAGGAGGTCGCCCAGCAGGGCACCCTGGGAAGCTCCCATGTCGAATCCCGTGATGGCAATAACCCCAACAAACGCGAGGCCCAGGCCGGCCAGGACGGGCCAGCGGTGCCGGACGCCGCGGAAGAGCTGGAAGATGGCTATCCAGCCGGACTGCAGGCAGACGAGGGCAGTGGCTGCCGCGACCGAGGTCAACTGCAAAGAGGTAATAAAGCACGCAAAGTGCAGCGCCAGGGCAACTGCAGCCGCCAGTGACCAACGGAACTCGCTGCCGGTGACCCTGCCGAACTGACGCGGGCCCCGGACCAGGACGGGGCCGGCCATCACAACCGACCCGATGGCATTGCGCCAAAAGGCGATCGCCAGTGCGCTGACCGACGTGGCCCCCAGCGTCGCTGCTATAAGCGGCCCGGAGGAAGCCACGCCAAGGACGCCCAGGGCGGCTAGGAAGAAGTTCACGGTCTAAGAGTAATGGGCGCGGAAACGCTGCACTTAACCGTATGCGTCCGGAGTGAAACGAGGGTCCCGGCGCCGACCTGCACGTCAGCGGAAACGCAAAAGGCCCCGGTCCGCGTTTCCGCGAACCGGGGCCTTTCCTATGGTGGAGGCACGGGGACTCGAACCCCGAACCCCCTGCTTGCAAAGCAGGTGCGCTACCAATTGCGCCATGCCCCCATAAGAAGCAACCCGACAATCATACCCCAGTTCGTGGAGCTGTTTTCCAGCTCCTGCGCCTGGGATCTGGGCTAATCAACCGTGTCGGTCGATCTGCTCCAGACTGTTTTCCGGGCCTCGGATTCCTGCACTTTCTTGTAGAGCAGGACGCCTGCGATCGTGGCTATAAAAACCAACAACTTCTTCACATGCACCCCGTTCCGGTTCAGTGGTAAGTACTACCACCGACCCTCCACTTGAATCTGTACAGATTCCGTGGGCGTACCAGGACTTGAACCTGGGACCTCTTCGTTATCAGCGAAGCGCTCTAACCGCCTGAGCTATACGCCCCGATGCCTCATCGGGCCGAGATACGACTTTACAGCACATCCCGGCCCGATCTCAAATCGAGGCATTTTCCCGCAACTTTTCGGGGAAAACCGCGGGTTTAGTCGTCCGTGAGGGTGACGCCGATGCCGCCTACCAGGGTGGCGGAGATGTTGTACAGCACGGCCGAGAGCATGGACAGCGCCGTCAGCAGCACAACGTTGATGACGGCGATGATGGTAGCGAACGATGCCACCTGCCCCAATGAAGCGACCTTTTTCAACTCGAAACCGCCGCCTTCGGAGCCGGCCAGCGTGCCAAGGAGGCCATCGACCTGGTCGAAGATTCCGGTCAGGTCCAAGACCGTCCAGAGCACAATGGCTGCCACAACCGTCACGATGCCCAGTGCCACGGAGAGCAGGAATGCCATCTTCAACACGGACCAAGGCTCAACCTTGCTCACCAACAGGCGCGCCCGGCGGACCTTGGCCTTGGGCGCCGGCTTAATCAGTCCGGCTGTGTTTTGTCCCGGACGGTTTTGTCCCGGACGGTTCTGCCCCGGGCGGTTCTGCCCCGGACCTTGTCCGGGGGTGGCCGGGCGCTGCCCGGCAGCAGCGGGTCGTCCCTGCGCGGGACGCTGCCCGGGGGCTTGCGGCCGCTGGGCCGAGCCAGCAGCCGCACCCGAAGCTCCCGGACTCTGCTCGGGACGCGACGGCGCACCTACCCGCGGTGCGGAGGCGGGCTGCCGCACCCCGCCGGGTACGCCGCTGTTCGGCTTGGGATATGAGTCGGAATTACTCACGCGTTACCTCCGGTATTGTCTTCGTCCAGCTCGGCATTGCCTGATGACTCATCTGACTCCGGGGCCGGTGCTGATTCTTCCGCTGCGGACCCCTCGTGTGATCCGGTATCTTCAGCCAACGTTACGTCATCCGTCGCCGATGCCTGACTTTCGGCAGCATCGACTGCATCTTCGTCTTCGACCACCTCGTCGGTTTCCAGTCCACGCTCGCTGTTGCGTGCCACCTCGATGATGCGGTCGTTCTTGTCGGGTTTGGCGAAGATAACGCCCATGGTGTCGCGCCCCTTGGCCGGCACTCCGGCCACCGAGGAACGGACCACCTTTCCGCCTTCCATAACCACCAGGACCTCGTCTTCGGCTTGGACAATCAGGGCGCCCACCAGATGGCCGCGCTCTTCCTGGTACTTGCCCACCTTGATGCCGAGGCCGCCACGGCCCTGGAGGCGGTATTCCTCCACGGCGGTGCGCTTGGCGTAGCCGCCCTCCGTGACGACAAAGACGAAGGAGCCCTCCGTCACCACGTCGGCGGCCAGAAGTTCGTCGTCCTCGCGGAATTTCATGCCGGTAACGCCGGACGTTGCCCGCCCCATCGGGCGCAGGGCTTCATCGGTGGCGGTGAAACGAATCGACTGGCCCATGCGGGAAACCAGCATCAGGTCATCCGTTTCGGAAACCAGCTGGGCCGAAACCAGTTCATCTTCATCGCGAAGGTTGATTGCGATAACGCCTGCGGAGCGGTTGGTGTCATAGTCCTCGAGGCGGGTCTTTTTCACCAGGCCACGCTTGGTGGCGAGGACCAGATACGGCGATTGCTGGTAGTCGCGCAGGTCAAGCACCTGGGCAATGTGTTCGTCCGGCTGGAACGCGAGCAGGTTGGCCACGTGCTGGCCCTTGGCGTCGCGCCCGGCTTCCACGAGCTCGTACGCCTTCGCCCGGTATACCCGGCCAAGGTTCGTGAAGAACAGCAGCCAGTGGTGGGTGGTGGTGACGAAGAAATGTTCGACGACGTCGTCGCCACGCAACTGTGCACCCTTGATGCCCTTGCCTCCGCGCTGCTGCGAGCGGTAGTTGTCGCTGCGGGTGCGCTTGACGTAGCCGCCGCGGGTGATCGTGACGACCATTTCCTCTTCGGGGATCAGGTCCTCCATCGACATGTCCCCGTCGAAGCCCAGCAGGACCTTGGTACGCCGGTCATCGCCGTGTTTGGCTACGATTTCGGCCAACTCGGTGCTGATGATTCCACGCTGGCGTTCTTCGGAGGCCAGGATCGAGTTGAACTCGGTGATCATGGCTTGGAGTTCTGCGTGGCGGTCCTGGATCTTCTGCCGTTCCAGGGCAGCCAGCCGGCGCAGCTGCATGTCTAGGATGGCCCGGGCCTGAAGCTCGTCAATGTCCAAGAGTTGCATCAGACCATCGCGGGCCGCTTCGGTCGTGTTCGAGGCCCGGATCAGTGCAATGACTTCGTCGAGTGCATCGAGCGCCTTCAACAGGGCACGCAGGATGTGCGCTTCCTCCTCGGCCTTGCGGAGCCGGTACCGGGTCCGGCGGGCGATGACGTCGAGCTGGTGGGTCACCCAGTGCCGGATAAAGGCATCAAGGCTCAGGGTGCGGGGCACACCGTCAACGATCGCCAGCATGTTCGCGGCGAAATTGTCCTGCAACTGGGTGTGCTTGTAGAGGTTGTTCAGCACCACCTTGGCGACTGCGTCGCGTTTGAGCACAATCACAAGCCGCTGTCCGGTGCGTCCCGAGGTCTCATCCCTCAGGTCGGCGATGCCCGAGATTTTGCCGTCTTTGACGAGCTCGGCAATCTTGATCGCCAGGTTGTCCGGGTTGGCCTGATAGGGCAGCTCGGTGACCACGAGGCAGGTACGGCCCTGGAGTTCCTCAACGTTGACAACGGCCCGCATCGTAATCGAGCCGCGGCCCGTACGGTAGGCATCCTCAATCCCCCGGTGGCCCAGGATGGTGGCCCCGGTCGGGAAGTCGGGCCCCTTGATGCGTGTGATCAGCTCTTCGAGCAGTTCTTCCCGGCTGGCGGTCGGGTTGGCCAGATACCACTGCACCCCGTCGGCAACCTCACGGAGGTTGTGCGGCGGAATGTTGGTTGCCATACCAACGGCAATGCCCGAGGATCCGTTGACCAAAAGGTTCGGGAACCGCGCCGGCAGGATGGTGGGTTCCTGGTTTTTACCGTCGTAGTTGTCCTGGAAATCGACAGTTTCCTCGTCGATGTCGCGGACCATTTCCATGGCCAGCTGCGCCATCTTCGTTTCGGTGTATCGGGGTGCCGCCGCGCCGTCATTGCCGGGAGAGCCGAAGTTGCCTTGGCCCAGCGCCAGCGGGTAGCGCATCGTCCAGTCCTGGATCAGGCGCACCAGGGCATCGTAGATGGCGGTGTCGCCGTGCGGATGGTACTGGCCCATAACTTCGCCGACCACACGGGCGCACTTATTGAAGGAGCGCTCCGGTCGGTAGCCGCCGTCGAACATGGCGTAGAGCACGCGGCGGTGGACCGGCTTGAGGCCGTCGCGGACGTCCGGAAGGGCACGCCCCACAATCACGGCCATCGCGTAGTCAAGGTAGGACCGCTGCATTTCGGTCTGCAGGTCAACCTGTTCAACCCGGTCGGTCAGCACATCGGTGCCAAGGACGGTGCCCTCAATAACGGGCTCAGCGTCGGCCGCGCCGGCCGGAACTTCTGGTGTTTCGTCACTCATAGTCTATATTTTCCGTTTCAGGTATATATCGGTCCAGGGATATGTAGGGCTTGAGTACCCTAGATGTCCAGGAACCGAACGTCCTTGGCGTTCTGCTGAATGAAGTTTCGACGGGATTCAACGTCCTCACCCATCAGGGTGGAGAAGGTTTGGTCCGCGGCCAGGGCATCGTCCATCGTGACCTGCAACAGTGTGCGGTGATCGGGGTCCATTGTGGTGTCCCACAGTTCCGTATAGTCCATTTCACCCAAGCCCTTGTAGCGCTGGATGCCGTTGTCCTTGGGAATGCGGCGGCCGGCCGCCTGGCCGGACAGCAGGCGCGCATCGCGCTCCCGGTCACTGTAGACGTAGTCGTGCGGAGCGTTGGACCACTTGATCCGGTACAGCGGAGGCTGCGCCAGATAGACGTAGCCGTTTTCTATCAGCGGGCGCATGTAGCGGAACAACAGGGTCATCAGCAAGGTGGTGATGTGCTGGCCGTCGACGTCAGCATCCGCCATCAGGACAATCTTGTGGTAGCGGAGTTTGCTCAGGTCGAAGTCTTCGCCAATCCCCGTACCGAAGGCGGTAATCATGGACTGGACCTCGGCGTTGCCCAGTGCCTTGTCCAGCCGCGCCCGTTCGACGTTGAGGATTTTTCCACGCAACGGAAGAATGGCCTGGGTTTCCGGGTTGCGGCCGCGCTTGGCGGAACCACCGGCGGAGTCGCCCTCCACGATGTAGACCTCACACTTTTCCGGGTTCTTGGAAGAGCAGTCCGAGAGCTTGCCAGGCATCCCGAAAGATTCCAGCGGGCTCTTCCGGCGGGCGTTATCGCGGGCCTTGCGGGCTGCCATCCGGGCCTGGGCCGCGGAGATGGCCTTGCGGATAACGTCGCGGGCCGGGCCGGGATTCCGTTCCAGCCAGTCGCCAAGGCCGTCCGTGACGACTCGCTGGACGAATCCCTTCACCTCGGAGTTGCCGAGCTTGGTCTTGGTTTGGCCTTCAAACTGAGGCTCGGCAAGCTTGACCGAAATGACTGCCGTCAGTCCTTCACGGATGTCGTCGCCGGTAAGGTTGTCATCCTTTTCCTTGATGATGCTCTTTTCCCGCGCATAGCGGTTGATGAGCGAGGTCATCGCAGCGCGGAATCCCTCCTCGTGGGTGCCACCCTCGTGGGTATTAATGGTGTTGGCATAGGTGTGGACACTCTCGGAGTACGCGTTGGTCCACTGCATCGCCATTTCCAGCGCGATGTGACGTTCGGTATCCTCGGTTTCAAAGGCGATGACATCTTCATGGACCACGTCGACCTTTTTGCCGGAGTTTAGGTGCTTGACGTAGTCCAGCAGCCCGTCATCGTATTGGTACACAACGGTGTGGAACTCCGCCGGGACTTCGCCGTCGACTGCAACGGCGTCGAGGTCGAGGTCAGCGTCCTCGGTCGGTTCCTCGGCAACGCGCCTCTCATCGGTCAGCGTGATCCGCAGTCCCTTGTTCAGGAACGCCATCTGTTGGAAGCGGGCGCGCAGTGTTTCGAAATCGAACTCCGTCGATTCAAAAATACCGGCATCCGGGTAGAACGTCTGGGTGGTGCCGGTCTCGCTGGCTTCCTCGCCCTGGACAAGTCCGCCCTGGGGTTTGCCGCCGTCCGCGAAGGACATCCGCCAAACATGGCCCTGGCGGCGGACCTCGGTATCGACCCGGCTGGAGAGCGCATTGACAACTGAGATGCCCACCCCGTGCAGGCCACCGGAGACGGCGTAACCGCCGCCGCCGAACTTGCCGCCAGCGTGCAGGATGGTCATCACGACCTCCACCGTGGGCTTGTGCTCCGTCGGGTGCATATCCACCGGGATGCCGCGGCCGTTGTCAACCACCTTGACCCCGCCGTCGGCCTGCAGCACAATTTCAATGTGGGTGCAGTACCCGGCCAGCGCCTCATCGACGGAGTTATCCACGACTTCATAGACCAGGTGGTGCAATCCGCGCGGTCCGGTGGAACCGATGTACATGCCGGGACGTTTCCGGACGGCCTCCAGGCCTTCGAGCACCGTAATGTCGCTGGCGCCGTAGCCGTGGGCAATTGCGGCTTCCGGCGGGGTATCCGCCGCTACCACTGCTGGTTCCACTGCCGGGATCTCTGCATTGTCGTTAGCCACAGGCGCTTTCGACTCCTCTTTTTTCGTTAAAGGCCAGCCGTCGCCCCTTCCCGGAGGAAACAGCTTCTGCCAACGGGCACGGCACTGATGACACCGGTTGTCCTGCCGACTCGAGGATCCGTTAACCGCACGCGAAAATTGCGTCGGAAACGGACTCAGTCAACGTTTCACCGGCGCCCAGTTATCTCCCCCGATTCTACCGTGTTATAGGGGTGAATCCCGCATTCCATCGCGCCAAACGGGAAGGAAAGTGCCGCTGGGAGGCCACAGACTCCACCTGCAAGGCTCCGGGAGTACCGGACGCGGGTGACTATACGACTCCGGTACGTCTGAGCGCCCTACACGCCGTTTGCGGAATTTTCAAGAGTTTTTGCAAGGAGTGCTTCAGGCCTGGCGTACCAGCAGGCTGAACGCTATCCGTAGGTGTCCCGCGGTCCGCGCCCGTTGACCGTCCGGCCACCCTTGCGCCAGCTCGGCGCCGCAGGTCCGAGGACCTGGATCTTGGTCACCACACCTTCACCGAGTTCGGTGCGGAATTTCTCCAGCAGGCTGATGCTGAGCAGGCGCAATTGCGTAGCCCAGGCGGTGGAATCGCAACGGACATGCAAAGTGGTATCGGTGAAACTCTCCGGCGTGCAGTGCGCGGATATTTCCGGTCCAACGAGCGTTGACCATTCGGCCATCACCGATCCCACGGCCACAGGAGAGCTCCAACCACGCTCGGCAACAAGGCGGCCCACCACTTTGCCCAGCCCCATCGGGTCCCTGCCGGTACCGTGGAATTGTCCGAAGCCGCGGGTGCTGCTGGAGCTGCTGGAGCTGCGGCCAGGCTTTTGCGGAGCCGTTCCGGGGCGTGGTGGAGCTTTGCGCCGTATTTCGCCGCGCGCCGCCGCCGCCTCACGCATTCTGTTTAATGCCGACTGCGCGGCATCGATATCGTCCGGATCGCGTCCCGGCTGCAGGCCGCCGTCGGTATCCTTATTCATCGATCTTCCCGCACATCGATTCCTCCCGGGACTACCCTCACCCGCCGTCCGGCCAGTTCCGTGGGGATATCGTCCTCAACGGCGGCGGTCACAAGCACCTGCTCGGCACCGGATACTATCGCGGCCAGTTTACGCCGGCGCTGGACATCAAGCTCCGCGAACACATCGTCCAGAATCAGGATGGGAGCTGATCCGCCCGTGCGGGCGTCATCGAGCATGACATAGTACGAGGCCAGGCGGAGGGACAGACACATGGACCACGTTTCACCATGCGAGGCATAGCCTTTCGCGGGGGCGGAACCGAGCACCAGTTCGAGTTCGTCGCGGTGCGGGCCAACCAGGGAGATCCCGCGTTCCAATTCCCTGCGCCGAGACGATGCGAAAGCCTGGATGTAGCGTTCGGTCAGCTGATCAATCGAGAGAAGCCGCAAATCCCCGGGTCCCGGAACTTGCCCGTTGGGACCCGGAACCGCCACCAAGGCTTCGGCCGGCACAGCGCCGTCATCGTCCACAACACCCTGCAGGGTGGAACGGTAGATCACACCTGCTTCCTTGGACCCGTCGGTGAGCTGGGCATAGGCGCTTTTGAGATGCGGTCCAAGCCTTTCCACCAATTCGAGTCGTGCATGCAGCAGCTCCGCTCCCGCGCGGGCCATGTGCTGATCCCAGACATCCAGGGTGGATTCGTGTCCCGGGCTGAATCTTCCTGACCTGGCGGACTTCAACAGCGCGTTGCGCTGTTTCAGCACCCGGTCATAGTCGCTGCGGGTGGCAGCATGCCTCGGGATGAGACTGACCAGGAGCTCATCGAGGAAACGGCGCCGGCTGGACGGGTCACCCTTGACCAGGGCAAGATCCTCCGGTGCAAACAAAACGGTCTGGCAAATACCCAAGATGTCGCGGGCCCGGACCGGGTTGCTGCGGTTGATCCGCGCGCGGTTGGCGCGCGCGGCGTTGATTTCGAGTTCGAGCACCGTGGACTGCTCGCCGCGGACCAGCTTGGCACGAATCATCGCCCGATCGGTTCCAAACCGCAGCAGCGGCGCATCGGAACTGACCCGGTGCGAGCTGAGTGAGGCCAGATAGCCGATGGCTTCCATCAGGTTGGTTTTGCCGATGCCGTTGGACCCTACCAACACGGTGACACCCGGCTCCAGGCTCAGCTCTACCTGGGCATAGCTGCGGAAGTCCGTGAGCGAAAGTTGTTCTAGGTACACGCCGGGTCAGGATTTCGGGACAGGACTATTTTGCCGGACGGGTTGGGTGTCCGCCGAATTGATGCCGCAGTGCGGAAACCATCTTCATGGCGGGTGAGTTGTCCTCGCGCGATGAAAAGCGGGCAAAGAGGGCTGCCGTGATGGCTGGGGCCGGCACGGCGTTGGCGATCGCTTCCTCCACGGTCCAGCGACCCTCGCCGGAATCTTCAACATAGTCATCGATCGATTCCAGGCCGGGATCCTCATCGAGCGCCTTCACCATCAGGTCCAGCAGCCACGAGCGGACCACAGTCCCCTTCTGCCAGGCGCGGAAAGTACCGGGAAGATCAGTCACAATGTCCTTGGCGGCGAGGAGTTCATACCCCTCGGCATAGGCCTGCATCAGGCCGTATTCGACGCCGTTGTGAACCATCTTGGCGTAGTGGCCGGCTCCAACCCCGCCGACGTGAACGAAGCTGTCGGCCCGTTCGCCCTCGGGACGAAGTGCGTCGAAGACGGGCATGGCGCGCTCAATATCCACCGCATCCCCGCCGGCCATCAAACCGTAACCGTTCTGCAGGCCCCATACGCCGCCGGACACACCGCAGTCGGCAAATCGGATGCCCACTTCAGCCAGTGCGGCGCCGTGTTTTTGGTCCTCGGTGAAGCGGGAATTACCGCCGTCGATGACCAGATCACCGGCGTCGAGTTTGGCGCCGAGTTCGGTAATGACGGCGTCGGTGATCCCGCCGGAGGGAACCATCACCCAGATCAGGCGCGGCGCCGGGACGGCGGCTATCAGGTCATCCACGCTGGCGACGTCGGTGACCTCAGGGTTGCGGTCGAAACCGGTAACGTCAATTTCACCCGCGCGCAGCCGTTCGCGCATGTTGAAACCCATTTTTCCAAGGCCGATCAGTCCAATGTGCACTTAGATGAACTCTTTTCTGCGCTGGGGTGTTTCGGGTGATGGCGTCCACCCAACTGACTGGCAGTTGAGGCCGTTTTGATCCCTCAAAACGGCCTCAACTGCGGGTTAGTTGGGCAACCGCACCGGCATAACCAGGTAACGGTAGTCGCCCTGGTCTTCTCCGTCGGCATCGTTTTGGGCCGTAATCATGGCCGGCTTGGGCGCACTGGTGAAGGAGAACCGGACAAACTTGGTCTCGATGACGCTCAGGCCCTCAATCAGGTAATGCGGGTTGAACGCGACGGTGATGTCTTCGCCCGTGAGCTGGGCCTCGAGCTCTTCTGATGCCTGTGCATCTTCGCCGGTGCCGGCATCGAGGTGCAGCTGGCCTTGGGTGAACGCGAGCCGGACCGGAGTGTTCCGTTCCGCAACGAGCGAGACACGACGGACGGCCTCGACGAGTTCCGAGGTCTGCACGGTGGCATGGATCGGCGTGGACTCGGGAAAAAGTGATCGAATCTTGGGGTAGTCGCCGTCAACGAGGAGGGACGTGGTGGTGCGGCCGCCGCTTTCAAAGCCAATGAGCCGGCTGTCGTCATCAGCGAGGGCGAGGTGGATGTCACCGCTGCCGCCGAGAGTCTTGGCAACTTCATTGAGGGTCTTGGCCTTGACGAGTGCGCTTGTGGAGATGCCCGGAGTGACCGGTTTCCACGGAACCTCGCGCATGGCCAGCCGGTAACGGTCGGTGGCCAGCAAGGTGATCAGGTCGTCTTCGATTTCCATCCGGACGCCGGTGAGGATGGGCAGGGTGTCATCTTTGCTCGCCGCGATGATCACCTGGGAGACGGCCTGGGCGAAGGAGTCACCGGGTACTGTGCCGCTGATTGTGGGCAGAGCCGGCAGCGGAGGGTATTCGGCCTCGGGCATGGTGGCGAGATGGAAGCTGCTGCGCCGGCAGGTCAATGTCACTTTGTTGCCGTCGGTCTCAACGTCAACCGGCGCCGAAGGAAGGCTGCGGCAAATCTCGGCGAGCAGCCGTCCCGATACCAGAATCGTGCCCTCGGTGGTGATGTCAGCAGCGATTTCAAGCCTTGCCGAGGTCTCATAGTCAAAGCTCGAGAGGCTCACCGTACCGGCTTCAGCCTTGAGCAGCAGACCGGAAAGGACGGGTACTGGCGGCCGCGGAGACAACGACCGGGCGGTCCAGGTCACGGCTTCTGCCAGGACGTCCCGTTCGACTCTGAACTTCACGGAAGGGTGCCGCCTTTCATTGCTGCTGTCATCGCTGATGGCCGGGCCACCGGCCCGGCAAGGAATCACAAAAGATGTCCAGGACGGACACACTGCAGACAGCTTAGCCGCATGAAGTGTGATTCTCCCATCTCCGCGTTGGAACCGGGCTGATTGTCTGGGCGGCTCCGGAGCCCGGTGGTTGCCGGCGGCCGGCTCGGTCCTGGCCGTGTTCCGGGGTGGGACGGAGATTGTTATTTGAGGGAATTTCATTATTGAGGGATTAGTAGTGTTAATAACTGCTGTGGATACTGTGGATAACCCCGTTTGACGGTGCGGTTCCGCGGTTAACGCCTGTTCATGGACTGTGGGCGGAGCAGGTTTTAAACAGGGTGTGGATGGGGATAACGTTTTTGCCGCTCCCCTTGATCCACAGGCGCCTTAAGGGTTTTAAGCCCATTAACCGCAGTTGTCCCCTTAACTATCCACAGGGTTGTCCACAGGCGTCTGTTAATAAGGTAAGAGTGCTCGGCGCGACTGCCTAGGAATTACGCTGCTGCTGCTTGATCCGGTTGGTCAGTTCGGTGACCTGGTTGTAGATCACTCGGCGCTCCGCCATCAACTCACGGATCTTGCGGTCTGCATGGATGACCGTGGTGTGGTCGCGGCCGCCGAGTTCCTGCCCGATCTTGGGAAGGGACATGTCCGTGAGTTCACGGCACAAATACATGGCGATCTGCCGGGCGGTGACCAGGGTCCTGGTCCGCGACTTGCTGCAGAGCTCCTCCATGCTGAGCTTGAAGTAGTCGGCGGTCTGGGTGAGGATCTGCGCGGAGGTGATTTCCTGGGCCCCGTCATCGGTGATGAGGTCCTTGAGCACCATCTCTGCCAAGGCAACGTCCACCGGTTGGCGGTTGAGGCTGGCGAAGGCCGTGACCCGGATCAGTGCCCCCTCCAGTTCGCGGATGTTGCTGGAGATCTTCGACGCGATGTATTCCAGGGCGTCGTCCGGTGCCGAGAGGCCCTCGCTGAGGGCCTTCTTGCGCAGGATTGCGATCCGGGTCTCGAGCTCCGGCGGCTGGATGTCCGTCAGCAGGCCCCACTCGAAGCGGGACTTCATCCGGTCCTCGAAGCCAGCGAGCAGTTTGGGCGGTTGGTCGGAGGTGATGACCACCTGCTTGTTGTTGTTGTGCAGGGCGTTGAAGGTGTGGAAGAACTCCTCCAGCGTCCGGTCCTTGCCGGCCAGGAACTGGATGTCATCGATCAGGAGGACATCCACGTTGCGATACGTCGTCTTGAAGCTGGTGCCTTCATCGTCGCGGATGGAGTTGATGAAGTCGTTGGTGAATTCCTCGGAGTTCACGTAGCGGACCCGGATTCCGCTGTACAGCCTGCGGGCATAGTGACCGATCGCATGGAGCAGATGAGTCTTGCCCAGTCCGGAATCGCCATAGATGAAGAGCGGGTTGTATGCCTTGGCCGGCGCTTCAGCGACGGCCACCGCCGCGGCATGGGCGAAACGGTTGGAGGAACCAATCACAAAGGTGTCGAAGACATACTTCGGATTGAGGCGGCCAAATTCATGCGAGGTGCTCGGCAGCATGGGTTGTGGTTTTAGTTCGACGGACGGATCGGCCACGAGGGACAGTTCGACGGCGGGTTCGGGCTCCGGGTGCAGCGGGACCAGATCGGTGTCGACGTCGATTGCACAACGGATTTCGTCGGAGAAGACGTTCCGGAGTGCGTCGTCGAGGGCTTCCTTCACCTGTGTCTGGAGTACCTCACGGGTGAGTTCATTGGGGACCGCCACCAGCAGGGTTGAACCGATGAGTCCCTGGGCTTGGGCGAGGATGACGAAGCCGCGCTGCCGGGGTGATACCCGGTGATCGTTCTCCAGCAGGCTTACTACGCGCCGCCAGGAACTTCCGACAGTGTTGGCTTGGTTGGCTTCGTCTACTGTCATCAATCAGTTCCTCAAACTTGCTTGCCTAAATTGCCGGCAGCCACAAGTCCCGAACCAGTGTGCTGGCCCCGGCTTAATCCACAGGGTTATGCACAGTCCGTGGATAATCGGCTACTGGGACACTCTAGGGGATCAAATGGGCAGAAGATAGCTGGGTTCTGTCCTGTGGATAATCACACTGCTGTAGTTCGAATTGGGACCCTTTGACACTCGTCATCCACAGGCTGGGAAGGGAGTTAGCCACAGCTGGGGAAACTTTGCGGCGCGACCCCCGGTTTGACTCTGGAGGGCGGCAAGCCCTAACGTTGTGAAGTCCCATGTGTACGCTTTAAGCCTCATTTGAATCTTTCCCGGCGCCCCGCGCGTCTTGCGAGTTGAGGTAAGCGGCACATACAAAACTTAGCGTCGACCAGTTCTTCCCCTTGATCGGGTGGGCGCACCTTTGATCCCACTGGAGTAACTAACGTGAGCAAGCGGACTTTTCAGCCGAATAACCGCCGTCGAGCCAAGAAGCACGGCTTCCGCCTTCGTATGCGTACCCGTGCCGGCCGTGCCATCCTGGCAGCCCGTCGTGGCAAGGGTCGCACCGAGCTGTCGGCCTAAATAACTGACTCGTCGGTCCACATCCCTGTGCGAGTTTAACGGTGCTGGCCACCCGCAACCGTCTGAGGACATCAACCGATTTTTCAACAACCGTACGTTCCGGTGTCCGCAATGGACGCCGGAACGTAGTGTTATATACGGCAGCCTTGGCTGCCGATGAACCAAGCCGGATCGGATTCATCGTTTCCAAGAGTGTCGGGAACGCTGTTGTCAGGAACCTCGTTAAGAGGAGACTGAGAGAAGTCGGCGCCTTGTCCTTGCAGAAATACGGCAGCGGGTTCGCGATCGTGGTTCGGGCCTTGCCCGCCGCGGCGGGAGCCAGTTGGGACCAACTGCGATCGGACTATGACGCCGCACTGGAAAACAACATGAAACGGCTGGGCAGCCGCCTTCCTAAGGCTGCTTCGTCAGTTTCTTACGAGACAACACAGGAAGGGACCTCGCGTGCGTAACTTAACTGCCGCCGTCGTCCCTCCTGCAAAATTCGCAGCGGAATGGTTGGGCCGGGCAGTCTGGAACGCGCCCCGCAATATCCTCATCCTGCTGCTCCTGGCGTACCGCAAGGTGATTTCACCGCTTTACGGCCAGGTCTGCCGTTTCTTCCCGAGCTGCTCGGCCTATGCCCTTGAAGCGGTCACCGTGCACGGCGCGGTTAAGGGGAGCTGGCTGGCGGCCAAGCGCCTGGTGCGCTGCCACCCCTGGAATGCCGGTGGTGTGGACCATGTCCCCGCCGGTAAATGCGAATGGCCCGCAGACCACACCCCCACAATTGTTGTGATGAACAATCCGGACAAGTATCTGGCTGCTCGGACTGATGGAGAAGGCCGCTCTGCGGCCTGACGAATAGGGATATCGTATGGATTTCTTTGGAACAATCATGTTTCCTTTCAAGTGGCTTGTGTCCGCCATTATGTTGGTCTTCCACGATGGCCTGAGCGTCATCGGGTTGCCTGCCGCCAATGGCTGGACGTGGACCCTATCCATCATCGGGCTGGTGCTGGTGATCCGGGCGGCGCTTATTCCCGTATTCGTCAAACAGATCAAGGCCCAGCGCGGGATGCAGCTCCTGCAGCCGGACCTGAAGAAGCTGCAGGACAAGTACAAGGGCAAAACTGATCAGCTGTCCCGCCAGGCCATGGCCCAGGAACAGATGGCCATGTACAAGAAGCACGGCACCAACCCGTTCTCGGCGTGCCTGCCCATGCTGATTCAGATGCCGTTCTTCTTTGCGCTCTTCCAGGTCCTTTCCGGGATTACGTCGGCGGCGACCAGCGGTGTCGGCATCGGTGCGATGAGTCACGAACAGGTCCTGCAGTTCGATGAGTCGAGCATTTTTGGTGCCCCGCTCTCTGCCACCCTGCTGCACGGTACGCCGGCCGGCGGCAACGTCGTTGCGGTGTGGATCCTCTCGATTGTGATGATTCTGGCGATGACGGCCTCACAGTTCATCACCCAGAAGCAGATCATGGCGAAGAATATGTCCGAGGAAGCCATGGCGAGTCCGTTTATGCGCCAGCAGAAGATGATGCTGTACATCCTGCCGCTCGTCTTCGGCGTCGGCGGGATCAACTTCCCCATCGGTGTCCTGATCTACTGGACCACCACAAACCTGTGGACCATGGGTCAGCAGTTCTTTGTTATTCGCCGTATGCCGACGCCCGGGTCCCCCGCCGCCAAGGCCCTGGCTGAGCGTCGTGCCGCCAAGGGCCTGCCTGCCTTGCCGTTGACTAGTGCCAAGAAGGCCGAGGCCGAATCCGCGGAGGCTGCAGCCGCTGCGGCCCTGGCGGCTAAGAGCCAACGTGTCCAGCCACAACGCAAGAACAGGAAGAGGAAGTAATGTCCGCCGAGAGCACCGAACAAGCTATTTCCGCTGAAGCCATTGATGAGCAGGACGAGGCCCTGAGCGGAACCCAGGATGCTGACCGGACCACTGATGAAGGTACCGAAGAATCGGCAGCTGACGAGGGCAAGGGTTCATCCGCCGGTCGGCTGGAAGAAGAAGGCGACGTCGCCGCGGACTACCTCGAGGAACTGCTGGACATCGCCGATATTGACGGCGACATTGACATTGAAGTGCGTAATGGTCGCACGTACATTTCGATCGTTACCGAGGAAGAATCAGCCGGTCTGGAAAATCTGGTTGGTGCGGACGGGGAGGTGCTCGAAGCCCTTCAGGAACTGACCCGGCTGGCGGTTTTGTCCGCGACCGAAAACCGCTCGCGGTTGGTTCTGGATATCAACGGCTACCGTTCCGAGCGTTCCGGCGAACTGCAAAAGATTGCAGACGCCGCCGTTGCCTCCGTTAAGGAGTCCGGTAAAGCCGTTGCTCTTGCTCCGATGAGCGCCTATGAGCGCAAAATTGTGCACGACGCCGTTGCCGATCTGGGACTCGTCAGCGAGTCTGAAGGCGAAGGCGCCGAACGTCACATCGTCGTTTCTGCAGACTGATGCCGGCGGATACCTTGATGGTTGAGATAACCGACGCTGAATTGCAGGCAGCACAGACGATCTTTGGGGACCGCCTGAACCTGGCAAAGCGGTATGTGGAGCATCTGGCCACCTCGGGCACGGAACGGGGCCTCATCGGTCCCCGCGAAGTTCCCCGGTTGTGGAGCCGGCACGTGCTGAACTGTGCCGTAATTGAGAGTCAGATTGCCGAGGGAAGCCACGTGGCGGATGTCGGCAGCGGGGCCGGATTGCCTGGCCTGTGTCTGGCCATTGCCCGCCCGGACCTTGAACTGACCCTGATTGAGCCCCTCGAACGCCGCGTGGTTTGGCTTCAGGAGGTCGTTGATGACCTGGGCCTTATTAATGTAACGGTGATGCGCAGCCGGGCAGAGCTGGCGGTTGGGATGGTGAAGGCCGACGTCGTGACGGCCCGGGCCGTCTCAGCACTCTCGAACCTTGCCGGCCTCACAATTCCGCTGTTGGCGGGCAAAGGTGAAGTTATCGCGATCAAGGGACGAAGCGCCGGCGAGGAAGTCGAAAAGGCAGCCAAGGTGATCCGCAAGCTTGGTGGCACGCAGACCACTGTTTTGCTTGTGGGTGAAGGACTCCTCGAAGAACCCACAACGGTTGTCCGTATCGTTGTGAATAAGCCTCAAAAGAAAGCCTAGCGTCCGCCCGGTGCCCTCTGTCCCCCTGGGTAAGAGGTTAGGCTAGTAACCGGCAGCAAGAGCCGAACGAGAGTGAGTGTGTCACAGTGACCAGTAGCGAAGCCTCCACACAGCGGATTCCCCCGTTTGTGTCCCTGGGGTCCGCACGGGCCACGGTTGTGCCTCCCGTCGTTCATCGAAACACCGGTAATCGTCCGGTATCGGTTGCAAAGGCCAGTGGCATGGCTGGTGTTTCACGTGAAACTTCGGTAGTTGCCAAGGGAAATGTGCTTGATTCCCTTGACGACTCCAGCCCGATTGCCCGGGAGCTCGCCCATGAGAACAAACGGCGTGAACGTCTTCTTGGCCGTGAACTCCCGAAGCCCGAGAAGACCAGAATTTTTACCGTCTCCAATCAGAAGGGCGGAGTGGGCAAGACCACCACAACGGTCAATATTGCTGCCGCCCTGGCCGCCGCTGGCTTGAACGTCCTGGTTATCGACATCGACCCCCAGGGGAACGCGTCGACAGCGTTGGGAATTGAACACCACGCCGAAGTCGACAGCATTTACGACGTGCTCATCAATGACTTTCCCTTGCGGGACGTTGTAGCTCCCTGCCCCGACATTGCCAAGCTGATCTGTGCGCCAGCCACCATCCACCTCGCCGGGGCGGAGATCGAGCTGGTCAGCCTCGTTGCCCGCGAGCAGCGGCTCCGGCGGGCGATTGATGTGTATGCCCAGGAACGCGCCAAGAATGGTGAGGAACGCCTGGATTACATCTTCATCGATTGTCCCCCAAGCCTAGGCTTGCTGACAGTCAACGCGTTTTGTGCTGCCAATGAGGTTTTGATTCCGATTCAATGCGAGTACTACGCACTGGAGGGACTCAGCCAGCTGCTGAAAAACATCGAAATGATCCAGAAGCACCTAAATGCGGATCTGGTCGTCTCTACGATTCTTCTGACGATGTACGACGGCCGCACCAATCTCGCTGCCCAAGTGGCTGCAGAGGTTCGCGAACACTTCCCGGAACAGGTACTCGGGGCTGTGGTGCCGCGATCGGTACGGATTTCTGAAGCCCCCAGCTACCAGCAGACCGTGATGACGTACGATCCCTCGTCCAGCGGGGCGCTGTCCTATCTTGAAGCCGCAGCCGAAATCGCACAACGTTAGTATCTTTTCGAGAATTGCACTAGCTAGAGTCCGGTGCTGACCGACTCTTCCAATGGAGGGATTTATCCATGAGCGATAAGCGACGCGGCCTCGGCCGTGGACTTGGGGCACTCATTCCAAGTTCCGCTGCGGCTTCAGGCAGTGGTTCCGCGCCGTCCCGCCCCGTGGATCTCTTCTTTCCGGAAGGCCGAAAGCGAACACCCGATGCAGGTGCAGCAGCTGGTGAATTAGTCCCCGCCGAGGACATGGTGGCGGCGCCGGCGGAGACGTCTTCGCCGGCAGCGGCAAACATTGATGGGTCGGCGCATACGTCCTCGAAGCCTGCTTCCGAAACCAGGAAGGCGCCGGTCCGCAAGGCGCCGGATGCTGAGACTGGTTCCCAAAGGCAGGGCCAGGACGTGGAGCTCGTCGAAGTTCCCGGGGTCCGGTTTGCGGAGATTCCGGTCACCGACATCCATCCCAACCGGAAACAGCCCCGTTCGGTCTTCGACGAGGACGATATGGCAGAGCTGGTGCATTCAGTTCGTGAAATCGGCGTCCTCCAGCCAATTGTTGTTCGTACTTCAACCGAAATAGGTGGAGAACCCTACGAGCTTGTTATGGGCGAGCGTCGTTGGCGGGCTGTACAGGCTGCTGGGCTCGAAACCATTCCGGCCATCGTGCGGGATACGACGGATGATGACCTGCTTCGCGACGCCCTCTTGGAGAACCTCCACCGCAGTCAGCTGAACCCGCTGGAAGAGGCCGCGGCATACCAGCAGCTGCTGGAAGATTTTGGCACCACACATGAACAACTGGCGGACCGTATTGGGCGATCCCGGCCCCAGGTGTCCAACACACTGCGTCTGCTCAAGCTGCCTCCACTGGTTCAGCGCCGCGTAGCTGCCGGTGTTATCTCTGCCGGTCATGCCCGCGCGCTGCTCGCCCTCCCCGACGCCCCCGCGATGGAAAGAATGGCCCAAAAGATCGTTGCCGAGGGTATGTCCGTCCGCGCGACGGAGGAAGCTGTAACGCTGTATCAGAACCCGACAGCGACACCGAAAAACAACATTCCGCGGCCCGGTGCACGGCACGAGCGCCTGGACTATCTGGCGTCTTCACTTTCTGACCGCCTTGATACCAACGTCAAGATCTCGTTGGGGGCGCGAAAGGGTCGTGTCAGTATTGAATTCGCAAGCGTGGAGGATCTAAACCGCATCATGGATGTCTTGACGCCGGGAGCGGCAGGATAGCGCATCAACGACACACTGGAAGGGGCCTGTTTCACGTGAAACAGGCCCCTTTCTATTGGTAGCGGTGGCGGTTCCAACGCCAGCAAGGTCTGCGCGGACCCGTTGGTCGTTTGGTGGCTCCTGCTATGCAGTCCAAATTCTGCGGACTCAGCTGCCGGGCCACGCTTGGAACCCGCTCAGTCGTTCAAGTGCCTATGGTGCAATAGCAAGGCTGTCCTGCAGTCAAGGGACGGAGCTGGCACGCATGCCAAATGCCCCCCAACGACCATGGACGAACTGGAGATAAGAGGACATGCCAGCGGCAGTTTTCGGTGCCCATTCATTGATCCACGGTGTTTGCACGGAAGATTTGCGCCCGCGCTGAACACACGTTTCACGTGAAACATGGACGTCAATTCTCACGAAGGTGCTGCACCTGCTGGTGATGCCCTGTCGGCTGAAGCAGCAAAAGGCGCCCGTTCACCGAAGTCACGGCTGGAAATGGCAAATTCCTGCTGGCCCAACACAAAAGCACGTGCTGCCGCGGGCTACCCGGCCAGACGCCAATACTAACTATTGGGCTATCGCCGCAGTCAGCTGGTTGTTGCTTCGACAATTCCCGAAAGTGGAGACTGTGCCTCCGCACGCTGGCGGCCCGGCATCGAGTCTGCATTCAGCTGGCGGTCGGATCCTTCCTTGTCTCGGTTGATGGGGTATGGCACGGACTGGGGTACGGTAGACGGCGGTAGGCCCGGGTGCCGGACATTCACATAACCCCGCTGGATCCGCGTCTCATTGCAGCGAACCCAGGGCATGACCAACACGCCTGGCATCGCCGGGCGGTGATCGCCATGACTCACAATTGCAGGGCGCTAGGCTGGCAGGTCTTGGCCGCAGATCAAGGACAGGTGCAATTCGCAGCGGTCTAGGGGCCCCTAGGCCGCTCTCTGGACCCCTTGCGTCTCGGTTCTCGACAACTGCACTCCGCACCGCTATATGTACGCCTGGAGGCCGTGCACAAGCCCTAGACAGGCATGCGGGCGCGCCCCCCATGAGCCGGCAGCGTGCCCACAGCTCCTTTCTGCCCACACGCTGTGGGCGACCTTCGTTGCCGTGCTGTTTCGTCGCGGGCCTTACCCGGCACAGCGGGTGGCACGGTGGTAGACCGGTTCTTTATGCTCGCGCCAAGCGACAGACATCAGTGTGAGTTTGGCGATGACGGGGCGCGGCTGGGGGTCTGCAAGCTTCGGGTGGCCGTCCGATCGTATGGGGCTTCGAGTGACGGAAATCGACGAGCCCCCCGTGTGGAGCTTTGAGGGTCGCTGCAGCCCAATCGTGTGTAGTGGCTATTCACAGTAGTTGTCCCGGCCGTCACGGACGTGAGCGAGTGCTCTTTCGATCGCGGGGTACCGTCACGTTTATCCGTGCTGCCACGGCTGCTGGACGGGGTGGCGGACGCCAGACATGGGCCGATAACGGATGCCTCCAGCTCGGCGGGTGATGGTGAAGATTGGGACCGCGTACCCGGAGGCTTCCCTGGGCTGTTGTGGTCGGCGGTGGATAACCCGGTGGATAGTGCTGTGGATAAAGCTGTGGATTACTCGACA
The DNA here is from genome assembly GCF_040547075.1 of Arthrobacter sp. UYCu512. NCBI lineage: Bacteria > Bacillati > Actinomycetota > Actinomycetes > Micrococcales > Micrococcaceae > Arthrobacter > Arthrobacter sp. UYCu512. The sequence continues at coordinate 57,127 of NZ_JBEPPA010000009.1, forward strand.
CCCAGGTCAGGGCCGCGACGCTGCTGCCAGGGCCGTTGGAGCGCCAGCTGCGAGCTGCTTCCAACCGGGCGTTAGGACTCCCGTAGCGTTTCACGTGAAACATCCGGCGACGCTATTTTGGCGGCACCGAAAACGCTAGGCTGTGCTTACTTAATCCACTGCAGCTGGTTAATTTTCCACGAATATTCAGACAAGGTGCTGTTGATGCAAGCCACAATCTGTACGTGGGTCGATGACCAGGGACGGCCTCGAATCACGGGCAATGGCGCGAACCGAGTTAACGTCAAATGGCTCTCTGGGCGCCGACGCTTCGACCGTGTGATCAGTCCCTCATCCCCTGTGGATAACCCTGTGAGTAACCTCTGTGGAGAAGGCTGTGGGAATCTACCCGGTTTGGGGCTATTGGGTATGATCGGCAGTCTTAGTCCGCCTCCCTGCATCACCATCCGCGTGCCGCCAGGGCACACTGGATTCGGGAAGCGCTGGGCCAAATCCCGGTCGCTGCGGCACAGCCCATTCTTCGAGGGCAACAAGAGAAGTGGGGAGGTATCGGCTAGGCCTGCTTCCCTCAGCCTCCCCCATCGGATGCCCGGACCATCGTGATCTGGCGACCCCTGTCGAGGTACGTTCTAGGGTGTCCGAAGTGACATTGGAGGCCCGCACCAAAGGGTTCCGCTGAAGGCTGGGTATCAGTTGGCTGATGCAGCAGAACGCGGGCTGGACGATACCGCTTAATCCGTGGGCCCTCCCAAGAGATCCACGGCGGCCAAATGGCAAAATGATGTCGCTAGGGATGGTTCGGCCGGGCATTCCAGCCGGTCCTTGCAGGCGTTCTCGCCCGGCGGAAGAGAGAGCGCCCAGTGGACCTCTCCATCTACGGTGCAGTCCTCTCGGCGGCGGGGGGGTATCACGGTCCCCCTGTGGCAGAGTTTGCCGTATTTTCCTCGGGTTTTCTATTGTCAGTCCTTCACCGCAGACTGGAGCGCGAGGCACCGGCGTTCGCTGCAGGAGGTGCCGCGGATAGACGCGCGGTGCCCGAAGGACATCGGGACCCCAACTGCAGTACGAGGTCCTTGATCGTGGCCCGCACCGCCTCTGTGCCCCGTGTCCCCCAGCTGGCTGGCCCTGAAGATATTGGGCTCTGTACAGGAAGTGAACCCGCCCGTGCCGCCTGAGACTCCGCATCGTTTGTGACCGGAGACGGCGACGATGCGAGGGATGATGTGTTTCACGTGAAACATTGGCGTAGTTCCGGCGACGGCGTCCGGTTTACCCGGCGCTAGCGCCGCCCGGCCGCCGCTGCGATAAAGGCACTGACCGGGTGCCAACAATGGTAATCAGGAGTGATCCGGCTCCAGGGAGTCCATTGCGAAGGTTCCAAATTGGTTCCGGTGGGTCCGCCGCAGTTGAACCATCCTTTGACCCCCGATATCCGTGCCGAGCTCTCCTGAGAGGCTATAGGTGGCGTTGCGTCTGGATGTACAGGCAGCCCTCTTGGTTAGGCACGCAGTAGTTGGTGGTGCGGATCGCGACGGGTCAACACACCGTGGGAGTAGGCGCCTGCAATCAGGGGTGCGGACGTTTCACGTGAAACATATGCAGCCAGGTGAAACTGGCACCACGCTGTCCACGGAGGGCGGCTGAATATGTACTTCACCCCGCGGGGTGGAGGGGTGGACGCAAGCCAGGAGCGGGCTGCTGCCAGCTGGACAATCCGGCATTTGGGCACTTCCGCCGCGTATGGTGCGGCGCCTGACGCCGTTATTGGGCTCTTTGGCGGACACAAGCGCGGCCCGATCTGGCGGTGGCCAGGAACTGCAATCAGGTCGGACCAAGGCCCTATGGAGATGGTGGCTGGTCGCGACGTGGGTGTCTGTGAGACTCTTTTGAGATTTCGATAAGCGCGAGTTCCGAGAGTTCTGGTCACCGGCTAAGAGCTGACCAAACTGTTTCACGTGAAACGGAATTCACTGAGATCCACAGAAGTTCAACGATCCGGTCCGGCAGCAATACCTGCGCGCCCTACGTTGAGCGCCTTGGTATCAGCTCCGACCGTGAGGTCCCTGGTTGCACTACGTCCACCCCGTCACCGGCGAGGGAATGGAAAGCCCCAAGGTGTACAACGCTCGTGGAGCAAATTTCCCGGAGAAACAACCGGTAATTAATGCAGTTCGCGTCACGCGTCCCCGAAGCGTTGCCTATCGAGCTCGTGGGGCGGCAACGAGGAGCGAACGGGAGGTTGAGGCGGAGGGCCAAAATGGCCCCGCTTCCGGGGGGAAGGAGGGCCATTCTTGGTGTTGGCCGGTGACACGCACCGCCCCAAACTGGAATCAGGACAGAACGTCAGCGAATTCTTTCTCAAAGAACTGCTTGGGTCGAGCCCCGATGACGGTGCTCTTCACTTCGCCGCCCTGGAAAAGGTAAACAGCCGGGATCGAAGTGATCCCGTACTGGGCTGCGATTGCCGGGTTGTCGTCGACGTTGACCTTAACGACATCCACCTTCTCGCTGTATTCCACCGAGATCTCGTCCAGGATCGGACCAAGCTTGCGGCACGGTCCGCACCATTCGGCCCAGAAGTCCACGATGACCGGCTTGTCAGAAGCCAGTACATCGGTGCCGAAACTAGCGTCTGTTACTTCTTTTGCGTTGCTCATAGCCTTGTCCTTCTCTTCGGTTGATTTCTGCGCGCGCCGTTTAGGCGGGGAGGTCGGCCAGGTAGTGCTCGACGTCGAGTGCGGCTACACAGCCGGAACCCGAAGCCGTGATGGCCTGGCGGTATGTCGGGTCGATGACGTCGCCTGCCGCAAACACACCCTTGAGGCTTGTCTTCGAGGTGCGCCCGGCGACGGCGATGGTTCCCTCGGGAGTCAGGTCCAACTTGCCCTTGACGAGGTCCGTGCGGGGATCGTTGCCAATGGCCACAAAAACACCCGTAACGGCAAGTTCGGTCTCAGTGCCCGCCACAAGGTTCTTCAACCGAAGGCCGGTGACCTTGTCTTCACCGAGCACGTCCTCGACGCCGGTGTTCCAGACGAAGCTGATCTTTTCGTGGGCAAGGGCGCGGTCGGCCATGATCTTGGACGCACGCAAGGTCTCACGACGGTGGACCACTGTGACGGACTTCGCGAACTTGGTAAGGAACAGCGCCTCTTCCATAGCCGAGTCACCCCCGCCGATCACGGCGATGTCCTGATCCTTGAAGAAGAAACCGTCGCAGGTTGCGCACCAGCTCACGCCGTGGCCGGATAGACGTTTCTCATTGGGGAGGCCAAGCTCGCGGTAGGCCGAACCCGTCGACAAAATGATGGAGCGGGCGCGGAAGGTCTCCCCCGAGCCAGTGGTCACCGTCTTGATGTCGCCTTCAAGGTCCAGTTCTGTTACGTCCTCAAACTGGATTTCGGTACCGAACCGCGCGGCCTGCTTTTCAAAGTTTTCCATCAGGTCCGGACCCATGATGCCATCCGGGAAACCGGGGTAGTTCTCGACGTCGGTTGTGTTCATCAGCTCGCCGCCGGCGGTTACCGATCCTGCCAGGAGCAGCGGCTTCAGGTTGGCGCGTGCGGTGTACACCGCTGCGGTGTAGCCCGCGGGGCCGGAGCCGACGATGATGACATCACGTACTTCGGACGTGCTGTTTTCTGCGTTGCTCACTGAACGGTGAACCTCTTCCTTTGTCGATGCGCCCGCCTGGGTGGCCGGCCACATGGCACAACTACTGCTAAGCGTTGAATATTCCGGCCGGACACGGTAGGACGCATCGAAGGCCGGGGTTACTGACGGTGGTACTGAGGCGCTACTGGACTTTTATTTCCGCCAGGCGAAGCCCGAATCCGTAGCGTGTCTTGGGTGCAGCGAGCTTGGGCAGGGATTCAATCGAAACGATGACGTACTGGGCAGTCGCCGGCTCCGGCAGGGGCATCGTCAGGTCAGGGGAGGTGAAGCTGTTGCTGCCGACTTTTTTTGCACCATCGAGGGACGGGCGGTCGTTGGTATAAACACTGATGTTTCCGCCCGAGGCGCCCAATTGGCTCAGCGTCACCGACGAGACCTTGGCCGGGGCCTTCAGTTTGACTACGAGTGGAACCTCCGAGGCCAGCCCGCCCCAGTTTTCGGTCGCAAATTCCATGTCCGACCAGTAGCTGGCTCCGTTGCCGTCGACGGTCTTGACCAGGTCGCCGTCGTACGTTCCGGCGAAGTCGAAGTTCCCCAGCCGGGTGACGCCCTCGACGGCGGGCGGGCCAGCGGCCTGCGAAGGGCTGGCGCTGGCTGACGTCTCCGCCGAGGTTGGACTGGGGGCGACGGTGGAAGAAGTACCACCGGCGGCGGGCTGGGGTGTGCTCTTGAACAGGCCGCCGAGGTTGGTTACGGCGAGAACCAGCCCGACAACAAGGACCGCCGCCAGTAGTCCACCGACCAGCCAGCGCATGGAGCGGGGCTCGCGGCGCGGCTCGTCGTCAGTGTCGTAGTCTTCCTCAGCGTCAGCAGCCTCGGTATTGTGGGCTGAGCCCGGGAAAAAGCCCGGGGCGCGGTCCGCTGCAGAGCCGGTGCCCGCAGAGCCCTCCTGGTTCTGCCGGGGAGCGCGGTCGTTGCCGGTATCCGGGCGACCGTAATCGTCGTCAGACCACAGCGAAACCTTGGGTGAATCGCCGGGATCCTCTGCTGTGGTGCCTCGTTCGCCGGAGCCCGGGGCGCGCCCCTGGACCGGCTGGGGGGCTGTGACCTGCGGCGCAGCCTCTTGCGGCGCGGTTTCGGGGGCGTTCGCGGCAGACGCCGCGGCGCCGCCGGCGATTGCAGCAGCGCCGGCGGCGGGCCCCGCGGTCGGACGTGAGGGCATTCGGGTCGCCGCTGCCGGGGGTGCGGCCGGCGGCTGGTTCGTCCCGTAGTTGATGTATCCCGCGTCTACTTCTTCCTCGTCGTAGAGTCCGTCGTAGGTTTCGGGCTCGCTGGAGCGGGGTTGCCCGAAGATTTCACTGCCCAGGGTGTCCGTGAAGAACGGTTCTACGTAGGGCGGATTGGCGGAGACAACCAGGTCCAGCAGGTCAGCGGCCGAAGCGTGGTTGGTGATGAGGTACGTCGTGTCGTCGCTGACACCAAGGTCCAGGATCTGCACACTGCCCGGACGCTCGCCGGTGGCGACTTCCCGTGCACTGTGTGCCACTTGATCCGCGTTACCGGGCCCGGCCACAAGGATGCTCACCGCACGGTTAAGTACCTGGTCCACACCGTCCAGCACCAGATCCTGGTCATGTGAGGTCAGTACGGTGGCAGTGACCTTGTAGCGGCCACCAAGTACTGATCCGACATCGATCGGGTGGGACACGGGCTCCTCCTAGACTGTCCGGGAGCCGCTGAACTGATCACGTCGTCAGTAACCGCAGATCGCCCGGTAAGCCGGTGGACCCTTGGTCTGCAACTCCCCTTGTTAGTCTTCGATCCTAGCCGATGCACTGTGCCGGCCGCGGACGCGCAGCGCTGCGAATCCCGCCGTCTGCTATTTTTTCTTCCTGCCGCCGAACGGAAAATAGGGGTTGTGGCCCACCGGGCCCTGGTACGTCCTGCGCCCGGGCAGGGGAACGTCACCGCTCAGGCCGCCCTCAGCGGTGCTGGGCAGGTCCTCGGCGGCGAGGTAGCCGCCGTCGGGTCCGCTGTGTGCTGAGCGTTCGTCCTGTTCAGCCAGATCGGGGCCGGCACGGAAGGATGCGGCGTCGAATTCCCCGGAAATCCTCGGGATGAGTCCGGTATCCACCGATACTGTGGCGCGCTCCGGTTTCGGACGCGCCGCCGCAGCGCCGTCGGGAAGATTCCCGGCATCCTGCGGAACAACCGACCGGCGGCGCAGGCGTCCGAGCAGTGGCTGAAGCAGGTCGCTCAGCTCTGTCACCCGGAAGATCTTGAGCAGGAGCAGATAAGCCGCCAGCATAACGGGCCCGACGACGATGATGCTCACAAGGGCGGCACTGGGACTGCTCCAGGCGAAGCCATCAGGGGTGTAGCTGCCCAACAGCCACAGGGCAGCCGCTCCGGCCGCCGCGGAACCCAGCGCGGCGTAGCCCATTCGAATGTAGGCATTGGCGATCCGCGGGCCGTCCAGGTGGCCCAGGAGGCGCCGCAGGAAGACCGCGCTGACGATTACGGAGAGGATGTTGCCGCCGGTGTATAGGAGTGCAATCGCGAAGATGATCTGGCCGAAGGGGAGGAACTGGATGGCAAAAGCTGTAACCACATTGACGATGGCCAGGACCAGTTGGATGAAAAACGGTGTCCTGGCATCTTCATTGGCGTAGAAGACCCGGGACATCATAAAATTGGCGCTCATAAACGGCGTGCTGAGGGCCAGGATGGTCAGCGTTTGGGCCAGCATAACGCCGTCCTGGGGCACCCCGCCGGAGAAGAACATGCCCAGCGGTCCGGCCAGGGCGAACAAGGCAAGAGCACCAAAAACCGTCGCCACGGCCATGGTTCGCAGCCCGTGCGAGAGCGCGTTGCGCAGCGCCACACGATCGCCGTCCTGCGAGGCACGCGTCATCCGGTTGAACAGCACAGTGGCCAGGGACAGGGCAATGATGGAATGCGGGAGCAAGTAAAGCTGGCTCGCCACCTCCAGCACGGCATTGCCCGGCAACGAGCCTGCGGCCGGATCCCCCGCCTGCTCCAGCCTGAGCCGTTCCGCGCCCGGGATCGTGGCGATGCGCATGACATAGAGGAAAGCAAGCTGCCCGACGGCGGCCGTCGCGAGGGTCCAGACACTGAGCTTGGCGGCCTGGCCCAGTCCAACCCCGCGCCAGCCGAAACGCGGGCGCAGTCCGAGCCGGAGCCTGAACACCGGAATCAGCAGGATGGCGGTCTGGGCAATCACGCCAATGGTCGAGAATCCGGCCACCAGCACAGTCTGGGTCGAATCCCACGTGTCCAGGGTGTGAGAGTTGGCCGCATTGGTGCCCATAATCCCAATGAACATCCCCAGCCCGGCGATTGCCACGATGTTGTTCAGGATCGGCGCCCACATTGCCGGACCGAACGCTCCGTGGGCATTAAGGACCTGCGTCAGGAGGGCGTACAGGCCGTAGAAGAAGATCTGCGGCAGGCACCAGAACGCGAAGGACACCGCCAGTGCCTTCTGCTGCGGTGCGTAACCCTGCGTGGTCAGTTCAATTACCGAAGGCGCCAGCAGCGTTACCGCCAGGGTCAGGCCCAGCAATACCAGGACGGCCAGCGTCAGCAACCGGCTGATGTAATCAGCGCCCCGGTCGGCGGCCTTGCTTGCCTTGATGATCTGGGGCACCAGCACGGCGTTGAACACCCCGCCGGCGACCAGCAGGAAGATCAGGTTCGGCAGGTTGTTGGCATTGATAAAGGTGTCGTTGACGGTGGAGCCCAACCCGAGTGCGGCTGCCAGCAGCCACGTCTTGGCAAAGCCCAGGAAACGCGAAACCAGCGTACCGGCGGCCATTATGGCGCTGGAACGGACTTCTCCGGATTGGACAGCTTGGGAATCGGCAGGGCCGGAGGGCGCGGGGGTGGGTTTGGCAGATGACATTAGCTTCATCGTCTCACCCGAATATGGCTTTGTGCGCTATCCGGGCCGCAATGCGGGGCTGGCAAGGCCTTAGCGGTGGTCCGGAAGGACATCCTTGGCGAGGTCGGCGATGCGGCGCTCGTTAGGGAAAGAAAGCTTCCGGGCCAGTTCGTGGATGGGAACCCAGGCGACGTCCACGGCTTCTTTATCCGGATCGTTCTCGATCGTCAGGTCGCCGCCGGTGGCCTGCAGCAGATAATGGTGGACGGTTTTGTGCACGCGGTGTCCGCTGACCGTAAACCAGTAGTCGATGCTGCCCAGCGGGGCGAGGATCTTGCCCTCGATGCCGGTTTCCTCTGCGATTTCACGCACGGCGGCTTCCTCGTTGCTTTCCCTGCCCTCCGGGTGCCCCTTAGGGAGGCACCATTCCAGCCGCCCGCCGCGGTTTAGGCGGGCAATAATCGCTACGCGGAGTTCGGCGTCGGTGGTGTCCACCACAACGCCGCCGGCCGAAATTTCCTCAACAGTGGGGAGGGACGCCTGCCCGGAGTGCTGCACCGGCGCGACGTTGGCACCGATTGCCGATGGCAACGGTGCGTTTGTCCTCCTGCCGGGAGCGCTCGGTACGGGGTGGGCCATGATGTCCACTCTAACGACTCTTGCCCGCACTTGATGACCTGAACATGGCAGGAAAGTGGACGCCAGGGAAAGTCGGACGCTTGTTCCCGCTCCCTCTGGGGGCCAGCAGCCGGACTCGGAAGGCTTTCGGTGTGGTGCTGGCCGGGATTTCTGCCAAGCTTAAGAAACTATGGCGCACGCACATCACGAGATTTACCCGCACACCGTTGATTTCCAGGTAGACCCGGTGGTCCTGGAGCTCGGGCAACGGTTTGTCGACGCCGGCCACGAGCTCTCCTTGGTGGGCGGACCCGTTCGTGACCTTTTCCTGGGCCGGACTTCCCCCGATCTGGATTTCACCACCGACGCCACTCCGGACCAGACAGTTGCCCTCATCAAGAAATGGGCTGATAACTTCTGGGAGATCGGGCGGGCCTTCGGCACCATCGGGATGCGCAAGTCGGGCTTCCAGATCGAAATCACCACCTACCGCGCCGAAGCCTATGATCCCGATTCCCGCAAACCCGTCGTTGCGTTCGGAAAGTCGTTGACGGATGACCTGCTGCGCCGCGACTTCACGATCAACGCCATGGCACTGCGCCTACCGGCGCTGGAACTCGTGGATCCATTCGGCGGAGTACGCGACCTGCAGGCGCTAATCCTCGCCACCCCGGGCGCGCCGGAAAGTTCCTTCTCCGATGATCCGCTGCGCATGATGCGTGCTGCCCGTTTTGCCGCGCAGCTGGGAATCACTGTGCACGGGGATGTCCGCGCCGCCATGTCCCGGATGGCAGAACGAATCACCATGATCTCGGCCGAACGCGTTCGCGATGAACTGGTCAAACTCATTTGCGCCCCGCACCCCCGGTCCGGAGTGGACCTGCTCGTGGACACGGGACTGGCCGGCTTTGTCCTTCCTGAGGTCTCGGCCCTGCGGCTGGAGGCGGATGAACACCACCGGCACAAGGACGTCTACCAGCACTCGCTCCAGGTCCTCGAGCAGGCGGCTGCACTTGAAACCGCCAGCGACGGCGCCGTGCCGGGTCCGGACTTTGTGCTGCGGTTCGCCGCGTTGATGCACGACGCCGGCAAGCCGGCCACGCGCCGTTTCGAAGCGGGCGGCGCCGTGAGCTTCCGCCACCACGACATGGTCGGGTCCAAACTAACGTCAAAACGAATGAAGGCGCTGCGCTTCGACAACGACACCACAAAAGCTGTGGCCAAGCTGGTGGAACTGCACATGCGCTTCTACGGCTACGGCGATGCCGGCTGGAGCGATTCCGCCGTCCGACGCTATGTCACCGACGCCGGTCCGCTCCTGGAGCGGTTGCACCGGCTCACCCGCTCGGATGTGACCACCCGCAACCAGCGCAAGGCCGAACGGCTTTCCTTCGCCTACGACGACCTTGAGGCACGGATTGCGGCGCTGCGCGAGCAGGAATCCCTCGAGGCCGTCCGCCCGGACCTGGACGGCGGCCGGATCATGGAAATCCTGGGACTCAAGCCGGGACCCGTCGTCGGCCGGGCCTACAATTTCCTCCTGGAGGAACGGATGGAGCACGGGCCGCTGGATGCCGATGTGGCCGAGGCCAAACTTCACCAATGGTGGGCAGCCCAGCCCGAGTCCGCCCTCCCACTTTCAACCGAGGAGTCCTAAGTGATTGCACCCTCCAACAGTCCCCGTCCGCAGCTGTGGATCCTCCGGCACGGCGAAACCGAGTGGTCCAAGAGTGGCCAATACACCGGCCTCACCGACGTGCCGCTCACAGTGGAGGGCGAGCAGCAGTCCGTTGAGGCCCGCAAGGTACTCGACGCCGTCGACTTTGACCTGGTGCTGACTTCACCGCTTCGCCGGGCCCGGCGTACCGCGGAACTGGCTGGATTTCCCGACGCGCAACTGGAACCCCTCGCGGTCGAATGGGACTACGGCGATTACGAGGGCATCAGCTCGGACCTCATCCGCAAGGACAACCCGGAGTACCTGATCTGGACCCACGACGTGCCCAACGGCGAATCGCTGGATGACGTTGCCGCGCGCGCAGACAAGATCGTGGCCCGGGTGCTGGAATCCGGCCTGGATAATGTGTTGATCGTGGCCCACGGACACTTCTCCCGGATCCTCACCGCGCGGTGGTTGGGGCTCGATGCGCACGAAGGACGCCACTTCGTCTTGGGAACCGCCAAAGTCTGCACACTCGGTTGGGATAAAAAGACGCCGGCAGTGGTCCGCTGGGGCCTATAAATACTGTTTATAAAACAACTCCAAGAAAGTTAATGAATTCACTGGTCAAACGCTGGATTCATAGTGTAATTTTAATTCTGACTCAAAGGCTTCCTGCCGGGGTCAAGGCGCAGGTCGCCCGGCCGATCAGCCGGAGCCACGGCACAACAGAAAAGGAGGTTGGGAGAAATGATTACTTTGACTAGCGGACGGATGTACCTCGTCACTGCCCCCCCGGCCTCTGTCGCTGAGCCGCGCCCGAATTTTGGCCCGACTGTCTCCTGAATTTTCTGCTCGCGGCCTAGTTTTTTGTAACTGGGCCCCCAGCCGGGATAACACCGCCACCGCCCGTCCCTGCGGTGGCGTGACAACGGACCAAACCGGACGGAACCACGTGGTTTCGCAGCATCCCTAAAGTTCGGAACCCAGCTTCTTGTTGGGGTTGCCGCTTTCCGCGCCCAGGAGCCACTTTTTCGCTTTAGCGAAATTCCTTAAAGAGCCTCGGCTTTTCCGTGCCCCATTAAGGCCCTTTCTTCCTTATTTAACAGAGGCCTTAATTGTCATGCCCAATTACTCCCTATTCCAGTAGCACCAATGAAAGGTCCATCGTGACTATCGCCAGTACCACTCCCCGGCCGCGCGGCGCGAACCACCGGAAGGAGGTGACCGCCATGAAGAAGAAACTCCAGAGACTACTGCAGCTGAGCCTCAACCCTGGCCCACGGCGAAAGACGCAGTTCAACGGCCCGCTCCTGGACCAGAAGCGGGAAGATGTCTTTCTTACAATGCACCGGATCGGGTTCATCCGCTGGGGCAGGTTCGCGCCATCGAAGGAGGACCTGGTGCCTGACAACGGAACTGATCCGCAAGGAGCCCACGCGGCGACGCGTGGGCTCCCCCGTTAACTGCCCGTTCAGGAAACACCGGCGCCATTCCCGCGGGCACCGGCCCTGCCCGGCGCGGTCAGGCGCCTCCACCCCGGTATGCTCAGGGACATGCAGGAGACTAAGCCGCCGGAGCACCGCAGACGTGTCCGGCTGGTTATCCCCAGCCGCAGCGATGCCCTGCTAAGGAACTTCACGGAGCTGGTCGGCGGACCGATGGGCCGCCGCTGCGCCCCCGGCGTCATTTCCCCCGGATTTTTTACCGTCGAACGCGTCCTGATCATGCTGACCGTCCTGGCAGCCGTGCTCGGCATCCTCATCAAGTCCTACTGCCGCACCAGCGGCTGGGAAACCCCTGGTCAGTTCTACGCGACCTGCTATTCGGACTTCCCTGAGCTGTTCAAGAACCGCGGGCTGGGAGACGGTGCCTTTCCCTTCATCACCCCAGGGACTTTTTTCGAATACCCCGTCCTGATGGGATTCATCGCCGGCAGCACCGCCGTGCTGGTACCCGGCGGGGGCGTTTCTGCGGCCCGGATTCTTGCCTACTTTGACATCAATGCCACCCTGATCGCCGCCGTCTGGATCATTACGGTGCTCGCCACGGCACGGATGGCCCGCCGACGGCGGTGGGACGCGGCCATGGTGGCGGTGGCTCCCGGTATTATCCTGGCCGGAACCATTAACTGGGACATGTGGGCGGTTGGGCTGCTGGCTCTGGGCATGTATTGCTTCTCCCGGAACAAGCTCGTGCTGGCCGGGATCTTCATCGGACTGGGCACCGCAACCAAGCTCTACCCGCTGCTGATCCTGGGGGCGGTCCTGCTCCTGGCGCTGCGCACGGGCAAGGTACGGGCGATCCTGGTGACTGCCGGCGCCGGCGCTGCCGCGTGGCTGGCAGTCAATGTTCCGGTCGCCGCCGCTAACACGGAGGGTTGGCGATACTTCTACCAGTTCACCGAGGACCGGCCTGCCGGCTACAGCTCGCCCTGGTTTGCCTACAACCTCGTCGCCGGCCGCCTCGGATGGCAACCCCTGCAGGCAGAGGCGATCAACACCCTCGCCCTGAACCTGTTTGTGCTCGCCTGTGTGCTGATCGCGGTGCTGGCCCTTGCAGCGTCCAGGCGTCCCCGGCTCGCGCAATTGGCGTTCCTGATTGTTGCCGCGTTTATCCTGACCAACAAGGTGTACTCACCCCAGTTCGTCATCTGGCTCATCCCGCTGCTGGCCCTGGCCCGGCCGAGGTGGCGGGACTTCCTGATCTGGCAGACCGTCGAGGGCCTGCATTGGGCGGCAGTCTGGATGTATCTCGGACAGGTGACGAGCGGTGGGGTCTCCCAGCACAATATTGATATGCCCTACTACGTCCTCGCGGTGGCCTTCCATATGATCGCCATTGGCTACCTGATGGTGCGGGTGGCGTGGGACATCTGGGACCCCGGCTATGACGTGGTCCGCCGCCAAGGCATGGATGACCCGCAGGGCGGCCCGTTCGACGGCGCGCCGGACAGGTTGCGGGTGGACCTGTTCCACCCCACTAAATCCGTTCTGCCCTGGCGTAAGGAATCAGCGGATGCCTGATGTCGCAGTTGTGGGATCAGGACCGAACGGGCTTGCCGCGGCCGTGACCTTGGCCCGCGCCGGACTGAAGGTGCACGTTTACGAGGCGGCGCCGACACTGGGCGGCGGCCTGCGCACCGGGGAACTGATGGAGCCCGGCCACTTTCATGATGTCTGCTCGGCAGTACACCCGATGGCCTTGGCCTCGCCTTTCTTCCGGCAGTTCGAGCTGTCCCGCCGGATCCGGCTGGAGGTTCCCGACGTTTCGTACGGGACACCTCTCGACGGCGGCCAGGCGGCCCTTGCGTACCGCTCACTCGAGCGCACCGCTGCCGGCCTGGGCCGCGACGGCGTGGCTTTCGCGCGGCTCATGGCCCCGTTGGTGGACCGTGCCGATGGCGTTACGGACCTGGCCTTGAACCAGCTTCTGCGCCTGCCCAAGGACCCGATGGCGGCGGCCCTGTTCGGTGCCCGGGTGCTGGAACAGGGCTCGCCGCTCTGGCGGGCACGGTTCCGGGAGGAGCTGGCACCGGCGCTGTTGACCGGCGTCGCGGCGCACGCAGTGTCTAAGCTGCCGGCCCCGGCGGCGGCCGCAGCCGGCCTTATGCTGGCGACGCTGGCCCACACGGGGGGCTGGCCCGTTCCGATAGGCGGATCCGCGGCAATCGCCCAGGCCATGGTGGCGGACATCAAAGCGCACGGCGGAGATGTGGAAACAGCTGCCAGGATCGGGTCCCTGGCGGAGCTTCCACCGGTCCGGGCGACGTTACTGGACGTGGCACCGCCGGGGCTGCTGGCTCTGGCGGACGGACGGCTCCCGGAACGGTACCGGCGCGCCCTGGAGTCGTTCCGGTTCGGCGACGCGGCCTGCAAGGTCGACTTCATCCTGTCCGGACCCGTCCCTTGGGCCGCGCCCGAACTGGCCGATGCCGGCACTGTCCACGTCGGAGGCACCCGGGCGGAGATGGCCGAAGCCGAAAACCTTGTCGCCGCGGGCCGGCATCCGGACCGGCCCTACGTCCTGGTCTCGCAGCCATCACGCTTTGACGCCGGCCGGGCACCCGCCGGCCGGCACATCCTGTGGAGCTATTGCCACGTGCCGGCAGGTTCCACAGTGGACATGGCCGAAGCCGTAACAGCCCAGCTGGAGCGCTTCGCCCCCGGATTCCGCGACCTCGTCCGCAGCCGCCACGTCACGACGGCGGCCGGCCTGGCAGGGTATAACGAGAACTATGTCGGCGGTGACTTCAGTGCCGGAATGATGGACCTCCGCGGGATCATCAGGCGGCCCGTCCTGGGCACCGCACCCTGGCGCACGCCGCTGCCGGGCGTGTACCTGTGTTCGTCCTCCACACCTCCGGGTCCCGGGGTGACCGGGATGCCGGGGTACCATGCTGCTAAATATGCCTTGAAGGACATATTCGGGCTCACGCTGCCTTCGCTCGCACTTTAGGCGTCACCCTCCAAGAGCCCGGCACAGGCCGGCCCAGGGTCCGCCGGCCTCCCGCTCCGGAACCCCTGATCGCCGGCAAGGACCATGTGACACGAGATTCTTCCGCTGGCCGGTGCATAATGGCGCGATGGGGAAATCATCAAAACTTTCACTTGCCCTGGTGGGGCTCATACTTGGCGGCTCGTTGGTGGGCTGCTCCGATGGCCGCGCCGGCGCGCAGGATGCGGCGAAACAGCTTGCTTCCGCTGTCGCGGCGCTCGACGTCGCGGCAGTGCCGTTCGAAGGCAAAGACTCCGGAGCGGCCAACGAACAGCTAAAAGAGGTGTTCAAGGCGCTGGATCCGGCCAAGCCTTCAGTCGTGACCGGCGAGCTGAAACTGGACAAGGACACCGCTACGATCCCGCTGGACTACAGCTGGAAGATCGGCACCGGCGAGTGGAAATACACCACCTTCGCCCAGCTCAAGAAATCGGGCGACAAGTGGCTCACCGTCTGGAACCCGGCGTCGCTGGTGCCCGAACTGGCAGACGGCGAAGTCCTCGGCACCATGTCCCAGTCGCCGGCGCGGGCTGACATCCTGGGTGCTGGGGACGCCAAGCTGGTTACCTACCGGCCGGTGGTGAACGTCGGCATCGACAAGCCCCGGCTGGGGACCGCCGATCCCGCAGCTTCCGCCACCCGGCTCGCCCAACTGGTGGGAGTCGACCCCGCCGCCTATTCCCAACAGGTCGCCGCGGCCGGTGCGGAAGCCTTCGTCCCGGCCATTACCCTGCGCCAGGACGGCCAGAGCATCACTGACGATCAAATTGCCGCGATTCCCGGGGCCCGGGCGATCGCTGACTCCCTTCCGCTGGCACCGACCCGAACATTCGCCCGCGCACTTCTGGGCACCGTGGCCGAGGCCAACGCCGAACAAATTGAAAAGTCCGGCGGGGCACTCAAAGCCGGCGACACCACGGGAACCGGCGGACTGCAGCAGCAGTACGATGCCCAACTCCGCGGCACCGACGGCATCCAGGTCTTCGCGGAAAAAGCCGGCCTCTCCGCCGAAGAACGGCAAGGGCTGCTGAACGGCGGACGCCGGGGCTTGTTCCAGGTGGAGATCACGCCGGGGACGGCGCTGAAGACCACGCTGGACCCGGCCCTGCAACAACTGGCCGAGGATGTTCTGGGCAAGGTCGCACCGGCGTCGGCCATCGTGGCGCTGCGGCCCTCCAGCGGCGCGGTGCTTGCCGCCGCTTCAGGCCCGGGAAGCAACGGCTACGACACTGC
The DNA here is from genome assembly GCF_040547075.1 of Arthrobacter sp. UYCu512. Classification (NCBI taxonomy): domain Bacteria; kingdom Bacillati; phylum Actinomycetota; class Actinomycetes; order Micrococcales; family Micrococcaceae; genus Arthrobacter; species Arthrobacter sp. UYCu512. The sequence continues at coordinate 72,654 of NZ_JBEPPA010000009.1, forward strand.
CATGCTGGGCCAGTACGCCCCCGGTTCCATCTTCAAAATCGTGGATTCCCTCGCCATGATCCGCAACGGTATAACTCCCGATTCGATCGTTGAGTGCCCCGCAACATTGTCCGTCGACGGCCGTACCTTCAAAAATGCCGAAGGCTATCCGGCGGCTTCCCTGGGTTCCGTGACCCTGCGGGACGCTTTTGCGCACTCCTGCAACACGGCCTTTATCAATGCCCGCGATACTGTCAGCCAGGCCCAGCAGGAATCCGCGGCCACCTCCTTGGGCGTGGCCGTGGAAGCTCCCGGTCTTGGAGCCGCCGCGTTCCTTGGCTCCGTCCCCGGGACCGCCGAAGGCACCGAGCACGCCGCGTCGATGATCGGCCAGGGCAAGGTGCTGATGTCTCCGCTGTCAGCGGCCATTATGGCCGGATCCGTCGCCAAGGGCGCCCCCGTTACCCCGCAGCTCGTGCTGAATCCCAACGCCGGCGACGATTCCACCCGGGCGGGTGCGACGGCCGAGCCGACGACGACATCGGCTGGCCCGGCGTCGTCAGCTCCGGCTCCGGCGAAAACCGCGGGGACGCCGGTGACCGCGGCCGAGGCCGCCTTGCTCTCGGACATGATGCGGGCCGTCGTGACCTCCGGACATGCAGGCTTCCTCGCATCCGTTCCCGGAGCGCCGGTGGGCGCCAAGACCGGGACCGCAGAGTTCGGCAAGGACGATCCACCCAAGACCCACGCCTGGATCGTGGCGGTGCACGGCGACCTTGCTGTTGCTGTCTTCGTCGAGGACGGCGGACTCGGCGCCACGACCTCCGGCCCGCTCCTGAAGGAGTTCCTTACCGCTGCGGGCTAGGGGCGCCCCCGGCGGCGCGTGTGTGCCGTGGGAGGATGGAAGGGTGGCTCATATTGACGTTTCCAACATCGATTACTTCCTCTCCGACGGCACACAGCTGCTCAACGGTGTGACCTTCAAGGTTCCGGACGGCACTAAAACTGCTCTGATCGGACCCAACGGAACCGGCAAAACAACGCTGTTCAGGATCATCTCCGGAGACCTTGTCCCGGACGAAGGTGTGGTCGGGCGCTCCGGCAACATGGGAATTATGCGGCAGTTCGTGGGTCAGGTCCGGGATGATTCAACCGTCCGTGACCTTCTGGTCTCCGCCGCGCCTCCCGCCCTGGCAGCCGCCGCCCGCACCGTCGACGAGGCCGAACTGGCGATGATGGAGCACGACGACGAGCCCACCCAGATGAAGTATGCCCAAGCCATTGTGGACTGGGGCGACGCCGGCGGGTACGACGTCGAAACGGTCTGGGACGAGGTCTGTATGGCTGCCCTGGGGCTCCCCTTTGACCGGGCGCAGCACCGGCCCGCGTCCAGCCTCTCCGGCGGTGAACAGAAGCGCCTGGTGCTGGAGGCACTCTTCGCCGGCCCGGACCAGTTGCTGCTGCTGGATGAACCGGACAACTACCTTGACGTTCCCGGTAAGCGCTGGCTCGAGGCGAAGCTCAACGAATCGAAAAAGACAGTCCTATTCATCAGCCACGACCGTGAGTTGCTCAACAATGCAGCGGGCCGCATCGTTACCCTTGAACCGGGTATTAACGGTGCCGGGGCCTGGATCCACGGCGGCGGGTTCGGGACCTACGTGGAGGCCCGAGCGGACCGGAACGCGCGCTTCGAGGAGCTCCGGAAGCGCTGGGACGAGGAGCACGTGAAGCTCAAGGAACTTGTCAACATGTACAAGAACAAGGCCGCGTTCCGCTCGGACATGGCCAACCGCTACCACGCCGCCCAGACCAGGCTGGCGAAGTTCCTCGAAGCCGGCCCGCCCGAGGCGCTGCCGATCGAGCAGAACGTGCAGATGCGGCTCAAGGGCGGGCGCACCGCTAAGCGCGCCGTCGTCGCCGAGAAACTGGGCCTCACCGGTTTGATGAAGCCGTTCTCGACCGAAGTGTGGTTCGGCGACCGAGTCGGCGTCCTGGGTTCCAACGGCTCCGGCAAGAGCCATTTCCTGCGTCTGCTGGCCACCGGCGGTACCGACCCGGAGCGGGAGCACCTGCCGGTTTCCGACGTTGACATCGCCGAAGTGCCGCACGACGGAACGGTGAAGCTGGGCGCCCGCATCCGGCCCGGTTTCTTCGCCCAGACGCACGTCCGCCCGGACCTGCTGGGCAAGACCCTGCTCGAAATCCTGCACCGCGGAGACGAGCACCGCTCCGGGATGGGGCGCGAAGCCGCCGCCGGTGCACTCGACGGATACGGCCTGGCCCCGCAGTCGGAACAGAAGTATGAATCCCTCTCCGGCGGCCAGCAGGCCCGCTTCCAGATCCTGCTGCTGCAGCTCTCCGGCGCCACATTGCTGCTGCTGGACGAACCTACGGACAACCTGGACCTGCATTCGGCCGAAGCGCTGGAACGCGCCATCAACCACTTCGAAGGCACCGTCCTGGCGGTGACGCACGACCGCTGGTTCGCACGGACCTTCGACCGCTTCCTGGTCTTTGGCTCCGACGGCAAGGTCTACGAATCGGCCGAGCCCGTCTGGGACGAAAAGCGCGTCGAGCGCGCCCGCTAGCCACAAGCCCGCGGACGGAGTTCCTCGACGCGCCTTCCCTTGCTGCAGGTTTTGCGCCAACTACTCCGTAAACAGCCCGGACGGCTGTGCAGCCTCCGGGCCGGCGGTTCCTCCCATGGCAGCGACCAGCCGCTCACGGGCGCGCCCCAAGTGTTCGTCGAGGAGGACGGCGGCAGCCTCGCCCTGTCCGGCCCCGATCAGCTCGAGGATCCTCTGGTGTTCGGCCTGGATCAGCGCGGTGTCCAGGAGGTGGAGGGACTGAATCCGGACCATGCACAGCCGCACCTCACCCACGAGCGAGCGGTACATCCGGCTGATGCGTTCGTTGCCCACGGCGTCGATCAGGCTGGTGTGGAACCGCATGTCCGGTTCGACGACGTCGAGCGGAGCGCCGGTCTGAACCGCCGCGATGTCGCGGTTGGCCTGCACCGCCGCGGCCGGAACCTCCCGCGCGGTTGCGAGCCGGCGCAGCACTTCGCTTTCCAGATACGCGCGGGCGAGATAGATGTCCCGCACGGAATCCGGGCCGAGTTCGACCACCCGGGCGGTTTTGTGGGTCCCGCGGTCCAGCAGCCCCTCGCCGACCAGCTTCTCGATTGAGGCCTTCGCCGTCGGCCGCGCCACGTCGTAGGAGGAGGCGACCTCCGACTCCGTCAGGGCGTCCCCGGAGCCAAGCGCACCGGCAAAGATCCGGTTTCGCAGATCCGAGGCGACCGCGTCCACGATCGAGACTGCTGCAATTCGGCCAGGCACCGGAGCTCCCATTCCGCCAAGAGTTTCTTGATTCAGTCCCAATCTTGCCAGACAAGACAACTGGTCAGGCTTGACCAACATGTGCACTTGTAAGACAATCGAAGGGCGCCACGGTGTTGTGACGCCTAACACAATCTGGAGACTCATGTTTCAGCAGATCCTCGATCCCATTGCCGGGTCCCTGGTGATTTCGGCCCTTTGCGCGGCGCTTCCGCTCGTCCTGCTCTTCGTCCTACTCGGCGTCTTCAAGGTGAAAGCCCCCAAGGCGGCCCTGGCAAGCCTGGCCTTGTCCCTCCTGCTGGCCATCGTCGGCTGGCAGATGCCGGTGAACCAGGCCCTGAGCGCCACCGCGGCCGGCATTTTCTACGGACTGTTCCCGATCCTGTGGATCCTTGTCAACGCACTCTGGATATACCGGCTCACCGTGGCCACCCCGTGGTTCGAAGTGCTGGGACGCACCATCCGTTCCATCTCAAACGACCTGAGGATCCTGTCAATCCTCATCGCTTTCTGCTTCGGCGCCCTGCTGGAATCCCTGGCCGGATTCGGCGCGCCAGTGGCAATCTCCGCCGCCATGCTGATGGCAGCCGGCATGAAACCACTGAAATCAGCAGTGGTCTCGCTGCTGGCCAACACCGCTCCCGTCGCCTTCGGCGCGATGGCCGCGCCCATCATCGCCCTGAACGGCGTCACCGGCTTGCCGCTGCATGATCTGTCCTCCATGGCCGGCCGCCAGACGCCGTTCATCGCACTGATCGTGCCGCTGCTGCTGGTGTTCATCGTCGACGGCCGCCGCGGCGTCAAGCAGACCTGGCCCGTGGCCCTCGTGGCAGGCGCCGCCTTCGGCGTGGCCCAATTTGTCACGTCCAACTTCTTCGCCGTTGAACTGACTGACGTTGTCGCCGCCGTCGTGACCGTGGCCGCGGTGCTGCTGATGCTGAAGTTCTGGCAGCCGACAGAAACTGTCGGGATGGACGGGTCCGCCGAGAGCACCCCGGAGGCTGTGCACGCCGCTGCTGCCGCAACGACCGGAAGAACTTCCCGGGACGGCGGTTCCGCCGCCAAGGGCTCCGTGGCCGCCGCCCCCGGCACCGGGGTTCCGATCGATAACTCCCGGCCCGAACCCCGGCAGATCTGGATGGCGATCGCACCCTACCTGATCATCATCGCGGTGTTCTCCGTCGCCCAGCTTCCGGCCGTCAAAACCTGGCTTGGCCAGGTCGGCAGCGTGACGTTCGCCTGGCCGGGCCTGGACATCACCGATTCGGCCGGCAAACCGGTTGCGGCCACCAAGTTCAAGCTCGACCACCTCAAGGCGACCGGCACCCTGCTGCTGTTTTCTGGGCTGATCACCATGGCGCTGTACAAGATCACGGCATCCCAGGGCCTGCGCATCTACAAGGAAACTCTGGTCCAGCTGCGCTGGACCATCGTTACCGTCACCGCCGTCCTGGGCCTGTCTTTCGTGATGAACCTGTCCGGCCAGACCACCACCCTGGGCTTCGCGCTGGCGTCAGCGGGCGGCTTCTTCGCCATCCTCTCGCCACTGATCGGATGGATCGGCGTCGCCCTGACCGGCTCCGACACCTCCTCCAACTCCCTGTTCGGCCAGATGCAGGCCACCGCAGCGGCGCAGACGGGTCTGTCTCCGGTGCTGATGGCCGCCGCCAACTCCTCCGCCGGCGTGATGGGCAAGATGCTGTCGCTGCAGAACTTGGCCGTTGCCGCCGCGGCGGTGGGGCTTGACGGCGCCGAGGGGACCCTGTTCCGGAAACTCATCGGCTGGAGCCTGGGGCTCCTTGCGCTCATCACCGTGCTGATCTTCCTGCAGTCCACCCCCGTGCTCGGCTGGATGGTGCCCTGATGGCTCCCCTGGATTTGGCTGGCCTCCGCTCGGCAGTGCAGGACCCCGCCCAGGTGAAGACCCGGGCGATCGACCTGCACGCGAATGCCCATGACGCCTCGCACTTCCTGCTGATCCCGCAGGCCGTCGTCACGGCCGGGAGCGCCGCCGACGTCGGCGGTCTGCTGCGCGCCAGCGCGGCCCAAGGAGTGCCGCTGACTTTCCGCTCCGGCGGCACCAGCCTCAGCGGGCAGGCAGTCACCGATGGCGTGCTCGTAGACGTCCGACGCAACTTCAGGGACATCGAAGTGCTCGACGGCGGCGCGCGGGTCCGGGTCCAGCCTGGCGTCACCGTGCGGGCGCTCAATGCGAGGCTCGCCCGCTACGGCCGTAAATTCGGGCCCGATCCGGCCAGCGAGGCAGCGTGCACCATCGGCGGGGTGGTCGCCAACAACTCCTCCGGCATGAACTGCGGCACCGTGGACAACACCTACCGCACCTTGGAGTCGCTGACCGTGGTGCTGCCCTCCGGCACCGTGATCGACACCGCGGCGGCCGACGCCGACCAGAAACTCCGTGCCCTCGAGCCGGAACTCCACGAAGGCCTGGCCCGGCTGGCCGCGCGGATCAGGAACAACGCAGACTCCGTGCAGAGGATCCGGCAGCAGTTCTCCATGAAGAACACCATGGGCTACGGCCTGAACTCCCTGCTGGATTTCCAGACCCCGGTGGACATCATGGCCCAATTGATCGTCGGGAGCGAAGGCACCCTGGGTTTCGTGGCCGAAGCGGTCTTCCGCACGATCCCGCGGCTCCCGCATGCCGCTGCGGGCCTGCTGGTGTTCCCGGACCTCGAGGCGGCCAACTCTGCCCTGCCCGCCCTCGTCGCGACGGGTGCCGCCACCGTTGAGCTGATGGACGCGTTGTCGCTCAAGGTGGGCCAGACACTCAAGGGAACGCCCGCCGTCGTCCAGGACCTGGTGGTCCGGGACCATGCCGCCCTGCTTGTGGAGTACTCCGCGGGCAGCGCCGGGCACCTGGCCGAACTCCAGGGCCAGGGCGAGGGCGTCCTCCACGGACTCGGGCTTTCCGCCCCGGCCCGGTTCACCGGCGACGCGCGGGAACGCGCCCAGCTCTGGCAGCTCCGTAAGGGCCTCTACGCCTCGGTCGCCGGCGCGCGGCCCCAGGGCACCACTGCGCTGCTGGAGGACATTGTGGTCCCGGTCCCCGTGCTGGGGCGCACCTGCCGGGAACTGATCCGGCTCTTTGACAAATACAGCTACAGCAACAGCGTGATCTTCGGCCATGCCAAGGACGGGAACGTCCACTTTATGCTCACGGACGGCTTCGCCACCGCTGCCGAACTGGACCGCTACAGCGCCTTTACCGAGGACATGGTGGAGCTGGTCCTGGCCGAGGGCGGATCACTAAAGGCCGAGCACGGGACTGGGCGCGTCATGGCCCCGTTCGTACGCCGGCAGTACGGTGATGAACTCTACGACGTCATGCGCACCATCAAGCGGCTCTTCGACCCCGCCGGGATGCTCAACCCGGGCGTATTGATGGATGAGGATCCGCTGGCGCATCTTCGCCACATCAAGACGGCGCCGCCCGTCGCGGAGGAAGTGGACCGCTGCGTCTCCTGCGGCTACTGCGAGCCGGTGTGCCCCAGCAAGGACATCACGCTTACGCCGCGGCAGCGCATCGTCACGCTGCGCGCCATCGAATCCGCGCGGCTGGCCGGGGACACGGCACTGGTCAAGGAGCTGGAAAAGGACTACGAGTACGAGTCCGTGGACACCTGCGCCGTGGACGGGATGTGCCAGACGGCCTGCCCGGTGGACATCAACACCGGATCGCTCGTGAAACGCCTCCGGACGGCTGACGCCGGCCCGCTCGCCAACGGTGCCTGGAACGCCGCCGCGAAGCACTGGGAGGGCGTTACGCGCGGCGCCTCCCTGGCGCTGACGGTCGTCAACAAGCTCCCGGCCGCTGCCATCTCCCCACCCAACCACGCAGCGCGGGCAGTGTTGGGCTCAGACACCGTCCCGCTGTATTCCGCCGAACTGCCCGGCGGCGGTTCGGTGCGGAAGCGTCCGACGCCGCCGGGCCCGGTTGACGCCGTCTACTTCCCGGCCTGCGTTGGCACTATGTTCGGACCGGCAGGAGCCGGTCCAGACGGTCAGGGACGCGGCGTCCAGTACAGCTTCGAACAACTCTGTGTCCGGGCCGGGCTCACCCTCCTCGTACCCGAAGGCGTCGATGGCCTGTGCTGCGGGACGCCCTGGTCCTCGAAAGGCATGGCGGCGGGCCAAAGAACGATGAGGGAGAAGACCTTGGCCGCCCTCCGGGAGGCGACCCGGGACGGGGAGCTTCCAATCGTGTGCGACGCGTCCTCCTGCACCGAGGGCCTGCGCCAGGCGGTGGAATCGGACGCACCCGCGGCAGGGCAGCGCGCCCTGCGGATGCTGGACGCCGTGGACTTCGCCGCGAAACGGATCCTGCCCCGGCTGCCCGGCCACGAGAAGCTGGAGTCACTGGCGCTCCATCCCACCTGCTCGTCCACCCGGATGGGCCTCGACGATGCCCTGGACGCCGTCGCCGGCGCCGTGGCGGACCGGGTTGAGATCCCGGAAAACTGGGGCTGCTGCGCGTTCGCCGGGGACCGGGGCATGCTGCACCCGGAACTGACAGCGTCGGCGACCGCGAAACAGGCTGCAGAAGTGGCCGACATGGAAGCCGCCGCCCACGCCTCCTGCAACCGGACCTGCGAACTGGGCATGACCCGGGCCACGGGCGCCCAGTACAGGCACGTGCTCGAGTTGCTGGAAGAGGTCACGCGGTAGACAGAACGCTCCCTCCTTTCCTGCACGTTTTGCGCCAACGCTTTCTCACGGGATGGGAGAGCGTTGGCGATTTTCGTGCGAAACGTGGGAGAGCGTTGGGCTATTTGAAGGTCTTGCGCTTTGTTCCGGTGCCGTCCGGGGCGTAGGTGATCCATTCGCCGGTCTTCCGTCCGACGTCGAAGGATCCCTCGTCCAACAGCTCGCCGCTGCGGTGCCACCGCTGCCAGAAGCCGTCCTGCTGCCCGTCCCGGAATGCCCCCTTCTGCACCAGTCCGCCTCCTTCGCGGTACCAGACGCAGTCGCCGTTGAGCCGTCCGCGACGGTAACCGGCCTCGGCTTTAACTTGGCCGCTGCGGAAGTAAAAGACCCACCGGCCGTGGCGTTCGCCGTCCAGGTACTCCCCGGCGCCGGAGACCCTGCCGTCCGTAAATAGTTCTTCAGCCATAACGCCAGAATACATTTGCGCACGACGTGATCAAATGATCACGCTCGGTTATCATTTATACATGGGGACTGAGGAGCGCCACCGCCGCATCGGAGCACTGTTGCGGCACCAGGAGCATGTAACGATCGATGAGCTGATGGGCGCCGTTGGTGCCTCCGGGGCGACGATCCGCCGTGACCTGGATGTCCTGGCCCGGCACGGCGTTCTCCGCCGGGTCCACGGCGGTGCCCGGAGCCTCGTACTCGGGGGCGGATACCCTGAGTACGGCCAACGCGAAATCGAGGACCACGCCGTGAAGGTGCGGATTGCGGCCGGCGTCGCCGCACTGCTCCCGGACCGCGGGCACGTCTGGGTGGACAGCGGCACCACTGCCACCGCGGTGGCCCGCCAGCTGAGGCTGCGGCAGATGACCGTGATGCCGATGTCGTTGCAGGCTGTCAGCGCGTTGACCGAAGGGGGCCCAGCTGCCGGCCGTCATCCCGACCTGCTGCTGCCCGGCGGGAGTTTGCTCGCCGGCGAACAGTCATTCCGCGGACCCATGACGGAATCGAACATCCGTTCGCTGCGGTTTGATGCAGCCGTCCTCACGCCCTGCGCACTGAACCTCCGGGATGGGATGATGGCCCACGACCTCGACGACGCGGCGGTAAAACGCGCTGCAGTAGAGTCCGCGGCCCGGGTGATCGTGGCCTGCTGCGCAGCGAAATGGAACGCCACCGCCGTCGCACTTGTCGCGTCGCTGGATGCCGTGGACGTCCTCGTCACGGACCATCAGTTCAGTGCCGGAGACCTTGACCAGCTCACCCAACACTCGGTGGAAGTAGTGATCGTATGACCAAGACGGCAACCCGCCCGCAACTCAACGCCGCCGCAGCGGCCACCTTCCTGATCTTCGGAATTAACGGGCTGGTATTCGCCAGCTGGGCCGCCCGCATCCCTGCGGTGACGGACATCCTTGGCATCTCCTCCGGGCAGATGGGGACCCTGTTGTTGTGCGTGGCGGCGGGATCCCTGGTCGCCCTGCCCACTGCCGGCCACGTGGTGGGACGGATCGGGACAGCGAATGCCGTGCGCGCCGCCGGCCTGGTCGCGGCTTTTGCCGGCGTCGGCGTGGCGCTGGCGCTGCTGGCCGGCTCCGTGCCGGGAACCGCCGTTGCACTGTTTTTCTTCGGTGTGGGCATCGGCCTGTGGGACGTGTCCCAAAACATTGAAGGCGCCGACGTCGAACACCAGCTGGGGCGAACCATCATGCCGCAGTTCCATGCAGCCTTCAGCGGCGGCGCGTTCCTCGGCGCCCTGATCGGCGCTGGCCTGGCGGGTCTGGGTGTCGGGCTTCCGGCGCACCTGCTGGTGATTGCCGTCATTGTCGCCACACTGACGGTTGTTGCGCCGCGCTATTTCCTGCCGCACCTCCCGGCACCCGCGGCTGGATCCGGGGAGCGAACGGAACCCAAGGGGCGCACGGCCTGGCGGGACGGTCGGACACTGCTGATCGGTTTGGTGGTGCTCGGCGCGACACTTACCGAAGGCGCCGGCAACGACTGGATCGCGAAAGCCGCCGTCGACGGCCTGAAGGCCACAGATTCCACCGGTGCGCTGCTTTTTGCCGCCTTTGTCCTGGCCATGACCGCTGTGCGGTTCTTCGGCGGCCGGGCGATTGACGCCTACGGCCGGGTACCCGTGCTCCGTGCCAGTATGGCGGCGGCCGCCGCAGGGCTGGGGCTATTTGTGCTGGCCGGGAATCTTTGGTGGGCCACGGCGGGCGCGGTGCTCTGGGGTGCAGGGGCCGCACTTGCGTTCCCGATGGGGATGTCGGCTGCGGCTGACGATCCCAGGCATGCCGCCGCCCGTGTTGCAGTGGTGTCCACGATCGGGTACATCGCATTCCTGGCGGGGCCGCCGCTGCTGGGCTACCTCGGAGACCTGGTCGGCATCCGGGTGGCACTGCTGACCATCATGATTCCAATTCTTGGGGCACTGCTGCTCGCCGGCGCCGCGAAGCCCGCGCGCGCCAGCTGATTAGCCGGCGGGCATCTGCATTTTCCTGAATGCAGATGTTCCGGCAGGACAGCCAGAGCAGGAGCACCACCGGGACGGCCAGGCATACGCTGCCGACCGTGTCCACGAGCCAGTGGGCGGACAGATACGTGCGGCTGACCATCATGGCCAAGACGCCAAGACCAGCAAGCACCCCGGCCCAGGCGCGGCCCAGCAAAATTGCCACCACCACCAGGAAAGCGGCTGTACTCGCAACGTGGCCGGAAGGGAATGATCCCGTGTCGGTCAGGACAATGGTGTTGGCGGGCCGCTCGCGGAGGATGGCCGCCTTGAGGATCTGGGTAAGACCAAGGACAACTATCCCTGCTGCGGCGGCGAAAACTGCCGTCCGCGCGCGCCTTCGCAGCAGCAGGGCCACGACGAGCAACCCGTGCAGCACCAGGACGCCCCGGTAGCCGGCCAGGTTGAGGAAGCCATTGAGCCCGTCCCAGAACGGAGCGCGCAGGGCGGTGACCGCGCCGGCCCAGCCTTCGTCCAGGGACTGAAACGGGGGATGCTGGACGTCCGTGAGCAGCATCCCCGTCAGTACTGCGCCCAAGGTGAGCAGGGCCGTACTGGCCGCCAGCACGCGGCCCGCGGACAATCGCTGAGGGTCCAGCACTCGGGTCATCGTCTCATCCTAGCGAAGGGATCGTCCCGCCCGGGCAGTAAGGTGGTCGGATGCGAAGCATGCTGAGGAAGGCGCCGGGGCGCGTGGGAAGAGTGGACCGCCGAATTGTCCGTGCGGTGGCCGGCCTCCCCGGGGGAAATTACGACGAGTTCTTCCGGCGGCTTTCCGCGGCAGCGAATAACGGCAGGTTGTGGATAGGCATTGCCGCCGTGATGGCACTGTTTCCGGGGCGGACCCGTCGTGCTGCCGTCCACGGGGTGCTGGCGCAGGCCGTTGCCTCCGCAGTCACGAACCTCGGATTCAAGACGCTGCTGCCGAGGGCACGTCCGCTGCCGGAGCACCTTCCGGCCTTCAGGTTTGTCCACCCCCAACCCAAGAGCTCGTCCATGCCCTCGGGCCACTCGGCCTCTGCCGTCGCGTTCGCCCTTGGCGTCGGTATGGTCCGGCCGCCCCTCGGAGCCGCGCTCGCGCCGCTTGCCGCGGGCGTCGCCTACTCCCGTGTTCATACCGGCGCGCACTGGCCCTCTGATGTGTTTTTCGGCTCGGCGATCGGGGCCGGGGCTGCCCTGGCAGCCCGGAAATGGTGGCCTGTCCGGCCGCCCTTCCCGGCCATCCGCCGGAGTGCAGCGACAGTCGCCAAGCTTCCGGAGGGTACAGGTCTGGGTATCGCTGTGAATACGCTGGGCGGCTCCTACGCCGCGGAAACCGCGGCGGCCCTGCACAAAATATTCCCCAAGGCGCATATAAAGGAAGTTTCCCAGGACGAAGACCTGGCGGAGGAGATTGCGCGGGTCGTTGGCCAGCCCGGTGTTGTGGCCCTGGGCGTCTGGGGCGGTGACGGAACCGTTGGAACGGCCGCGGCTGCCGCCGTCGAGCATTCCCTGCCGCTGCTGGTCCTGCCGGGGGGAACCCTGAACCATTTCGCGCGCGACGCGGGCATTCCAACCCTCTCCGAGGCGGTGGAAGCCGCGACCCGGGGGGAAGCGGCCCGAGCGGACCTGGGCTTGGTGGCAGTGGAACGGGGGCTTCCCGGTAACCCCGAGCAGGTGCACGTGACGATGCTCAACACCGCGAGTATAGGCCTCTACCCGAACCTGGTTCGCCGGCGTGAGCTGTTGCAGCCGGCGCTTGGCAAACCCTTGGCCGGCATCGTCGCGATGTTCCGGACCTTCGCGGCCGGGACCCCCACCAGCCTGGTCGTCGACGGCGTACGGCACAAAGTCTGGATCCTGTACATCGGCCGCGGACGTTATTATCCCCGCGACCATGCCCCGCTGGTTCGTCCGGTCCTTGACGACGGCGTCTTCGACCTCAGGATGATCACGGCCGACGAATCGTTTGCCCGGTTGCGGCTGCTGTGGGCTGTTTTGACCGGGACGGTCGCCACCTCGCGCATAACGCACCTGTCCGAAGCCACCCGGATCCGGGTGGAACCGGTGGATTCGACAATGGTCCTCGCGGTCGACGGCGAGGTTATGCCGGCGGTCCGGACCGTCGAGTTCTCGGTGCGGCCGGGCGCCCTGACGTACTACTCCCCGCTGACTGAACGCTGACGCATTTACCGGCCCGCCCGGCATGGACCGGCGTAGTCTGTGAGTGAGTCCTGACCGGCCTGAAGGGATAAGCCATGCAGCCAGTGCAGCAGTCCTCCGTCCAATCCGCAGACGGCACCAGCATTGGCTTTGAGACCGCCGGGGCCGGCGAGCCGCTGATTTTCGTCACCGGCGCCTCGAATGACCGGATGGCCGCGGCGCCACTGGCGGCGGCGCTCAGGGACAGTTTTACCTGCATCAGCTACGACCGGCGGGGCAGGGGCACCAGGGGGGACACCCGGCCCTACGACATCCGCCGTGAAGTGGAAGACCTTGAGGCGCTGCTGGGGCTCTACGGCGGCCGCGGCCACGTCTTTGGGTACTCATCCGGCGCCATCCTGGCCCTTCGGGCTGCCGTGGACGGCCTCGACTTCCAGACAATTGTGCTTTATGAGCCTCCGCTCTTTATGGCCGGCGGCACTCCGGCCTCCACCGTTGAACATGTCCGGCGGATCGAAGAGCTGGTGGCCGGGGGCAGGCCCGGTGACGCCGTCGAATATTTCCAGACCGTGGTCGTGGGGATCCCCCCAGCGGCTCTGCACGGCCAGCGCAAGGCACCCTTCTGGTCGGGAATGGAGGCCATCGCCCAGACGCTGGCTTACGATCAGGCCATCTGCGGCGACCCGTACGTGAGCGTAGAGGCACTGTCCCGGGTCTCGATCCCCAGCTATGTCCTGAGCGGCGACGCAACCTTCCCCGGACTGGCCGAGGCTGCGAAGGCCGTAGCCGCCATGATTCCCGGCGGCGTCTGGCGCAACATCGCCGGCCAAGGACATGATTTGTCGGCGCAAGCCCTTGCTCCGGTTTTCCGGGAGTTGCTGGGCCGCTGACCGGCGCCGGGTCGACTCAGGGTCATCCTCCCGGACTACCCTGAGTGGACCCGGAATCATCCCTGAGACCGGTGAAACCGGCGGTTGGCCTCGGTAGCGTGGTGGGTACACCAACCACTCCTACGCAAAGGACCGCTTCCATGATCGAAGCACGAGGCCTGACGAAGGTATACGGCGATAAAACCGCCGTCGCCGGAGTCAACTTCACTATTGAAGCCGGCAGGGTCACCGGATTCCTGGGCCCGAACGGCGCCGGCAAGTCCACTACCATGCGCATGATCATGGGACTGGACCGTCCGACGTCGGGCACCGTCACCGTCAACGGCACCCCGTTGGCGCGCCACGCTGCACCGCTGCGCGACGTTGGGGCGCTGCTCGACGCCAAGGCAGTCCACACCAGCCGCTCCGCCTACAACCACCTCCTGGCCATGGCCGCCACGCACAGCATCCCCAAAAAGCGCGTCCACGACGTGATCGAGATGACGGGGCTGGCGGACGTTGCCAAGAAAAAGGTCGGCGGCTTCTCGCTTGGCATGGGACAGCGGCTCGGGATTGCCGCGGCACTTCTCGGCGACCCGCAGACCATCATCTTGGACGAGCCCGTCAACGGACTGGACCCGGAAGGCGTTGTCTGGGTCCGCAACCTCGTTAAGTACCTCGCGTCCGAGGGGCGCACGGTCTTCCTCTCCAGCCACCTGATGAGCGAAATGGCAGTTACCGCCGACCACCTGATCGTGATCGGCCGCGGCCGGATCATCGCCGACGCGCCGATCCAGGACATCATCACCGGCAAGGGCCAGGTCCGCACGCGTGTGCGCACGGACAGGCCGGACCAGCTGATGCAGCTGTTGGCCTCTGACGGCGTCTCCGTGGAACTGCAGGACAACGAACTCCTCGAGGTCTCAGGCCTGGATCCCCGCGGGATCGCGCGCGCTGCCCTCGACAGCCACGTCCTGATCTACGAACTCACCCCGCTTCGGGCCAGCCTCGAGGAGGCATACATGGAATTGACCAAGGATGAGGTCGAATACCACTCGCTGATCACCGCGGGCGCTGCCGCCCCCGTCCAGACCGGAGGCAACTAAGCCATGAGCTCAACAACCCTCGAACCCTCCCGCCGCGGCGCGCATGCAGGCGCCGGTGGCGTTGCGGCCGGCCAGAAGTCCAGCACCGGCCCGGGACCGAGCTTCTTCCGGGTCCTGAATTCCGAATTCATCAAATTCCGCACCCTCCTCTCCACCCTGATCCTGCTTGCATCCACCGTCCTGGTGATGGTTGGCTTCGGTGCCCTGTCCGCGTGGGGAACGGGACAGTTCTCTGAGGCGGCCTCCCGGGACCCGCAAGCGGCAGCGGCGTTTGCCGCGCAGGGCGGAGATCTCGCCGTCGGCGTCCCCACATCCGGCATCGCATTCGCCCAGCTCATCCTGGGCTCGCTGGGTGTGCTGCTGATGAGCTCCGAATTCACCACGGGCATGGCCCGCTCCACCTTCGCCGCCGTCCCCAAGCGGATCCCGGCCTATGCCGCGAAACTGCTTGTTGTTATGGTGACGGCGTTTGTGCTCACGGCGGCTTCCGTGTACCTGGCCGGCCTTGTGTCGCTGCCGATCCTTGGCAACTACAACCTTAAGTTGGACCTCGCCAGTTCGCAGTCGGTGAAGATGATGCTCGTCAACAGCGCCTACATCGCCGCCGTCGCCGCTATCGGCATGGCACTGGGCTCGCTGGTCCGCAACTCGGCCGGGGGCATTATGAGCCTGGTCGGGCTGTTCTTTGTGGCTCCGATCGCCTTCCAGCTGATCCCCGGCGATTTCTTCGTCGAAGCCCGCAAGTACCTCCCCGGCAACACGATCGACCCGATGATAGCCGTGCAGCACGTCCCGGACACGCTGGAAGCCTGGCAGGCTGCCCTGGTCCTGGGCGCCTGGGTCGTCATCCCAGTGGTCCTGGCCGCCGTGGTGCTGAAACGGCGGGACGTCTAGCCTCCGCCGGCCCAGCGTCTAGGCTCAGAACATGATCGATGCAGTTCCTGTGAAGGACGCGCCAGCCGGCCCGGCTGACGCGTCCTTCGCCGAAATCACCGACCGCCGCCGGGGGCGGTTCCGGCGCTACCTGTTTCAGCATCCGCGGGTGATGGATACCGCTGTGGTGCTTTGCTACCTTGGACTGGTCATTCCAGCGGGCGTCGAGTCAGCGCACGACGGCGTGTGGCCGGTTGTGGGACTGCTCGCGGCGGGCGCAGGGGCGCTCTTCTTCCGGCGAAGCCGGCCGGTGGCGGTCTTGGCCCTCGTGGCCGTGCTCGACCTGGGTGTGACATTGCTGCATCCGTGGGGTTCGAACGTCTCCGCCGGACTGTGGTTTGCGCTCTACTCCGTGGCGGTGGCGCGCAGCCGGCGGTTTGCCCTGTTATCCCTGATGTCGGCTACTGCGCCGCTGGTGATCCCCTACGTCCTGCTGGCGGTTGGGCCGCTGGACGGCAGGTTGCCGGACACAGGTGTGAACACGCCGGAGAACTTCCAGCTGATTAGCAGCATCGCCTCCGGCGTCAGCATCACACTCTCCAACGTTATTGCTACCGGGATCGGAATATCCGTCCGGCAGCGGCGCGAGCACGAACAGGAGATTGCCGCCTGGGCCGTTCGGGCCGCACGGCTCGGATCGGCCGCCGAACGCAACCGTATCGCCCGGGAAATGCACGACGTCGTGGCGCATGCGCTCACGGTCATGATCAGCCTTTCGGACGGCGCAGCCGTGGTCATCAAAAAAGACCCGGTGCGGGCGGCCGATGTCCTCGGGGAACTCTCCAGCACCGGGCGCACCGCCCTGGCGGACATGCGGCGCGTCCTCGGTGTGCTGCGTGACGAGTCGGCCACCGGGCAGGCTCCGCGCGAACCTCTCGTGACAGGTGACAACCTGGGCAAATTGCTGGCGGGATTCCGGACCGCCGGACTCCCGCTGCACTACACCCACACCGGTCCCGCGCTGCCCCTGGACACCGCGTTCCAGCTAACGGTCTACCGGATCGTGCAGGAATCGCTGACGAACGTGCTCCGCTACGGCCGGTCGCTGGGCCGGGTGGACGTGATGATTGCCCGGGACGGTTCCACCGTCACCATCGAAGTTGTGGACGATGGCAAGGGCAGCCTGGACGCCGGCGGTTCGGCTGCGGCCCGGGGGATCCTGGACTCCCCCGGAACTGTGGGCACCGGCCAGGGCCTGGCCGGAATGCTGGAGCGGGCCAGATTCTATGCGGGCACCGTGGAGGCGGGACGAAGCGGAGAATACGGTTGGCGAGTGCGGGCCGTCCTGCACTTGAACGGCGACAACGGAAAGTAAGTGCATATGAGTCAAGGGGAACCGATGGGCGAGACTGCACCGATCCGCATCCTGCTGGTGGATGACCAGCCGCTCCTGCGGATGGGATTCCGGCTGATCCTGGAGGGCGAAGCCGATCTGGAAATTGCGGGCGAGGCGTCCGACGGAGCCGAAGCAATCCGTCAGGTCCGTGACCTTCAGCCCGACGTCGTGCTGATGGACGTGCGGATGCCGGTGTTGGACGGAATCGAGGCCACCCGGGCCATCACCGCGTCCGGAATCCACTCGAAGATCATCATCCTCACCACTTTCGACCTCGACGAATACGCTTTTGCCGGCCTCCAGGCCGGCGCTTCGGCCTTCCTGCTCAAAGACGTCGCTCCCGCTGAACTGATCAGCGCCGTCCGGGTGGTGGCAAGTGGTGACGCCGTGGTGGCGCCGCGCATCACCCGGCGGTTGCTGGAAACGTATGTCCGCAGCGGCGGTGCCGGCACGGGCGGCGGTGCTGCAGGCAGCGGGGTGGGCCCGGGCACACCCGGTCCGGGATCCCCGGCCGGGGCCCGTCCGGTCAAGGATCCGCTGCTGGAGGACCTTACGCCGCGCGAAAACGAGATGCTCGGGGCGATGGCCGAGGGACTCTCCAATGCCGAGATTGCGCACCGGTATTTCCTTTCCGAAGCCACCGTCAAAACACACGTGGGCCGGATCCTGACCAAACTGCACCTGCGCGACCGGGTCCAGGCCGTGGTGTACGCCTACGAGACCGGCCTGGTGGTGCCCAGCAACCCCGACTACTGAGCCCGCGGTGAGCGGCGGGCGGAGGCCTGTTTGCTTGAAGCAGTGGTTTCAGACACACGGGTGAATTGCCTAGGGGGCAACTTTCATTGCCCTCTAGGCCTTGGTGTTGGGGTAGTGCCCCGCCTGCCCACCCGTCATTTGTGGGATTGCACAGGACAGGCGGTCCTGAGTCCGGTTTAGGGTGAAACGTCAATGTGGTCCGCCACACAAATAGTTACTTGCCACCGCGGACCCGCACAATTCCCGAAGGACGGCGCCTTATGCAGGCTGACCAGCAGCTCTCCAAGTCCCTGAAACCCAGGCACTTGTCCATGATTGCCATCGCCGGAGTGATCGGCGCAGGCCTGTTTGTCGGCTCCGGTGCGGCAATCCAGCAGGCGGGGCCCGGGATCCTGGTCGCCT
Source organism: Arthrobacter sp. UYCu512 (assembly GCF_040547075.1). Taxonomy (NCBI): domain Bacteria; kingdom Bacillati; phylum Actinomycetota; class Actinomycetes; order Micrococcales; family Micrococcaceae; genus Arthrobacter; species Arthrobacter sp. UYCu512. Next base: position 90,713 of record NZ_JBEPPA010000009.1, read on the forward strand.
ACACAGCGGCAGGGCTCGTTGTTATTCTGGTCATGCGGATGTTGGGCGAGATGGCCGCTGCCAACCCGGAAACTGGTTCGTTCTCGACCTACGCGGACAAAGCCCTGGGTCGCTGGGCCGGGTTCAGCATCGGCTGGCTCTACGCCTGGTTCTGGATCATCGTCCTGGGCATTGAAGCCACGGCCGGCGCGGCCATCATGCACCGCTGGGTGCCGGGGATCGACCAGTGGGTCTGGGCGCTGCTGCTGATGGTGCTCCTGACCTTGACCAACCTGGGCTCGGTGAAGTCCTTTGGTGAATTCGAATTCTGGTTCGCCTCCATCAAGGTCGCGGCGATTGTGCTGTTCCTGATATTCGGCATCGCCGCCATCCTGGGCCTTATACCGGGCGTGCCGGCTCCCGGCGTGAGCAACCTGCTCGAAAACGGCGGCTTTATGCCCAACGGACCGGGTGCCGTGCTGGCAGGCATCCTTGTGGTCGTATTCTCCTTTTTCGGTGCTGAAATCGCCACGATCGCTGCCGGCGAATCCGAAAACCCTGTCGACGCCGTCAAAAAGGCCGTGAAATCGACCGTCTGGCGCATTCTCGTTTTCTACATCGGATCCATTGCGGTGGTGGTTACGCTGCTGCCCTGGAATTCCGCCTCCGTGGCCAAGAGCCCGTATGTTGCCGTCATCGAGCTCTTCGGAATCCCCGGCGCCGGCACCATTATGGACATCGTGGTGCTGACCTCCGTGCTTTCCTGCCTCAACTCCGGCCTGTACACCGCCAGCCGGATGCTGTTCTCCCTCTCCCGCCGCGGCGATGCCCCGCGGTCCTGGATGCGGATCTCCAGGCGCGGCGTACCCGCCGCGGCAGTCCTGGCCTCCACAGTGGTCGGCTTTGTCACTGTTGGCCTGAACTACGTCGCCCCGGATACGGTCTTTTTGTTCCTGGTTAACACCTCAGGTGCCATCGCCTTGTTTGTGTGGCTCGTGATCGCCGGCTCGCAGCTGATCCTGCGCCGCAGGATGGGCGCTGCGGCCAAGGACCTGCAGCTCAAGATGTGGCTCTTCCCCTATTTGACCTGGGTGGCAATCATCAGCATTGTTGCGTTGCTGATCGGCATGGTGGTCCTGGAGTCCACCCGCGAATCGCTGCTGCTTTCCCTGGCCCTTGCCGCGGTTGTTGTTGGTATCGGCGTGTGGCGCTACCGCAAAAACGGCGGGAAGCCTGCAGCTCCCGCGGCCGACGAGGTCAAGATGGGAGCGTCTGAGGTACCCCTCGAAGACGCCGCTGCAGGGTCGCGCCCCGCCTCGTAGCACCGAAAGCCCCTGCCTGGTGCTGGTCCGTGGGCTGGATGTGTCCCGCGGGCCAGCACCGCGGGACATGTCCAGCTCTGCCGCTCACGGGTGGACATGATGGACATATGTACACCGGGCCTCGCCACGGGAGGGCATGCCCACCGGCCGGGGAACCGGCGCCCGGAACTTCCCGCGGAGCACGCTGAGACGGGACAATGTCTCGGCGACGCCGGCGGCATTTACCAACTGGCCACCATGACCGGGTCAGTGTCCGGCGGCTACGCGGCCGGCCTGAACGTCGCCGTCTACCGGCAGCGCCAGGACCACGGCATTAGAATCGGAGCCATGCCTTCACAGCCCAACGCCGCAGCCCACATCCAGGACCTTGGTGCGTACGTCACCGCGTCGCCGTCGAGCTTCCATGCCGTCCACGAAGCCGCCCGCCGGCTGAACGGAGCAGGATTCACGGCCCTTGACGAGCGGGAGCCCTGGCAGATGCCCGCCGGCGCAGGGAAGTTCTACGTGATCCGCGACGGAGCCATCATCGCCTGGGTGGTGCCCGGGACAGCCCATCCCACCACGGCCTTTAACATTCTGGGCGCCCATACCGACTCCCCCTCGTTTAAGCTCAAGCCCAAACCCACGACGGGCAAGTTCGGTTGGCTGCAGGCCGGCGTCGAGGTCTACGGCGGTCCGCTGCTCAACTCCTGGCTGGACCGCGAATTGCAGCTCGCAGGGCGCCTCGTGCTGCGTGACGGCAGCCAGCATCTCACGGCCACCGGGCCGCTGCTGCGTTTCCCCCAGTTGGCCATCCACCTGGATCGTGCCGTCAACGAGGGGCTGGCCCTGGACAAGCAGCAACACATGAACCCGGTGTATGGGCTCGGCGATCCGGCAGGGGAAGACCTGTTGGGCCTGCTCGCGGACCGGGTTGCCGGTGCCGACGTGGACGCTGCCCAGATCGGCGGCTACGACGTTGTCATTGCGGATACCCAGGCCCCGGCAGTGTTCGGCGCGAAAGGCGAGTTCTTCGCGTCCGGCCGGCTGGATAACCTGTCCGCAACCCACGCCGGACTCACGGCCCTGATCGCCCACGCCGCCGCGTCACTCCCGGCCGGGTCGCCGATTGCCGTGCTGGCCGCGTTTGACCATGAAGAGATCGGCTCCGCCTCCCGCTCCGGTGCCAGCGGGCCCCTCCTTGAGGACATCCTGGTGCGCATTTCCGACGGTCTGGGGGCTTCTGCGAGCCAGCGGCGGCAGGCCTTCGCCGCGTCATTTTGCGTCTCCGCCGACGCCGGTCACGCCGTCCACCCCAATTATGCTGAACGGCACGATCCGGCCAACCGGCCGGCGCTGAACGGCGGCCCGCTGCTGAAGATCAACGCGAATCAGCGCTACGCAACGGACGCAACCGGCGCAGCTCTTTGGTCGCGGCTCTGCGCGGACGCCGGCATCCCGTACCAGGAGTTCGTCTCCAACAACGAGATGCCCTGCGGCTCCACCATCGGTCCGTTGACCGCCACCCGACTCGGTATCCGGACGGTCGACGTCGGTGTGCCACTGCTTTCGATGCACTCGGCCCGGGAGCTCTGCGGCGTGGACGATCCTTACCGGCTTGCGAGGGTGACGGAATTGTTCTTCCGCACCGCGGCGTAGTCGCTCAAGGTGTAACCCTGTAATCCTGCGGCCGTTAGGGCAGGCAGGAAGCGGCGGCCCCGTTGATTCGGTAGAGGTGGACCGCGTTGCCGTCCTTGAACGTGTCCCGTATGGTGCCGTTGCTGACGTGCACCGTGCGGTCCTCGTCCAGCACCGCGGCGGTGAAATCCGCGCCACGCAGGCACCCCAGAGTGAGTTCAGCATGCTGTGCCTGTGCCTGCGCCGAGCCCGCGAAGATGTAGAGGTCGCCGTCGAGTACTTTCACGGCCGTGTCGACGCCCGCAGTCCGGGTCAGGGCACCGTCCAGGAACGGCGCGTTGAGCACCGGTGCCAGGACGGTGATTTGTTGGTTGACGGAGGTCACCCAGGGCCTTATCTCGTCACCGCATGATTCCCGGAGGATGTGGAAGGATTGGCACGGGCCGCCGAAGCTGTGGTTGAAATAGACAATTCCCCGTGCGCCGTGGATCAGGCTGCTCCAGACGGCGGCCCTGATTTGCGGGCCGGTGATGGTGGGGGCTTTGGCCTCGCCCGCCGGATGCCCTAGTTCCACAAAGGCCCACACCGGTTTGCTGCCGGCCGGCCGGACCAGGGATCGGACCCGGTCAACTGTCCAGCCATAATTGGCGCCCAGCCGGCATTCCAGGTCCGTCAGGTTGCGTCCCCCGCCCAGCCTTCCGCCACCCTCCCCTTGGCCGCAGATGTTGGGGTCGGTGAACCAGTAGTTGTCGACCGAAACCACGTCCTGGAATTCATTGACGAAGACCGACGCTTCTTCATCGGTCTCCCAGAAGCTGACGCCCTTGCCGTAGTTGGCATACGTCATGGTTCCGTCGGCAATAGCTGCAGAGAGCTTCCGCTGCACAGAATAGCCACAGGGCACTCCCGCGGGGTTGCAGACCTCCCCCTGCCCGGGCCACTTTCCGGTCCATTTGGAGGACCCCGGCCCCGCCCACATGTCGGGTTCGTCGGCAAGGACCAGGCCCGAGCTCCATGGCGAGGGTTCGCTCGTCACAGCGTGGACACCGCCGGGCTGCAGCAGGGCGGTGTCGGAGTTCGCAGTCAAGTTCACGTAGGTGTTCAGCCCGACGCTTTTGTCCATTTCTATGTCGCCCGGCTCCAGGACGCTTTCCAGCCAGACACCAAGCGGGAAGTAGTCCGGGGTGGCAGGCAGTGGGTTCTCGAATCCGCCGTAGAAACCAGCCCCGCCATCGACTGCACGGAGGCCCTTGGCCGCAGCATCATCCGCGGGTGTCGTGGCGTTCGCCGCCAGAGCTTCCCCGGGTGGCGCTCCACTGCCGCTGAAGAGCAGCGCGATCGCCAGACAAAAGGCGGCGGTCAAGACCGCGTGGGAGCGTTCTGGGCTAATTTTCACGGGCTATACCCCTCGGATGAGTTGGGCCAGGATTGCGGCGCTGCGGGTGCTGTCAAACCGCTCCGCCACGCGCTGCCGACCTGCAGCGCCCAGGCGGCTGGCCAGATCCGGGGAGTTCAGCACAAGGGCGACGGCGGCCGCGAGCCGGACGGCATCGTTGGCGGCGACCAGAAGGCCGCTCTGCTGGTCCTGCACCAACTCCGGGACGCCCCCAGCGCCGGTAACGACCACGGGGACGGACAATGACATAGCCTCCATGATTGCTACCCCCAGCGGCTCGGCATGGCTCGCGAGGGCAAAAACGTGTGCCTCCTCAAGTCCGGATCGGATGACTTCTTCGGATACGGCCCCGAGGAGCGTGATCCTGCCAGCCAAGTCCAACTCGGTGATGAACCGCTCAAGCTCAAGCCGGTATCCGGTTCCGCCAACTTCGTCCTCGCCGGCAACCACGAGCCGTGCGTCTATTCCCGCGTCCGCCAGCAATCGGACCGCGGCGACGAGGTCTTTGTGGCCTTTGCTGGGGTTGAGCCGCCCGCAACTGAATATCCTGGCGGGTCCCGCGCCCGTCCAGGGTTCATAAGGGGTCCGCCTGATGAAATTTGTGGTGTCGACCCCCATGGGCGCGATTTCAACCCTGCCTGGAAGCGCCGCGCCGAGCTGCTGGCCAATGTCCCGGAGTAGCCCCTTGGTGATGACCACGGCGAAAGCGGCATTTTGCCACTTGTCGGCTTGATTGGGCCCGTAATCGGCCAGCGGACCGTGAAGCGTCAGGCTGTAGGGGAGGCCTGAGAGGCGGTGGGCAAAGAGTGCTATCTGTGCGGCGTCCGCGCAGGAGTGGACGTGGATATGCGTCCAGGCCCTGCTCCGGGAAACCCGGACCAGATCGGCAGCGGCAAGGACAAGCGCGGCCAGGTAGAGTGCGCCCATGACCTGCCGGCGCAGTCCGACCGCCGGTGCACGCCCAGCTCGGTATTCCCTGACCGACCACCGGAGGGCGGGCGCCCGGCCGGACATCAGTCCTCTTAGCAGGGTTGCTGAGGCAAGGACGAGGGTTGCCGGTGAGGGTGGCACGAGGTAGTACGTCTCATTTTCCGCGCCCCCGGCCCAGCCATGGCTCACCCTCCCCCCTTTGGGGCGGCGGGTGGAGATCAGTTCCGGCTCCATTCCCAAGGTCCGCAGTGCGGCCACTTCACGCCAGAAGAAACTGTGGGTCTGCCCCGGAAACTCAGGGACCAGATATCCGAATGCCATGGGAACCCCTTCAAACTTTGAAGGTCTTCGTGGGGAAGGTCCGGCAGGGCGGGCCTGTGCGCCATCCTACTAAATTACTGCCTCCGGCACAGCCGGAATCGGTAAAGACGTTTTCGGAAAAGTACTGTTTCCGGCGCGGCCCAAGGGCTAGTGTCAGAAAAGACGGGCACTGGCGTTGTGACCCGGCGGTCCTCTAGGTAGGTTGGGGAAGTGAATGGCCGGTACTGTCCGAATCCCGGAGCAAAGATCCGGCGCGTCACCACGCCAATCCTCCGCGCTGGCCGACTTCGAGATATCCCCGGCGCCAAAGGGCCACCCGCCGCTGCTCCTCCGAATGGTCGCGTTTGGCGTGTTTTTCTTTCCCTCAAGCATGGTCTTGGGCGGGCTGGGGGCGGCCGGGACCGTGCCGCTGTTGCTATCGGCCGGGCTCTTTGTGCTGTGGGTGGTCTCTTTCCTGCTCGGCCTGCATGACCCCGTGGGCTTCCGGCATCCGGGACGGCTTGCCCTGGGCGCGCTGATCCTGGCGTCGTGCCTGTCCTATATCGGGCTCGTATCCGGCTGGACCGGGGGCAGCACCCCTGTTGTTCGGGCTTCGGCGGACAGATGGCTGATCCTGTTGGCAGCCAGCGCAGGGATCGTCCTGGTCACCACCGAACAGATCCGAACCGTCACCCACGCATTGGTGCTGGTCAGGGCCCTGCTCGCGGGCGGCGTCTTCTGTTGCCTGGTGGCCGTGGTCCAGTTCTACTTCCGGGTGAACCCGATGGAATGGATCCAGGCCGCCATGCCCGGCTTTACCTACAATGGCGGTGATACGCCGTTCCAGGCGCGAGGCGCCCTGATGCGGGTGTCCGGCAGTACTTTTCACTCCATTGAGCTCGCCGTGGTCACGGCGATGCTGCTGCCGCTGTCGATCTGGCGCGGGCTCTACGATCCCGTCGGCCGCAAATGGATCCATTGGGGAGTCACTGCGCTCCTGGTCTTTGCTGTGGCGTCCACGGTGTCGCGCTCAGGAGTCCTTGGCCTGACGGTGGGAATGTTGACGTTCCTGCCGTTCCTGCCGAGGGGGGCCCGGCGCTGGCTGAGCCTGATTCTGCCGGTGGTGCTCGCGGGACTCTTCCTGACCGTTCCTGGTCTGGTCAGTACGATCAGCGAGAGCGTCAGCGTCGGTGAGTCCGACCCCTCGATCAGCAACAGGACCAATAACTATCCCCTGGTGGCCGCCATGTTCGAGGAGCGTCCCATCTTCGGGACGGGACCCGGAAACTACGTGCCGCAAAACGCTGTATTCATTCTCGACAATCAATACCTGAATACCGCGGTAACCCTCGGATTGGTGGGACTGCTCGCAGTGGTCCTCTACCTGTTGCTCCCGGGTCTGGCCGCTGTGCAGGCAGCCCGGGTTGCCCGGACCCAGTCGCTGAAATGCCTGGCCGGTGCCATCGCGGCGGCGGGACTCGTCGCGGGTGTCTGCTCTTTGGGGTTCGACTCCCTCTCATTTCCGGTCTTTGCGCTTGTCTACCCGCTGTTCGTTGGCCTCGGCGGAGCCGTCTGGATCCTCGTCAAGCGCGAGACAAAGGTTCTGGCGGTCGTTGACGTCGCGGCGCCACCGGATAGTTTGCCCAAGAACGGCCCAACTGCGCGAAATGGAGACAACTAATGGATCCCCTGGCTGTGCTCAAAACGTTGTGGCACCATAAGTTCTTCGTCCTTCCTGTTGTGCTGCTTACGCTCCTGGCCGCGGGATATGTTTACCAGTTCGGTCCGAGGTCGTATGAGGCGAGCATGAGCTACGCGGTGGTGAATCCGATCGTCCCGACGAGCGAAGACATCCAAAAGAAACCGGAACTTGGACTCGTGAATAAGGACAATCCCTACCTGCGGTCGGCAGACCCTGCCCTGGTCATCGATGTGCTGATCACCAGGCTCAACTCTCTGGCCGTGGGGGACAAGCTGCAATCGGCAGGGCTCGGCAATGAATACGCCGTGAGCCGCGGCCTCGGGGGCAACGGGTTTGTGGTGGACATCAGGGGCGTTGGCGACTCAGCACAGCAGGCCGTCGCGACCACCGAAGCCCTGGGCCAGCTACTGGAATCCAATCTCCTGGAAATGCAGAGCATCAATGGGGCGGACAAGACTTATTACTTCGCCCCGCTGATGGTCTCGAAGCCGGACCGTGCCACCGAGCTGTACTCAAACCGCCTGCGGGCAGCGATCATCGTTTTTCTGGTGGGCGCGATTCTGGTCTTCGGCGCGGTGTCCCTCGCCCGAGTGGTGGAGGTGGCGGGAAGAAAGCGGGCCGCCCGCAAGGCAGCGTCCCCAGCCGCCGGGGACGGGCCAGCCGGGCCGCCACCAGCGGACGGCCTCCGCATCCCTGATCCATCCGCTGGCATTCAAAAGGCCTCAAGGGGCCCGGAGAGCACACGAGTACCAGGGCAGGGCCGCGGCCAGGCACCCGCCACCCGCGGCCAGGCGCCCGCCACCCGCGGCCAGGCGCCCGCCACTCGCGGCGGCAGGAGACGTTCAGCCGGCAGCCCGGAAGGGAGCACTGAACCGTACGCGACGTCAACGTCCGCGAGCCAGAGTAGCGTGGGCGGGCCCCACAGCGCTCCTTAGCGGCGGCCGGCGAGGGCCCCGGCAGGACCAGTGCGGCCGGCTTATGTGGCGTTCAGGTCTCCCCTGCACGCCGATTCAAGACTGTCCGCCACCATCGCCTGGGTGTGGTCCCAGCCCTGCCGGACCCCGGGCGCAGCTTTCCACTCCGGACCTGCGACCAGCAAAGAGAGTGCGCCGGCCAGGGCCGCCGGGGTTGGCCGGGCCCAGACGGCACCGGCGCCGGGAAGATCGGCTTGTGCCATGGCGGAGTCATTCAGGACGGGCCTGCAGCCTGCAGCCAGGAGTTCTTCGGCAGCCAAGGAGATATTCGTAAACGACATCACCAGACCGGCTTTGGTGCGGTTGTAGAGTTCATTCAGTTCAACTGGCAGAAGATTCCCATGACTCGTGACAGGAATACGCCAGTTCGCCACGCGGTCGCCATAGACATGGATCTCCACCTCCGGGTGCATATGGTGGAAGAGTTCCAGCGCCAACTTGCCGAGAACGTATCCCCTGCGGTCGGTGTTCCGCTTGGCGTAAAAAACCACGCCGCTTCGCGGCCGGCCGCGGGCATCCTCCAGGATCCGGTACACCCCGGTATCGCAGCCAAACGGGACCGTCAACGCCGGCACGATGCCTGATTCGTGCTGAAGCTGCGCTGCTACCATGTCGCCGAGCGCAATCAACTCGAGGCCCAGGTGGTATGACATTTCTGCGAGGGTGTACAGCGAACCGCGAGGATAAAAATAGGGTTCGTAGTCCTGTACAAGGTAGAAGAGGCGAATCGGGCCCCGCACCCGGGACGCCACCACATGAGCCGTCTGCCAGGAACTGGCCACAACCGCGTCGACCCCGTCGATGCTGGGTGTAGCTGACCTGATGGCTGCTTTCATCCCGGGCCAGCACCGCCGAATAACTTCCTCATGGCGAGCGACGTCGTCGGCGTTAACGTCGTAAAGGAACAGGGTGCAGCTGTGTCCGCGGCGCTCCAATCCTTCAACCATGCGGAACAGGGTTGTGTGCCCGCCGGATCCGGCCCCGGGCGGTGTGCAGACCCAGCCGATTTCAAGGGCGCCGTCCCGGACGGGATAGTGGGAAGGAACCCGGCGGGTTTCCGGATCCGTAATGTCCTCTGTCCGGAGGGGGAAATCCAGCTCGGCCCACCCCAGCCGGTCGCCGGCCTTCTGGGCGATCTTCCGTGTTCCGCGGCGAAAAACTTCGCCGGGGCCGTCCCGCTTCAGCCTGGTGGCCAGCTGGGCCAGCCGCCCTGTGGGCCGCATCATCAGCCCTGCTCCCGTTCGCCGGCCAGTGTCCCCCGGACGTTTGCAACGGCTTGGCGGCGGTGGTGGAGCCTGGTTCCCGACTTGGCCGAAATCATGATGGCAAGATCGTCGGAGCTGACCGCTGCCAGCAATTCAGCCAGTCCGGCAGGATTCAAGGGGCGCTCTTCCGAGTAGACGACGCTTTTCATCCGCGAGGTCGTTGACTCCGCACCTCCGAGCACCTCGTCCACATACACTCCGTAGAGGATCATTTCGGAGAAGCGGAGTTGACTGCCGATTGCAGTGGTCCAGTTCAGACCCGTGTTTTCTTCCACTGCGGACAACAGGTCCCGGACGATTGCGGGGTTCCAGAGGCACGGCCAGCTGATGTAATCCGGAAGGTTTTCGGCCGGCGGCGGTGCCAGTCCCAAGAGTGACCGGGAAGTTTCGTGCCAGGTGCGGTGCAGGGGCAGCCCGGCGTGGACCGCCCCGGGGTTGCGGTACATTGCAGGCCTCCCGTTCACCATAAAGGACTCCAGGGACGTCCTGCGGATGAGCACCATGTCGGAATCCACCAGTAGCACTCCCCGGGTGGTGAAGGAGGCGGCAGCGGACAATTTGACCAGTTGCTGGGCGATCCAGCCGCGCACTGGTGGCCAGGGGCGCAGGGCGTTCACCCAGGCGTTGGCGCCCGGTATCTTGACCAGGCGGCGCGGCAGGAACTCACCGACATCGTGGACAAACGTCCGGCCCCCTTCCATGCTGCTGAAGTGTTTCCGGTCCCCGCACGGGACAACGATGTGGTGTTCGACGTCGTCGGTCAACTCCATCACGGACCGGTTCAGGTCAGCGCACAACTCCGCGTCGGGTCCGTAGCTCGGGGTCAGGACGGTCAGCTCGGCTCTGGCGGCATCCTCAACAGTCATCAGTACACTCCAGTCCTGTGCCAGCGCCGCCATTGGAGCTCGGATCTCAATCGCGCCGCTATGCGCCGGGCCAGTGCGGCAGCGGTGAATCGCGCGGACCGGGAAGTCTGGCCCGGGCGCAGCGCCAGACGAGTCCATGCGGTGGTGCCAACCACTCCGGGGGCCAGTTCCCGGGCGAGCTCACGGCTGGACCGGAACAGATCTGTCTGTCCGGCGCCTCGGTCGAGTTCGCGTCGAGCGGTCTTCAGGGCTTCCTCGACCAGCGCCCGGGTGGCGCACCGCCGCAGCTCGCCGGCTTCGGAGATCGAGCCGGCAGGGCCGGCAAAAAGTACGTCGAAAGCTTCCCGTCGCTCCTGCAGATCCACGAAGACGTTGACCTCGCGGGCGGAGAGGCTTTCGCTGTGCTCGCGATGCCAGGCCTGATCGGCCCCGTGGATGTAGGCGACGTCAGCGAAGGCGGAGAGGCGGAACCAGAGCTCCATGTCATGGGTGTGCCGGAGCTGTGCCTGGTAGCCGATTTCTTCCAGTACCGACCTGCGCATCAGGACCTCGGGCGAGGTGATGACGTTGATGCCGCTGCGGCAGCGGTCAGTCAGCCACTCCCGGCCCGGCCAGATGGTCCAGGCGGATGCGAGTAGCCGGGGCGGCGGGAGTACATTGGCGGAGAAGTGGATGGGGTGTCCGTAGACCAGCCCTACCGAGGGGTAAGCGCGGGCCACCCGAGTGGAACGGCCAAGTGAGCCAGGGGTCAGCATGTCGTCAGCATCGAGCCGCACGAGGAACTCGCCTCGTGCGGCTTTGGCACCATGGTTGAATGTTTCGACGACGCCACGGTTGGTGTTGTGGGTCAACACCCGGACGTTGCCATGTTCGGCGGACAGCAGTTCCGCCACGTCCCGGCTGTCATCCGTCGAAGCGTCATCGACGATGATCACGTCAACGGTGACGTCGTCCTGGCTGACGGCGCTGAGCACCGCGGCACGAAGGAATCGGCCGTAGTTGTAGCAGGAAATGACCACTGTGACAGTAGCCGGGCCGTCGGCCCCCGGCGAGGGGCGGGTTCTGATCTTCTTGCTGATCGTTGCCGTCACAGTGGTCCCGCAGCCGTCGTCGTCTCCGGTGCGGGCGCCGGAGACGGGGCCGCGCCGGCGTCGGCCGGCATCCAGCCCCTGAGGTCGCGGATCTGCTGCCGAAACCAGCGGCCCAGCAGAAGTGAGTAGACGGCCGTGCCGGTCAACCCCCCGGCGAGTAGTCCCGTGAGTGGTGTGGGGGCCCAGCCGAGGGCTGCCATAGCGGCACCACCCGCCGGAACAGCAGCCGCCAGGGGTGGCCACAGGCGGGCGGCCACGGCCCGGAGATCGGCCCCGCTGCGGCGAAGGGCCACGGCATAGGCGGGACACACCACGACGGCGGCCGTCGCCAGGTGCGCGATCGCCACGCCGGGGGTTCCTCCGGCCTGAATGCCGAACAGGACAGCAGGGATAAGGGCAGCGATCCAAAGGATTTGCACAACGAGCACCGGTCTTGAGGCGCCTCTGGCCAGTAGATACGACGCGGCCAGGTCGAACAGGGTGCGCAGGGCTCCGAAGAGCCCGAGCCAGGCAAGGATAGGGACAGCGGACAGCCAGACGGTCCCGTAGACCAGTTCAATGACCGGTTGCGCCAGTACCGCCAGCATAAGCCCGGCCAGCAGGGACACTGCCCAGGTTGGACCCAGGACCGCCGCGAAACTCTTGTCGGTATTCCCTCGGGCCAATCTGGCAAACGCAGGTATGGAGATGGAGCGCACAACTTGGCCCAGCGCACTCATCGGCCAGTTGGAGACGTTGAATGCCAGGAAGTAGAAGCCAAGTGCCACGGGGCCGGCAAGACGGGAGATTGCTACGTTGTCGACGTTCAAAAGCACCCAGGAGAGCATGTTGGCACCGGCAACGGGGAGCCCAAACGCCAGCACTTCCGGTGCTACGGACCGGTCGAATCCGAACCGGACCTTTTCTCCGGCGAGGATGAACTGCAAAACCAAGGCGACACTTTGGGAGACAAGCCGCCCGACAGCAAGACCCATTACGCCCCAGCCGGCCAGAATCAGGATGATCGTTAAAGCGGTGCCGACAACGAAGTCCGAGACCGCAATTCCGAACAATTCTTTCTGCGCGAACCGGCGTTGCAGTGCCGCGTAGGGCACCACTCCGGCCCCTGCCAGCAACAACGAGACCGCCATGACCGAGATCACCGGACCGGAGTCCGGGCTGCCAAGCAATTCGGCTACACCCTGGCCCGAAAGAGCCATGGTCACGGCCAGCAATGCTCCCGAAGCAATTCCGAGGCTGGCTACCGTTGGCGCTTTCCGTGCGGGCTCCGCCGAGCGGATCAGATCCGCGCTCATGCCTAAATCGGCGAGGGTCATAAGGATGGCCTGTACGGTTAATGCGATGGCAAACGCGCCGAACTGTTCAGGTGCCAGCAACCGAGCCAACACGATTCCAACGGCAAAACTGCCCAGCCGCAGCACGAGGCTGTTGATGCTGCTCCACGCGAGCCCGCGGCCGATTTGCGGCCCAAGTCCGGGCTGGGCGGCCCTCATGCCGGTGACTTGCGGGGGCTGAGTGGCGGTTTGGGCTGCCTGAAATTCATCACGGCACGGAATTTCGCCACCCCATAGCCGGTCCGGACCACGGAGCTGTTGAGCCGGGCCCCCGGCGGTGCCAGCAGCAGGCGACGGTAGGTGGCTTCAAGCTTCCGTGCCGCTTGATCGAGGCCGAATCTTTGTTCAACCAGTTCGCGACCGAAGGCTCCGAGCTCCGAACGCAACTGCTCGTTGTCCAAGAGGAGGGCGAGAATCTGCGTCAAGTCCGCCCCGCCGCCACCGCCGTGGCCGAACCATCCGTCCTGCAGGAACCGGGGTGCCGTCTCCGGGCTGGCGAGTTTCCAGAAACCCCTTGTCCCCTGCACGATAAGGGGTTTGGCATACGCCATTCCGCGCAACGCTGAGCTTCCCATCCCAAGAACCACATCCGCCGCGTCGTAGAGCGGCCGGGGGTCGCCGACGTTGCCCAAAACCCGAACCACTTCCCGGCCGCGCCGGCGGTTGACCGCCCGGGCCGCCGCAGCTACGTCAGCCAGGCCTTCGCCGTCGCCGGCGATCAGCAAGGTCACCGGCCGGCTTTCGGACAAATTGTCCATAACCCGGATGGCCGCCTCAACGCCCTGCAATTTTTCCAGGTCCGTTGTCAGCCGGCCAACTACGCTGACGACCAGCTGATCCGGCGGGATATGGAGCTGGCGCCGGGCATTAGGGACGACGGACGGCTTGTTCTGGGCAGTGTCGACCGGAGGCTCCATGACCTGAACGTGGGAGCGCCGGAGATTCTGCTGGACGGCGAGGGCATGCGTGCCGACAATCAGGGGAAAATGCCGCGGCAGGAAGTCCGGGACGTCCATCGAGAGCACTGTCATAACTGCCGGGGTTCCGAAGCGCAGGCCGGGCCCGAACGCTGTATCGATACTGGGTGCCCACTCATAGGGGTGGACAACGTCAATACCCCGCGACCGCACTGTGGTTGTCAGTTTTCGGATGGTCGCGGGATCCACGGCGAATCTGCGCCGCGGCGCTTCGACGTACTCGAGGTTCAGCATCCTCACCTTCTCGACCAGTACTCCGGAGGTGGCGAAGACCGTCACGTTGTGTCCCAGATCGCGCACTGCGCCCGCAAGCTCAAGTGCGTTGATCTGGCTGCCTCCCATGGCCAGCTCATGGGGGTAGACAAGAATACGCATGGCGGGGGTGAGGTCCTGCTCGCTGCGGCACACTTCAGGCATGCGGTCCCCGTCTGTCAAAAATGCGGCCGTTCGCTGGCACTCACACGCTCGGCACTCGCACTACAGCCCCACCGGAATTGCCCGCGGCAAATTCGGGGCTGCAGCTAGCCACCTAGCTACCCTGTCGTGGAGGGATCGTCCCGATGGTGATACTCACAGCCAATATATCCGTCGCCCTGCCGGGGGACTAGGCCGTGCGGATAGTCGAGTAGGGCATCGCCCGAAGTCGAGTAGTCTCGACGTCCTGTACTCGTTTTTCTACCCTGCAGGACCAGTCTCCGGGCCGCCACCCTCAGGCCAGGCTGATCACGAGGTTGATGGTCGTGGCCAGGATGACGGTGCCAAAGACGTAGGAAAGCAGGCTGTGCTTGAGCGCTTCGGTCCGGATGCGGTGGTTCTTCAGGGCAGTGTCCGAGACCTGGTAAGTCATTCCCAGGCTTGTGGCGAGGTACGCGAAGTCGGTGTATTGCGGGTTGCGTTCCTGATTGAAGTCGATACCGCCAACGGCCGCCCCGGCCTTCCCGTCCGGGTGGTAATACAGCTCGGCGTACCGCAGCGTGAACAGCGTCTGCACCAAGAGCCAGGAGAGGGCCACCGACGCCAGCGCCAGAAGCCCGCCGGCGAAGCGGGATCCGCCGCCGCTGGTATGGGAATCAACGACGACGGCGGCCACCGCCCCGAGGCTGGCGACGTTAGCGGCCAGGATCAGCAGGTCAGTGGTGCTCCGGGCCGGATCCTCCGCGGTCGCGTGCGCGCGCGTTTCGTCCGGGTCGAAACGGCCGATCACCAGCCAGACCCACACAACATAGGTTAGTGAGGCGCTGCCCCAGCCGACCGCCGGGGCCTCCACCCAGTACCCGGACAGTCCGGTCGCCGTGGCCCCGAGTACTCCGGCGAGCAGCATCACCGCCAGCCGCAGCCGGCCGCGCCGGACCGGACGGGAGTGGCCGCGGATAAGGGAACCGGTGTTCATTCCCCGATCATGGCACAGGGTTGTCCACATAGCTTCCGGACCGATCTCCGGGCCTTGCCGGTTGGGCCTACGTTGGACAGGGATGGAATCGCGGAATCCGGTCCCGATGCACTAAGCTATTGAAGTCTGTGCTGCGCCCTGCCCCCGTCCCCGGGGGTGTTGCACGCACACGGCACCGCAAATGAACCTCCTGTTACGGAAATGCCGTAACCGCTTAGCCCAAAGGAGGTGGGTTCACATATGCGTCCTTACGAATTGATGGTAATCATCGACCCCGAGGTCGAAGAGCGTACCGTTGAGCCAACGCTTCAGAAGTTCCTGAACGTCATCACGACCGATGGTGGAACCATCGAAAAGGTTGACATCTGGGGCCGTCGTCGCCTGGCTTATGAAATCCAGAAGAAGTCTGAAGGTATCTACGCCGTGGTGAACTTCACCGCTGAGCCGGGTACCGCCAAGGAACTTGATCGCCAGCTGAGCCTCAACGAGACCATCATGCGCACCAAGATCACCCGCCCCGAAGTGCAGAAGGTTGTTGCTGAGTAATTTCAGCGTCCACTTTTCACTCTTCATCCCGCAGGAACGAACAAGGAGGCAGTAGATGGCAGGCGAAACCACTATTACGGTCATCGGTAATCTCACCAGTGACCCCGAGCTGAGGTTCACACCGTCAGGTTCGGCCGTAGCGAATTTCACCATCGCTTCTACTCCCCGCACCTTCGACCGCCAGTCCAATGAGTGGAAGGACGGGGAAACCCTGTTCCTGCGCGCATCGGTATGGCGTGAAGCAGCCGAAAATGTCGCCGAATCCCTGACCAAGGGGATGCGCGTCATCGTTTCCGGTCGTCTGAAGAGCCGTTCCTACGAAACCAAAGAAGGCGAGAAGCGCACCGTTATCGAGCTTGAGGTCGATGAAATCGGCCCCAGCCTGCGCTACGCCAACGCCAAGGTCAACCGTACCCAGCGCTCCGGCGGTGGTGGTGCCGGCAACGGTGCCCAGGGTGGTTTTGGCGCCGGCAACAGCGGCGGCGGCTTCGGTGGCGGCTCTGGTGGAAACCAGGGCGGCGGCAACGCAGGCGGAACCTGGGGCGGCAACCAGCCCGCACAGCAGGATGACCCCTGGGCTACGCCCGGGGTCAGCAATGCAGGCGGCGGCTGGGGCAACGGCCCGGACTCCGAACCTCCCTTCTAAACAACATCTAAGGTTCGAGGACGGACACTGCCGGGATGCCGCAAGGCGAACCGGTGCTGTTCAACGTCGGATCACCACCATCCCGTGGATCAATATCCACGGGCTCCATCGAATAGGAGCTCCACGATGGCTAAGGCTGAACTCCGTAAGCCCAAACCAAAGTCCAACCCCTTGAAGGCCGCTGACATCACTGTCATCGACTACAAGGACGTAGCATTGCTGCGCAAGTTCATCTCCGACCGCGGAAAGATCCGCGCCCGTCGCGTCACCGGCGTCACGGTGCAGGAACAGCGCAAGATCGCCCAGGCAATCAAGAACGCCCGCGAAGTTGCTCTGCTGCCTTACTCCGGCGCTGGCCGCGGCTAAGGAAGGGATTAACTAACATGGCAAAGCTCATTCTGACCCACGAAGTAACCGGTCTCGGTGCTGCAGGCGATGTTGTCGAGGTCAAGGACGGTTACGCACGTAACTACCTGCTGCCCCGCAACTTCGCTCTGACCTGGTCCAAGGGCGGCGAGAAGCAGGTTGAGTCAATCAAGACTGCCCGCGCCGCCCGCGAGCACGCTTCCCTGGAAGACGCTCAGAAGCAGGCCGCAGCACTCTCCGCCAAGCCGGTCAAGCTCGTTGTCAAGGCTGGCGAGACCGGACGACTGTTCGGCACCGTCAAGCAAGGCGACGTGGCCGACGCTGTTGAGGCCGCTGGCCTTGGCCGCATCGACAAGCGCAAGGTTGAACTGCCGACCCACATCAAGTCGGTCGGTTCCTACCAGGCCAACGTCCGTCTGCACAACGACGTTGCCGCTGTGATCGACCTCGACGTAGTCGCAGGCAAGTAGCCCTCAACGGCTCTGCACTCCCGAACTACTGGAAGGCCTCCGCCTTCGGATTCCTTGTCGGAACCGGATGCGGGGGCCTTCTGCGTTAAGATTCAGTCCCGGTGCAATACGGTCGTGACGTAACGGTAACCGTCCCGAACCAGCCCGGTCAGCACTGCCTCGTCAACGTCTCGAGCATAGTGATGTAGAGACAGCCAGCCCCGGTTTTGTGCTTCCCCAGCTGGGCCCGCAGGCTGGCCGGCTCCGGCCCGCAGCTCGGCCCTAAAGCGACAGGCTGGCCTTTCGCGGCGAGAAGCCTACTGCGGGTGCGTACCCTGCGCGGCCGGTCTCGTATTTGTAGTGGTACCGTCCGAAGCCCAAAATCGCGGGACCCCACATCTGGGCAGCCTGACCTGTCGCTTCAGCCATCGCCGAGAGCAAGCGGAGCCCTTCCCGGCGCCTGACAGGATGCTCGATGGCGGCCAGGAACTCCTCGACGGACGCGCCGGTGGCTGTGGTTATGTTTGCGGGCTTATTCGCGGCCATGCGTGCAGTCTCGCAGGGCCCGTCCGCGTTTGTCAGCTACCGGATCAGGATCTTCAGCGGCAGCCAAGAGTTCCCTTTTGCCGGGCACCCGACGCTCGGCTCGGCGCACGCCTGGCTCGCGGCTGGCGGTGAACCCCGGTAGGACGGGACGGTGGTCCAGGAGTGGGGGGCCGGACTGGTCAGGGTGAAGCGCGAGGGCGGGAGGCTGGCTTTTGCGGTGCCGCCGCTGACCCGATCGGGTCCGGTGGCCGAGGTGGTCCTCAGCCGTATTGCCGCCGGGCTGAGGCTGGAGCGGGAGGCGCTGCTTGACGCATCCTGGCTGGTCAATGGCCCTGAGTGGATCGGTGTGCTGCTGGATTCGGCGGATCTGGTGCTCGGCCTCAGGCCTGACTACTTGGCCCTGGCGGGACTGAAAGTCGGTGTGATCGGTCCCCACCCGGCCGGCTCCGAGGTTGGCTTTGAGGTGCGGACCTTTATCCCGGGGGACGCCTTGCCGGAAGACCCGGTCACCGGCAGCTTCAACGCAGGTGCCGCCCGGTGGCTGATCGGCAGCGGCCGGGCCTCGGTGTCCTACCTGGTGGCGCAGGGGACGGTGCTGGGCCGGGCCGGGCGGGTCCACATTGACGCGGTGGGGGACGACATCTGGATTGGCGGGAACACGGTGAGCTGCATTGAGGGGATGGTCCTGCTCTGAGGGGGCCGACCGGATGGCCAGGAGCGGCGGGGAATAAACGAGCAGGCACACGGCTTGACTAAGTAGATGCAAACGCATGAATTGGCGTTTGGTCCGGATAACAACTTGAGGAGCATTCGCGTGGAATCCCGCCGCATTACAGTTCTCTCTGCCGGACTCGGCGTCCCGTCGTCGAGCCGCCTGCTCGCGGACCAGCTGGCCGCCGCCGTCGAGCGCCAGCTCGCCGCCGCAGGATACGCAGTCGATATCGAGGTGCTGGAACTCAGGGACCTCGCCGTGGACATTGCCAACAATTTTGTGACCGGCTACGCCGCGCCAAAGCTGGCCGAAGTGATTGCCGGCGTCCGGGCCTCGGAGGGTATCATCGCCGTCAGCCCGGTCTTCAGCGCCTCCTACAGCGGCCTCTTTAAGTCCTTCATAGACGTCCTCGATCCCACGTCGCTTGAGGGCAAGGCCGTTCTGCTGGGCGCGACTGCCGGAACCGACCGGCACCAGATGGTGCTGGACTTTGCCATGCGGCCCCTGTTCACCTACCTCCGTACCCGGATCGCCGGCACGGCTGTCTTCGCCGGGCCCCAGGACTGGGGAAAAGACGGCGACGGCGAATCGCCGCTATCCGTCCGGATCGACCGGGCGGCCGGGGAGTTCGCCCGCCTCCTGGAAGTCCCACAGACGCTCCAGAAGCCGGATGCCCTGGCGACGCTGCCATTTGAGCAGCTGCTCGCCGGTATCTCGGCCCGCCGGTAGAGCGTTCCAGCCGGTAGAGGGTTCCGGCCGCTGCCGGAAACGTTCGGGCAGCTCCAAGCAGCGGCGCGTCCGGTAGTTGCTCACGCGTGAGTGCGCGGGGCGGCGCCGGACCGTTCGTCAGTCCTCCAGGAGTTCGATGAACTCGCGGGCCTGCTTGATGGAGATATCGGAGTGGCGGGTCAGGGCTTCCGCTGCGGCTTCGGGGTCGCCGCTTCTGGCCATGGTGCGGATTCGGCCGTAGATCTCGTCGTTGAGCATGTTGCTGCTGACCTCGCGGGTGACATCGCCCTTGCTGGCGATCGCACGGTAGCGGTACGCGAAACGCTGAGGCGCGTCGTCGTCGTCGTCCTCGCTGGGCTGCTGTCCCGGCACCTCCGGCCGGAAGGGCTGTGGGTGGGACGCAAGCGCCCCTACGGCGTCCCGGGAGGCCCGCAGGCCGTCCCCGGTAGCTTCGAGGTAGAGCTTGATGGCTCCCATTGCCTGACCCTGGGCGATCAGCGCGTAGAGGCGGCGGTGCTGCTCCTGGTTGAGCTTGGCCGCGGAGCTACGGGCCAGTTCCAGCGGATCACGCCCGGGCCGCGGGGCGGTTTCCGCCCGGGACCCGCTGGTCTTCCGGCCGACGGCGCGGGCGGCCAACAGGACGCCGGCGACGACGAGCGCCAGGATCAACAGGGGGATAAGCATGGATTCCATCAAGCTATAGCCGATCTACGTAATTCTTGGCGGTCAAAAGGTCTGACTGGGTTGCTTGCCGCAGCAACTTAATGGCCTGGATCTTTTTGCCGTTCCGGGCCAGGGACTGCAGCTGCAGGGCAAACTGTGGATTCAGCTGGCCGCCGGGCAGGACCGGCCCCTGGTAGCCGGGCTGCCCGACGGCCGGGGCAGATCCGGTCTGGGCCCGCAATGCCATGCGGGCATGATCGGCCTGCTGGGACTGCTGCTGTTCGTTTTGACTCGGACGCGTGGCCGCGTCCACCCGGGCCCGGGCGGCAGTAGCGGCCTGCACCTGGGCGGCGTAGTGGGCCTGTGAACGGACAGCGAGCTCCTGCTGGTAGCGATCCGCGTCGGACAAGCCAAAATCACGTGGTCGCAGGGCCGTCGTAAACGCCCAAAGTACAGCTGCCACGATGAGGGCAGGCAGTATAACTAGCAATACATCGCCCATGTGAAGAGCTTATGCCAGATCGCAGTTATCCACAGCACATTCTGCGGCCGGCGTACCATCAGTGCCGGGAGGCACCCATCCAGCCCGCCAGGTGAGGAACATCACCAAATGCGCATATTTCCGCCGGAGTGTGGCCTCATGTGCCGATCGCTATCCCCAGCCGCACCTAGCGCACTGTGGATGAACGCCGGCCGTATTTCTTTTACGTCCACACGGCCTTTTTTGCGTTTACGCAGGTCAGGGGCTGATTATGCGACAAAGAATTTTTCTATCCACAGCTGTTCCCACAGGCTGTGCACAAGCAGGGGGTGGTAGTGCACAGGTTATCCACAGGGGTGGAGACTCTTCGGGTTGGTGCCTGCCCGGACGGGGGATAACGTTGCTGGATATCGCGCCTAGGATCCTGGATTCCGATGCTGCCTTTCTTTCGGATTCCGCCCGGCCGGGCTGGATCCGGCCTGTGGAAAACCGGCAGTACGGGAGGCGGACAAAATGTCGGAGCCGGTTGATAGGACTTAACCCGTCGGATAACGGCCGGGCCGAGGCCAACCCGCAGCACAGACCAAAAGGCATACACGCCGCCGGCGAACGAAGGTCCGCCGCGGCACCCAATGGAGGACGGCAGTTTTGTCAGTTACGCATCTGGACTCAGTCGAGGGGACCCGCGGAGCCGAAGGCAGCCGCAAGCCGCCGCAGGACATTCCCGCCGAGCAGTCCGTCCTGGGCGGCATGATGCTGTCAAAGGACGCCATTGCCGACGTCGTCGAGATCCTTCGTGGTGTGGACTTCTACCGCCCGGCACACGAGACGATCTACGAGGCCATCATCGACCTCTACGGCCGGGGCGAGCCCGCTGACGCCGTCACCGTTTCGGATGAACTGACCAAGCGGGGCGAGATCAACCGAATCGGCGGCCCCGCCTACCTGCACGAGCTCATCCAGACGGTTCCCACCGCTGCCAACGCGGGCTACTACGCAGAAATCGTCGGTGAACGCGCCGTCCTGCGGCGTCTGGTCAATGCGGGCACTAAAATCGTCCAGCTTGGCTACGGCCAGGACGGCGAGGTCGAAGACCTGGTAAACCAGGCCCAGGCCGAGATCTACGCCGTCGCCGAACGGCGCACTGCAGAGGACTACGTGGTCCTCAAGGACGTGATGGAGTCCACGGTGGACGAGATCGAAGCCTCCGGCCACCGCGAAGAGGGAATGACCGGCGTTCCGACCGGCTTCTACGAACTTGATGAGCTCACCCACGGCCTGCACCCCGGTCAGATGATTGTCATTGCGGCCCGCCCCGCCGTCGGTAAGTCGACGTTCGCGCTGGACTTCGCCCGCTCCGCTGCCATCAAGAACAATCTGGCAACGGTGATGTTTTCGCTGGAAATGGGCCGGAACGAGATCGCCATGCGCCTGCTGTCAGCGGAGGCCACAATCGGCCTGCAGGATCTGCGCAAGGGCACGATCAAGGACGAGCAGTGGTCCAAGATCGCCACCACGATGGGCCGGATGAATGACGCTCCGCTCTTCATCGATGACAGCCCCAACATGTCATTGATGGAAATCCGGGCCAAGTGCCGCCGGCTGAAACAGCAGCACGATCTCAAGCTCGTTATCCTCGACTACCTGCAGCTGATGAGCTCCGGCAAGAAGGTGGAGTCCCGCCAGCAGGAAGTTTCCGAGTTCTCCCGCGCGCTGAAGCTGCTGGCCAAGGAACTGCAGGTGCCGGTCATTGCGCTCTCGCAGCTGAACCGTGGTTCGGAGCAGCGCCAGGACAAGCGGCCGATGGTCTCGGATCTGCGCGAATCCGGCTCCATTGAGCAGGATGCCGACATGGTCATCCTGCTGCACCGCGAAGACGTCTATGACAAGGAATCGCCGCGTGCCGGCGAAGCAGACATCCTCATTGCCAAGCACCGTAACGGCCCCACAAAAGACATTGTGGTCGCCTTCCAGGGCCACTATTCAAGGTTCGCGAACATGGCGGCGGATGCCGGTGGCGGCTTCTAGGAGCTAGCTGCCGCCACTGGGCAGCAGATGGTTGGGCAGCCGGTTCCCGGGTGCCCGGCCGCGGATCTCCAGCAGTGCCCGGGCGTGGGCGTACAGCCGATTGTCCTCCTCGGACACCGGCACCCATTGCGGGACCGGGACGGATGTGCCGTGTTCGTCGCGGGCCACCATCACGGTCAGGCAGTACGTTGTGAGGTGAAGCTCGCGTCCCTTGGGGTCTCCGGAGCGGACGTGCACCGCGATATGCATGCCCTTCGTTCCGGTGTAGACCAGCCGGGCCTCCACCTCCACCACATGGCCGATGAGCAGCGGACGATAAAACCTCACGCCGCCGGAGAAGACGGCTACCGTGTCCATGCCGCAGTAGCGTGAGGCACAGACGTAGGCCGCCTCATCGATCCATTTCATAACGATGCCACCATGGACCTTGCCGCCCCAGTTCACATCCGTGGGGGCGGCCACAAAACGGAGGACAACGCTCTCGGCCGTGCCGGCGTCGGTGTATTCCTGTCCGCTCATCGCCTGCACGATCTCCTCGCGGACCTTGATCCGGGCCACTGCGTGGTCGCGCTGTTCGATCCCGTCCGGTGCGGTCGGTTCAAACTGCGGCACCGGGACGGGCTTGCCGTCCGCGCCCACCGCCACGAAAATCACCAGACACTGGCTGCGCATCGTTGCCGGACCGCCTTTTACATCGCCCGAGGACACCACTGTGCGGATGTGCATGGAGGACCGGCCGGTGTAGACGATCGTGGCAGTGACCTCAACCATGTCCCCGCTGTTGACCGGGTTCGCGAAGTGGATGTTGCCCACGTAGGCGGTTACGCAGTAGGACTGTGCCCAGCCGACCGCGGCGGCGTAAGCCGCCTTGTCCACCCACTCGAGCACCGTGCCGGCGTCGACCGAACCGCTGTGCCCGACGTCGGTCGGAGCTGCAAGGAAGCGCAGGGTTACGGCGTTGGCGGCAGTCTCACTCATGCACAGAGTGTACTAACGGGCTGCGGAAGCGCCGCCGGATCCCGACACAAATGCTATCCGGGACGCCACACACCGCAAGCCGGACCGGGGTGGCGGGCAAATCATGCCGGAACTGAATTGACGCTGTTTCGGTCCGGGTGGACGCGTTGTGCTGCGAAGCGGTGCGACGCCAGGGGTGCCGTTAGTGTGGTTGCGTGCCAGCCTCCGCCCCGCCTCCTGCAGTGCTCCCGTCCCCGGCCAGCCGACGGCGCGAAATCCTGCGCCTTGCACTCCCGGCGTTCGGGGCGCTCATCGCCGAACCAGTGTTCCTCCTCGCCGATGCCGCCATCGTCGGCCACCTCGGAGTGGCCCAGCTTGCCGGCGTCGGGTTGGCCTCCGCGGTGCTGCATACAGTGGTGGGACTTATGGTCTTCCTGGCCTATTCGACCACTCCGGCCGTGGCGCGGGCGGTCGGCAATGGGCAGCTGTCCACGGCTCTCGCTGCCGGACGTGACGGCGTCTGGCTGGCGTTAATGCTGGGGGCATTCCTTGCCGTGGCGGGCTTCGTTGCCGCCGGGCCGCTGCTGGACCTGATGGGTGCCCGTGATCAGGTGCGGACCTTTGCTGTGGACTACCTGCGCTGGTCAATGCCCGGGCTCGCCGCGATGCTGCTTATCTTCGCCGGGACAGGCGTGTTGCGGGGGCTGCAGGACACGCGGACCCCGCTCTTTGTCGCGGCCGCCGGCTTTACCTTGAACATCGTGCTCAACCTCTTCCTGGTTTACGGCTTGCAGCTGTCAGTCACCGGCTCCGCCATCGGCACCAGCATCGCGCAGTGGGCCATGGCGGTTGTTTATGTGGTGATTGTCCGGCGGAACGCCCGCAACCACGGGGTCTCCCTGCGCCCCGAGTGGCGCGGCATCCGGGCGCTGACCAGGGTGGGCTCGTGGCTAATGCTGCGGACGCTGAGCCTGCGGGTGGCAATCCTCGCCACGGTCCTGGTGGCCACTGCCCAGGGGCCCGTGAACCTGGCAGCCCACCAGCTCGCCATGACGGTCTTTACTTTCCTCGCCTTCGCCCTCGATGCCCTCGCCATTGCCGCGCAGGCGCTGATCGGCAAGGAACTCGGGGCTGCCCGCCCGGCTGCCGCACGGGAGCTCACGGGCACTATGGTCCGCTGGGGCATCGGGTTTGGTGTGCTCACGGGAATCCTGCTGGCAGCTGCGGCGCCCTGGGCGGGGCTGCTGTTTAGCTCCGACGCCGAAGTCCGTGCCGCACTCGCGGTGGCGCTGTGGGTACTGGCGGCCGGCCAGCCGATCGCCGGATTTGTTTTCGTTCTCGACGGCGTGCTGATCGGGGCCGGCGACGCAAAGTATTTGGCGATTGCCGGCGTCGTGAATCTCGCGGTGTATCTGCCGCTACTTCTGCTTGTCGGGCACACGGGCGCTGGCGGCAGCGCTGGACTGCTCTGGCTGTGGGCGGCGTTTTCGCTGGGGTATATGGCGGCGAGGGCCGTGACGCTGGGCGCCCGGGCGCGAACGGACCGGTGGATGGTGCTCGGTGCTTCGCACTAAACTGGACGTGTGACTCTCCCCGCAGCCCCTGACGCGTCCACCGCCCTGCCCGCCGCGGCGGTTCTCTGGAAGCCCGTGCTAATCCGGGCGGCAATCGCCCTGGGATTTGGTGCCGTGACCGTCTTCTGGGCTGCACCAACCGCCATGGGCATGGGATGGGCCGGCGGCGCCTACCTGCTGGCAACCGGACTGGTGCTGCTGCGCAGCATCCACCAGACCGGGCTCCGTCCCGGGTCCGCCGCCGGAAAGGTGCTGTCGGCAGCCGGCGCCGTGCTGACCGGGACAGGGGCCGCCGTCGGGCTCATCTCCGGGAGCCTGGTCTTCGGTGTCCTTGCAGCGCTGGGGCTTGGCCTTGCCGGCGCCGCAGAACTCTACCTCGGCATCACCCTCCGGGGACGCTCACTCCTGGCGCGCGACTGGATCGCCTCCGGTGTGATCGGACTGGGCACGGCGGCGCTGCTGCCCTTTTTCATCGATCTGGGTCCGCATGCGCTGCTCGGCATCGCCGGCGGCGGCGGCATTATCAGTGGCGTGCTCTGGGTGCTGGCCGGACTGACGCTGCGGCACGATGCGCAGGCAGATTCGGCGGAGGCCGTAAACTAGGAAGCGAACAGGTTCTACCTGGTGTAGAACGATTGCGCTACCACAATTGCCACGCCCATTGCGTCGGCTGCAGGAGGAAAGCACCTTGGCACAGCAGAAATCAGGAGCCCCGCGCAAGCTGCGGACCTCGGTCAAGGGACCGCTAATGTTCTCCGCGTTCTGGGCTGTGCTGGCCTTCGTCACCACCTTGATTTTTGCCTCCGGCGGCAGCGCAAAGACGGCCCGCTTCGATCTGGCGTTCACGGCCGGCGGGAGTGCGTTCATTGTGATTCTGGTGGTGCTCGCCATGCTGTCAATGGGCCACAAGCCCAATGCCGAACACCTCGGCAAGGGATCCGGGGTCAACCTCAGCTCCCGGAACGCCGGCCAAGGCGGCCAGTCGGCGCAGCCTGAACCAGGGTCCGGCGCGCCAGGGTCCGGCGGCGACCAGGCACCCGGCGGCGACCGCTAGCTGTCCGACTGCCGCCGACCGCCGCCCCTCCGGCGCCGACCGATGGCCGGGGCTGCTGCTGGATCCGGCCGCCAGCGCCCGTGATGCCCTGCCCCTCCGCTCTGACGTGGCCTAGGAGGCTGCCTTGCGGGCCCGGTACGCCGCCACGTGGGCGCGGTTGGCGCAGTTCCCGGTGTCGCAATAGCGCTTCGACCGGTTTCGGCTCAGGTCCAGCACCACGGCGTTGCAGTCCTCGGCGGCGCAGACCAGCATCCGGTCCATTTCTTTGTTCCGGATGACGTCAACCAGGGCCATGGCGGCCTCCGTGCTCATCCTGTGCGCCAGTGGCGCGTCCGGGGTGGTGGCGTGCAGGTGCCAGTCCCAATCACCATGCCGGACGAGTTGGGGCAGTGCCCGCGCCTCCCGCAGCAGCCTGTTAACGGTGTCCACCGCAGCGGATTCGTCAGCGAACCACAAGGCCGCGAGTTCGCCGCGGAGGCGGTGCACTCCGGCAAGTTCGGCCTCGTCCCGGGTCCGCGAGCCGGTGAACCCCTCCGCCTCCAGAAACCGATCCAGGTCCGGCACTGTGGAAAGGTGCTCCGCACCGTTGGCCGCGGAATTGACCAGGCTGACAACCGACCGCAATGCCACCTCAGTGTCAGGGGCAAAAAGCATCTTGACTCCTTACGTAGGCGTGGCGTACTGTCATGACCATAACATCACTTTACTCCTGACAGGAGGCAGCCCTTGCCTGCCGATCGCTACCCGGCCGAAACGCCCGCCATGGCCGATTCCGGGTCACGATCCCCCGGAACGCCCGGCGCCCGCCGCCCCGGCGCGGCGGCAGGGTTCATGGCATCCGGGCTGGGTGTGGCCCTGTTTTCCTCGGCGGTGTTCGGCCTCTCCGGCTCCTTTGCCAAGGCGTTGCTGGAGACCGGCTGGAGCCCCGGGGCAGCAGTCACGGCCCGCCTCACCGGGGCCGCGCTCATCCTGGCCGTTCCCGCAGTCCCGGCACTGCGCGGGCGCTGGCACCAGCTGAGGGACAACTGGCTTACCGTCCTGCTTTTCGGGCTTATTGGGGTCGCGGCCTGCCAGTTGTTCTATTTCAACGCAGTGGCACGGCTTTCGGTCGGGGTTGCCCTCCTGCTGGAGTACCTGGCCCCCGTGATTATCGTGCTGTGGCTCTGGGCCGCCAGCCGCAAACGGCCCCGCCCACTGACAGTCGGTGGAACGCTGCTGTCCCTCGCCGGGCTGGTCCTGGTCCTGGACCTCACCGGAGCCGTCAAGATCGACATCGTCGGAGTCCTGTGGGGGATAGCAGCGGCCGTTTGCCTCGCGATCTATTTTTTCATCACGGCCAAGGAAAACGACACCCTGCCGCCGATCGTACTGGCCTCGGGCGGGCTTATGGTGGGCGCAGTGACGATGTGGCTTGCTGCGGCAACCGGCCTGCTGCCGATGGCGTTCAGCACTGCCGATACCCGGCTGGGCCCTTGGGTGGCGCCTTGGTGGGTGGCTCTGAGCGGGCTTGTGGTCCTGGCCACGGTGCTTGCGTATGTCTCCGGCATTGTGGCGGCACGCGCCCTCGGCTCCAAAGTGGCGTCCTTTGTGTCGCTGACCGAAGTGCTCTTTGCCGTCATCTGGGCGTGGCTTTTGCTCGGCGAGCTGCCCGGCCCCATCCAGCTCCTCGGCGGGCTGCTGATTGTCGGCGGCGTGATCCTGGTCCGGCTGGATGAACTCTGGGCGCCGTCCCGCGCCGGCGAAGCCGGGTCGCCGGCACCGCTGGACCACGCGAACGACGTCGAACCGGTGCCGTAGGCACGAACTGACTAAGCCGGCCCGGACGCTGCTGCGTCCGGGCCGGCTTAGTGTCTGGAGTTTTTGCCTAGCGGGAAGCGCTTTCCTGCTCGGTGGCGTTGCGGCTCGCCTGCTTGCCGGCCTCCTGCAGTGCCTGGGAAACCTTGGCCAGTGCCGCCACGTGCTGGCCGTTCCATTCGCTGCGGAACTTATCGGCGTCCGGGCCCTTCCAGTCGGTGCCCTCGAGCACCTTGGTGAGCATCGACTTCTGCTTGTCGATCTCCGACGAACCGGCCTGCAGCTTCGTCCCAAGAGTCTTGAGCTGAGCAATATCTGCGCCCCAAATAGCCATTCGAAAATCTCCTCAAAGCTTAGAAACGGATCCGGCCCTGCCGGGTTCCGCTGCGGCTTCCGGCTGTTCCGGAAGATCCAATGCCCCCAAACTATCCTGCCGGCCAAAATAGTGTCGATGGGCAGCCCTCCCCATGCCCTCGATCCCAGGTTGATTGGGGCCTAGCATGGAGGCATGTGCCGAAACATCCGCACCCTCCACAATTTTGAACCCCAAGCCACTGACGCGGAGGTGGAAGCCGCCGCGCTGCAGTATGTGCGCAAGATCAGTGGGAGCACCAAGCCGTCGAAGGTCAATGAAGAGGCTTTCAACCGGGCTGTCCACGAGATTGCACATGCTACCGAGCACCTGCTGGCCGCCCTGGTCACCCAGGCTCCAGCCAAGGACCGCGGCGAGGAAGCTGCCAAAGCGAAGGCCAGGGCCGCAGTCCGCTTCGGCGCGGCCTGAGGCGGCGGGCGGACGGCGGCTTACTTGCCGAAGCCGCGGAGCCGCAAAGAGTTGGCCACAACCAGGACGGAACTGGCCGCCATGGCAGCGCCGGCAATCATCGGGTTAAGCAGGCCCAGGGCTGCTACCGGGATCCCGATGGCATTGTAGAAGAACGCCCAGAAGAGGTTTGTCTTGATCGTCGCGAGGGTCCGGCGGGACAATTCGATGGCCTGGGCCACCTGCCCCAGGTCGTTGCCCATGACCGTCAGGTCTGCGGCCTCGATCGCGACGTCAGTGCCTGAACCCATAGCGATGCCGAGGTCTGCCTGGGCCAGTGCCGCGGCGTCGTTCACGCCGTCGCCAGCCATGGCGACAATGGCGCCGGCGTCCTGCAGCTTCCTGACGGCCTGGACCTTGCCCGCCGGCAGCACCCCGGCGAAAACGTCTTCGGGAGCGATGCCGACGTCGGCGGCCACCTGGGCGGCGACGGCCGCATTGTCCCCGGTCAGGAGGATCGGCCGGAGGCCGAGCTCACGGAGCCGGCGGATTGCGGGGGCTGAGCCCGGCTTGAGCGTGTCCCGCAGGCTGATGATGCCTGCCGGCTGCCCATCCACGGCGAGCCAGATGGCTGTGGCCCCGGAATGTTCGGCGGCGCTGAATGCCTGAAGCTGTGAGGCGGTCGGGGAGATGCGGTTTTCGGCAAGCCAGCCCGTCCGGCCAGCCGTTACGACCTTTCCTGCAACCTTTCCCTCGACCCCGCCGCCCGGGGCCGACCGGAACCCGGTGACGGCAGGAAGGGTCCCGGCGTCGTTGGTGCGGCGTTCGGCGGAGAGCGCGGCCGCAGCGATGGCACGCGCGATCGGGTGCTCAGATGCGGCTTCGACCGAACCGGCCAGGCGCAGGACCTCGTTTGTGCTGAAGGCTCCGAAGGCCTCGCTGCCGTCGACAGCCAGGTGGCCGCTGGTCACGGTACCGGTTTTATCCAGCAGGATGGTGTCAACGGTCCGGGTGTCCTCAAGGACTTGTGGTCCCTTGATCAGGATCCCCAGCTGCGCGCCGCGGCCGGTTCCGGTGAGCAGACCTACGGGGGTGGCGAGGCCAAGGGCGCAGGGGCAGGCGATGACAAGTACAGCGACGGCGGCCGTGAAAGCCGCGCGCAGTTCGGCGTCGCTGATGGCCGGGCCGGCCGCGAGCAGCCAGGCGCCGAAAGTGAGGGCAGCGATGAGGAGGACCACCGGCACGAACACCGCGCTGATCCGGTCGGCAAGGCGGGCGATCGGCGCCTTGCCGGTCTGCGCCTGGGCGACCAGACGGCCCATCTGGGCCAAAGTCGTTTCGGCTCCGACGCGGGTGGTGCGGACCAGCAGCCGGCCGGAGGTGTTGATGGTGGCGCCCGTGACCGGAGTGCCAGGGCCGACTTCCACCGGTACCGATTCGCCGGTTACCAGCGAGGCGTCCACCGCGGAGTTCCCTTCGACGACGACGCCGTCGCTCGCGATTTTCTCGCCGGGGCGGACAACAATGAGATCCCCTACCCCAAGCTGATCGGCCGGGATCTGCTGTTCCCGGCCGTCCCGGAAGACTGTGGCATCCTTGGCTCCCAGATTCAGCAGGGCCTTGAGCGCGTCGCCGGCCTTTTCCTTGGCGTTGGCCTCCAGGTAGCGGCCCAACAGCAGGAATGTGGTGACCACCGAGGCAACCTCGAAGTAGAGTCCGCCCGAACCCATCGCCATGCTTTCCCCGCCCGCGTGCCCGGTCATCTGCGGGTCTGCGAATAGCTGCCAGGCCGAGAAGACGTAAGCGGCCGTCACCCCGATGGAGACAAGAGTGTCCATCGTGGAGGCCAGGTGCCGGGCATTAATGGCAGCGGCGCGGTGGAACGGCCAGGCGGCCCAGGTAACCACCGGCAGGGCCAGGGCCCCTGCTGCCCAGCCCCAGTTGGCGAACTGGAAAACGGGGAACATCGAAATCAGGAAGACCGGGATGGTGAGGACGGCAGCGGTCACCAGGCGCGGGCGGAGCTTGGCTGCCGGGTGGGCCGGTAGGTGGTCGCCGCGGGTGGCGCCACCAGCCGGCGTTTCGACGGTGAACCGGGGAGGCCGGACTGTCGCCTTGTACCCTGCTGCCGCTACGGTGGCGGTGATTTGGGCGTCCGTGATGGCCGCCGGCACTGTGACCTGTGCCGACTCCAACGGCAGGTTGACGCTGGCTGTCACGCCGTCAAGTTTGCCGAGCTTGCGTTCAACACGGCCGACACAGGAGGCACAGGTCATGCCCTCGATGTCGAGCTCGATCACCCGGTTTCCGGGCTGGCCGAATAACTGCTCTGTACTCACTGTGGTCCTGTCCAGATGGTGTGCGCGGCGTGGAATGACGGGCGGGTGGCGCTCAGGTCTCGTTGGCCACCACCAGGTAGCCCGATTCCGCAACGGCCTCGCTGATCTCGGCGGAGGACAAGGCCCCGCCGGAAGTGATGGTGACCGTGGAGACGCCCCCGGCGTTGAGGTCGACGTCGACCTTCTCGACACCCGCCAGGGACTCCAGTTCCTCGCTGACGGATGACACGCAGTGCGCGCACGTCATCCCGGACACGTTGACGATGGTGGATACGGTGCTCATGGCTCTCTCCTCTGGGGACGGGCTGTTGTGGTCCACGGCCCGGTGTTGTTGTCGATGGTGCCGCTACCGCAACAGGCGGCCGATAGCGTCAGTGGCTTCTTTGACCTTAAAATCAATCGCTGCGGCCCGCAGCGAGGGGTCCGGTTCTGCGGCGGCGCCGACGACGCAGTGCCCGATATGTTCCTCCACCAGCCCCAGGCTGACGGCGTGCAGGGCCTTGGTGGCGGCGGCGACCTGGGTGAGGATGTCGATGCAGTACTTGTCTTCCTCGACCATCCTCGCGATGCCACGAACCTGGCCTTCAATCCGCTTCAGCCGCCGCAGGTAAGCGTCTTTGTTCGCGGAATAGCCGTGCTGTTGGGGAGGTTCGGTGTCCGCGCCTGATGCGACAGCGATTTCGTGCTCGTCCATAACCCAAACATATACCCCCCAGGGGTATGGTGCAAGCGCGGTGCGGGCGCACGGTGCAAGCGCGGTGCGGGCGCACGGTCGGGCCCTGCGAAAGCGCCCGGGGACAAAAAAGCTCCGGAGTGCGTTATTGGGGGATACGCACTCCGGAGCAGTCTTTGGGGGCCGTCTCTGGCCCACGGATTCAACCATACTCGGCGGTAAGTGGAGAAAGCCAGCACCCCGAATAACTACTTTCACTTTACTTACGGGAGGTTCGGTTGAACCCTTAGACAACGCGCAAACCATTAGCTCACGAGTCATGTTTTGTCTGGTGATGGACTGCGGGCCGGACCGGAACCACCAGGATCGGATGGTCCTGGTGGTGGCTGAGCCAAGCGGCCACCGAACCGTTGAGGGCCGCGGAGACGCGGTGCCCCAGCCCGGGTTCCGGCGTACCCACGATAATCATGGGGGCGCCGACCTCAGCCGCAAGCCTGCCAAGCGCCCGGGCCGGGTCCCCCGCCAGCGTCCGCAGGGTCCACGGAATGCCCAGCGGGTCGCAGGCGGCGTTGATCATGCTCCGCAGTTCCCGGGCCACTGCCCTGATCTCGGCGTTGTCCGTGTCCGGGTGCAGCGAGAGCCGGTGCGCGGACCGCGTCGGGTCCCACTCCACGAGATAGCTTTCTTCATCCACGTGGGCGCAGATCAGCTCGGTACCGAGGCCAGCCGCCAGTGCGGCTGCGGTCTGGAGCACCCCGGGGCTCTGCCCCGGGAGCACGCCGACAACAAGCGGGGGCTGGGCAATCTGGCGCTCGGCGGACATACTCCATTCTTTCCCCTGCCCCGCGGCGCGAACAGGGGCTTATTCCCCGGTCCGGGTTTCAACCCTGCCCACCATATCGACCACTGTCAATATGGTGCATAATGGAGAGATGACGACGCTGCAGATTGTTAAGCCCGCGGCCGCGGAAATATCCGGCACCTCGTCCGGGATGCCATTTTTGGCTGCGGATCAGGCGCAGGGCAAGGCCCAATTCTTCAAGGCCCTTGCCGACCCGAACCGGCTGCGGCTGTTGTCCATCATCAAGGCGTCCGACGGCGGCGAGGCTTGCGTCTGCGACCTTACTGCACCCCTTGAGCTCGGCCAGCCGACGGTTTCCCATCACCTTAGGATCCTCGTGGACGCAGGCCTGCTGCACCGCGAAAAGCGTGGCACCTGGGCCTACTACTCGATCGTCCCGGGCGCACTCGAACGGCCCGCCGTCGTGCTCGAGGACCTGTAGCCGCCAGGGTCAACCGGCTCTTGAACACCCCGGGGACGCGGCCTAACGTTGAGAAACTGAGGAAAGGGTGACCGCTGTGGAAATCTTTATGTGGTGGCTGGATCTGGATCTGGCGAGCAAGGAGTGGCTGCGGGAAAACCTTCGCGCCGCCGAGTTCCCGCTGCCGGTACTCCAGGGAATTGCCGAGGCCGGCGGCCCCCACCCGGCGGATGTTTCCGGGGTGCTTACCGGCGCCGATTGGGACTTCATCGCCACCCAGTCCGAATACGTGGACTGACAAAGCCGAACAAAAGCGCACGGGAAGACACCATTGCGGCCAGCAGCAGGTGGTGGTTGCATGGGGGCATGGCTACCGAAGAGAGTTATGTCCTGGCGATCGGCACCAAAAAAGGTCTCTGGCTCGCTACCAGCCCCGACCGCAAGGACTGGTCCCTTTCCGGCCCGCATTTCCTGATGAGCGAAGTCCCCAGTATCGGCATCGACAGCAGGGATGGCCGGACCCGGATCCTGGCCGGCGTCCGCTCGGAGCATTGGGGTCCCACGGTCTTCCACTCCGATGACCTGGGCGAGACCTGGAGCGAGCCCGAGCAGGGTGCCATCCGGTTTCCGGCGGGCACGGATGCTGCGCTCGAACGCATCTGGCAGATCTACCCCGATGCCGAGTCCCGCCCCGGCGTCGTCTGGGCCGGCTGTGAGCCGATCTCGGTCTGGAAATCGATCGACGGCGGTGAACACTTCGAACTTAACCGCGGGCTCTGGGACCACCCGCACCGCAGTGAATGGGGTGCCGGCTACGGTGGCGCTGCGGCGCACTCCATCGTTGTGGACCGCACCGGTGAGAAGGTTCACGTCGCGATGAGCACCGGCGGCGTCTACCGCTCGCTCGACGGCGGGAGCTCCTGGGAGCCGCGCAACCAGGGAATTTCGGCCTACTTTATGCCCGACCCCAACCCGGAGTTCGGTCAGTGTGTGCACAAGATTGCCGCCGACGCCTCGGTCGAAGGCCGGCTCTATGCCCAGAACCACCACGGTGTTTACCGCAGCGACGACAATGCCGAGAGCTGGACCTCGATCGCTGACGGTCTGCCCGCAGACTTCGGATTCGTGATGCTCACGCATCCGCGGCGGGCCGGGACCGCCTGGGTCATCCCGCTCAAGGCCGACGGCGAACGAATCCCGCCCGAGGGTAAGTTGGCGGTCCACCGCACAGTCGACGCCGGCGCGAGCTGGGAGCGCCTGGACGACGGGCTCCCAGAGGCTGAGTTCAACGCCGTGCTGCGGGACGCAGCCTGCGTCGACGCTGCGGAACCTGCCGGGGTGTACTTCGGTACGCGAGGCGGCAGCGTTTACGCCAGCGCCGACGAAGGCGCCCACTTCACCGAGCTGGCTTCGCACCTGCCCGACGTGCTGTGCGTGCGGGCCGCAGCTGTAAGCCCGGCGCTGGTGTCCGGCACGGCCACGCCCGGCATCCCGGCGAATGCCTGAGTCGCCGTGGCCGGGATCAACGTGGTGTTGCCGAGTGTGCTCCATCCCCTTGCCGGCGGGCAGTCCTTCCTGACTGCACCCGTAGCCGCGGAGGTGACGGTGGCGGCTTTGCTTGACCTGGTCGCCGACGAATACCCGGCCCTGGCAAGGCGGCTCCGGGACGAAACCGGGACGGTCCGGCGTCACGTGAATATATACGTCAACGGGAATGAAATCCGGCGGCTGCAAGGCCTGGGCACCAGGGTGTCACCGGGTGAGGAGCTCCTGATCATCCAGTCCGTCGCGGGCGGCTAGCTGCTTGCAGCGACCCGCCAGAGGCTGCACTCGTCGGTGTTAATCGCCTTCCGGCTGCCCGATTGCCGGTCCATAATCCACACGACGCTGATTCCGGGGGCGGTTTCCTGGACGCACCCGCGGCGGATCACCACGTCGTCGTAATTGGGGCCGACCTTCAGCCGCGCCTCGATCTCGTCGCCGCGGTGCAACTGATCCAAGGCGCGGATGCGGGTCACGTGGGCTGTGGCTTCCTTCAACATGGCGGGACCTCCTGGACTGGAGCGTGATGCCTGCTCTTGCCGGCGCTTCCAGTGTGGCGCGCCAATGTTGCCACCTCGTTTCGATCCGGTAAGACATGGGTAAGCGTCCGGCGCCGGGGTTGTTGCCGTGCGGCAGCTGGCGGTCGCCGGGGTCCGGGCGGACAATAGGGCCATGCAACTGCCGCTGATGCCGCCGATCGCGCCGATGCTGGCAAAGGCCGTGCGGGCCCTGCCGGAGGGCCCGGTGATGTTCGAACCGAAGTGGGACGGTTTCAGGTCCCTCATCTTCCGTGACGGGGCCGAGGTGGAGATCGGCAGCCGCAACGCTAAGCCCCTAACGCGTTACTTCCCGGAGCTGGTTGAGGCGCTGAAAATGAATCTTCCGCGGCGCTGTGTGATTGACGGGGAGATCATTATGGTCGGCGCCTCGGGCGACCGGCTCGACTTTGATCTGCTGCAGCAGCGGATCCATCCTGCCGCAAGCAGGGTGCGGCTACTGGCCGAAGCTACACCGGCGAGTTTTGTCGCGTTTGACCTGCTTGCCCTCGACGACGAGGACCTGACCGACCGTCCGTTCGCCGAGCGGCGTGCCGCCTTGGAGCGTGTGCTCGCCGGCAGTGCCCCGCCAATCCACCTCACCGCCGCGACCCGGGACCGGGGAACAGCAAAGGAATGGTTTCACCGGTTCGAGGGAGCCGGTCTCGACGGGATCGTGGCCAAACCCCTCGACGGGAAGTATCTGCCGGACAAACGCTCGATGTTCAAGGTCAAGCACGAACGCACCGCGGACTGCGTTCTCGCCGGGTACCGGGTGCACACTTCCGGGCCGGACCGCGTCGGGTCGCTCCTGCTGGGACTTTATGACGCTGCCGGCAGACTCGCCAACGTCGGAGTTGTGGGGGCTTTCCCGATGCAGCGGCGCAAGGACCTCTACGGTGAACTCCAGCCGCTGGTGGCCGGCGGTGAGGGCCACCCTTGGGCCCGGACCCACCAGGATGAAGGGACCCGGACACCCCGCAACGCCGAGGGCAGCCGGTGGAGCGGTGGCAAGGACCTCTCGTTTACCCCGCTTCGGCCGGACCGGGTGGTGGAGGTGAAATACGACCACATGGAGGGTCAAAGGTTCCGCCACACAACGCAGTTTGTCCGCTGGCGCCCGGACCGGGAGCCGCGCTCCTGCACCTATGACCAGCTCGAGGTGCCGGCGGGCTTCGATCTGGCCGCGGTCCTGGGGAACGGAAAGGCGCCATCCTGACACCCTGACCTGACCTGACCGGACCTGACCGGACCTGACCGGACCTGACCGGACCGGCCCTGACCGGACCTGACCGGACCGGCCCTGCCCGCAGCGGCCGGGTTACTTGAGGCCGAGCTCCTTGGTGGGAATTTTGAAGGATTCCTTGGCGGTCAGGGCCGAGACGGCCGCGGTGACACAGATGGCGCCGGTGAAGATGCTGATCTGGACCCAGCCGCCGGGCTTGATGCCGCCCATGGCCGCGACGATCGCCGGGGCGAAGCCTGCCATCAGGAAGCCGAGCTGGGTGCCGATGGCCAGGCCGGAGAAGCGGACCCTGGTGCTGAACATCTCGGCGTAAAAGGACGGCCAGACAGCGTTGGAGGCGGCGTAGCCGCGCCGGTCCATGACGGCCTCAAGGTGGTCGCTGCCATTAACGTGTCCCTGCACGCCCAATCGTTTGCCGGCCAGCCCGACCCGGCGGCCTACGTGGGCTCGGTGCGCGAGGCGACGGTTGCTACCGCCGAACTCATCTCCGCCGACCTGTCGTCCTGACGCTCGCTGCACTCAGTTGACGGAGTCCGGCGAAGGGGCGGTCGAGACCGTAATAGTGACCCCCGCGGCGTCGTCACGGATCTTAAGGTGGAGGTTCCTGCCCACCAGCGAGGCATGGATGTCCTCGCTGTCCGTCGGGGCGATCTGTTCTGCCAGCCGCGTGACGGCCAGCGCCATGGCCCGGCCCCAATCATGGGGATCCATGCTGGACGCCTCGGCCTCGGCCGAGAAATTCTCCTGTGCTTCCGACATGTGCTCCCGCTTCCCGCCCCTGGAACGCGTCCCGCCAGGCCGATCCTGGCGGGCGGCCTTCCCGGCAGGATTCCCATCCCGGAAGGCTCCAGTACTTGAGCATGGCCAGTCTAGTGACCGTGACACGCGGACGTCCACGGTTCGCGGCCCAGCCGCCGAAGTTAAGCACGGAATCCCGCTAGGATTTCAATCCGGGACACCCCACGCCCGCTATGTCTTGAAGGACGTTATGCCAGAGAACGATTCCGAGCCTGAACGCACTACACCACCCCGGCGCGCCGCCGTCGTTATCAACCCCGCCAAATCCGGTGGACCGGAGCTCCAGCGCGAGATCTTGCGGCTTTGCGAAACACAAGGCTGGGCTGAACCGCTGTGGCTCGAAACCAGCATCGAGGACCCGGGCACCGGCCAGGCCCGCCAGGCACTGGAGGCCGGGGTCGACGTTGTAATCGCGGCCGGCGGCGACGGGACCGTGCGCTGCGTCGCGGAGGTGCTCGCAGGCACCAAAACGCCCATGGGTCTGGTGCCGCTGGGGACCGGGAACCTCCTGGCCCGCAACCTCGGCGTGGACATCAGCGATCCGGTTGCAGCCTGCCGGGGCGTCCTCACCGGCAGCGAACGGACCATCGATGTCGTCAAGGCAACACTCGACCACTCCGATGAGCAGCAGTTGTTCCTGGTCATGGCCGGTCTCGGCTACGATGCGGCAATTATGGCCGACACCGTGGACGTGCTGAAGGACCGGATGGGCTGGGTGGCCTACGTGGAAGCGGGCATCCGTAAGCTTCCGGGCAAACCGGTTAAGGCGAAGATCAGCGTCGACGGCGGGAAAACCGTCCAACGCAGGATCCGCAGCGTTATGATCGGCAATTGCGGCCGGATCATGGGCGGAGTCGAGATTTTTCCCGATGCCAAGTTCGACGACGGTGTGCTGGACCTGTTGGTCCTGGCGCCCCGCGGCCGGTTTGGCTGGCTGGGCGTTGTCGCCGGGATCTTCGGCCGGAACAAGCGCGAGACCGAGTCAGTCGAGTACTTCCAGGGCAAGGCCGCCGAGATCACCTTGGAGCGCGAGCAGGAGTTCCAGCTGGACGGTGACCATCTCGGTGCCGGAACGCATTTGGCTGTGGCCATCGATCGAGGTGCTTTGACGATCCGGATGGCCGGCTGAAGTATCGGCGGGCGGTCCTCGGCGATACTTGACTTCGCATTTCCGGCACAAGCCGGGGTGGCTGGGCCCCGGCCATGAGTACTACCCGGGTAAGTCTCCGGAGTGTGGTTCGCAAAGGCGAGTACGAATCACTCGTGACTGCCGTATTCCTCCCAACCTAGATTGACTCAGGGATCACCCGATGCAGCCAATGCATTCTGGACGGAGTCACTATGACGCGCTTGTTGGCGTTCACACGGGATGTTTTTTCGACGGAACGATCTTCCCTGCGCCGGGCTCCCTTCCGCTGTGTGGATGAAAGTGTTCCCAAAGCTGCGGGCCACGGGTTTGAGGAACGCCGGTGACAGCGCGTCCGGAGTGGATGGCCCCGGGGCTGACCCCAGCGGCCCCGGGACACGGTGCCAGCCGCGCCGGCGGGACTATGGCCGACCTCGCATACGCCCCGCACCAACGCCACGCCGAACACGACGCACGCATCCCACCGGTAATTTTTCGACCCCAGCCGTTGCCCGCCGCAGTCCCGGCAGTCCGGGCCCCTGACCGGCTCTCGGGCCGGGAGTGGGCACGGTTCTTGCGGCGGGTACTGCGCGGCACGGACGCCCTGCTGGTCGCCGCCTGTGTCTTTGCCGGATTCCTGGTCCGCTTCGAGGGTGGCCAGCCTCTCACAGGAAGCCTCGCTGATCTCAACGCGGCTGTGATCGGCGCGGTCCTGGGCATCCTGTGGGTCGCCGCACTCGGTCTCTACCGGACCAGGGACACAAAGATCCTCGGTGCCGGGACCAGTGAATACAAGCGCGTGGCCGCGGCAAGTGGCGCGGTCTTCGGATTGCTCGCCGTGGGTCTTGTTGCTTTTCGTGTCCAGCCGGCATCGGCGTTCCATTTGGTCTCGCTCCCGCTGGGACTCGTCCTGTTGCCCGGTGGCCGCTGGACGGCGCGCCGATGGTACAACTCCCGTCAGGCCCTGGGGCAGTTCCTCGTGCGGGCGATTGTGATCGGCGAGCCCGAGGACGTGCGCTACGTGCTCAAGCGGATCTCCAAGAAGTCCGGGGCCGTCTACGAAATCCTCGGTGTGGCGTTGCCGGGCGGGCGGCGGGGGACAACCTTCGACGTCGACGGCCGCCGGGTGCCCGTGCTGTCCTCCACCGATGACGTTGTCCGGACCGTCGGCCGCTGCGGGGCGGAAGCGGTGATCGTGGCCGGACCGGTACCCGGCGGTAACCAATACATCCGTGAGCTGGGCTGGGGGCTGGAGGAGCACAAGGCGGAGCTGGTCCTCGCTTCGTCCCTGACCAATGTTGCCGGGCCGCGGATCCACTGGCGGCCGGTGGAGGGGTTGCCGCTGATGCACGTGGATGTGCCCCGGTACAGCGGCGCCAAACATGCCTTCAAGCGACTGCTGGACATCGTTGTGGCCTCGGCCGCCCTGGCCTTGCTGGCCCCGCTTTTTCTCGTCCTCGCGATCATCGTCAAACACGACAGCCCCGGGCCCGTTCTCTTCAGGCAGGAGCGCGTCGGGAAAGCCGGAAAGCCGTTCCGGATGCTCAAGATCAGATCCATGGTCACCGATGCCGACGCCGCGCTGGCAGTTCTTTCCGGCCAAAACGACGGCGCCGGGGTTCTCTTCAAGATGCACAACGACCCCCGGGTGACCCGCTGCGGGCGGTGGATGCGCCGGTACTCGCTGGACGAGCTGCCGCAGTTCTGGAATGTCCTCTCAGGAGCAATGAGCCTGGTCGGGCCCCGGCCGCCGCTGCAGCGCGAGGTGGTCGGCTACGAGAGGCACACGCACCGACGGCTGCTGATCAAGCCCGGGATTACCGGCCTGTGGCAAGTCAACGGCCGTTCGGATCTGCCGTGGGACGAAGCGGTGCGCCTGGATCTCTACTACGTGGAGAACTGGTCGATCATGGGCGACGTCATCATCATCTGGCGCACCTTCAGGGCAATGTGCGTGCCTGCGGGCGCGTACTAACGGAGCAAGGAAACTCAATGAATGATTCACGTTCAGATTACCTCCGTGGCCGGGATCTGGCGGCCACCGGCGGGCCGTTGAAGGCGGCCGTCATCGGTGCCGGCTACTGGGGACCCAACCTGGCGCGGAACTTCACCGTCAGTCCGGACTGGGAGCTGGCCGGCATCGTGGACCTGGACCAAGACCGTGCCGCCAAGCTCGCCGCTGCCCAGGGCGGGGTTCCGGTCTTTAAGTCCATCGATGAACTGCTGGACCTGGCCGACGTCGACGCCGTAGCGATTGCAACGCCCGCCCACACGCACCACGGCATCGCCCTGACGGCGTTGAAAGCCGGGAAACACGTGCTGGTCGAGAAGCCCCTGGCCGACAGCCGGCTGAGGGGACTGGAGATGGTTGAAGTAGCGGATGAGCGGGGGCTGGTCCTGATGGCCGACCACACCTACTGCTACACCCCGGCAGTGCTGAAGATCCGGGA
The DNA here is from genome assembly GCF_040547075.1 of Arthrobacter sp. UYCu512. Lineage (NCBI taxonomy): Bacteria > Bacillati > Actinomycetota > Actinomycetes > Micrococcales > Micrococcaceae > Arthrobacter > Arthrobacter sp. UYCu512. The sequence continues at coordinate 131,133 of NZ_JBEPPA010000009.1, forward strand.
GCTGATCGCCGACGGGTCGCTCGGGGACATTCTGTTCATCGATTCGGTCCGGATCAACCTGGGCCTGCTGCAACCGGATGTGGATGTGTTCTGGGACCTTGCGCCCCACGACCTGTCCATTCTCGACTTCATTCTCCCGGGTGGGCTGCGTCCGGTCGAGGTTGCTGCGCACGGCGCTGATCCGCTCGGTACCGGTCACGCCTGTGTTGGGCACCTGACGTTCGCGTTGCCCAACGATGCAATGGCCCACGTGCACGTGAACTGGTTGAGTCCGACCAAAATCCGCCAGCTTGTGGTCGGAGGCTCCCGGCGGACCCTGGTGTGGGATGACTTGAACCCCCAGCAGCGGCTCAGTATCTACGACCGCGGAGTCAGCCTGGACCGCAAGTCACCGTCAGCGGCAGCCAGAACCGCCTCGGCCATCTCGTACCGGCTGGGCGATACCTGGTCACCGGCCCTCCCCGAGTATGAGGCGCTCGGGGAGATGGTGGCGGAATTCGCCAACAGTATCCGGCAGCGGCGCCCTTCCCGAACCAGCGGCGCTTCCGGTCTCCGGGTGCTCTGTGTGCTGGAGGCAGTCAGCGACAGCCTCCGTGCCGACGGGAAGGCCAGCGTTGTGGTCGGCAACGAACCGAAACTTGAGGTCAGCAGATGAGCACACTCCAAGGAGCACACGTCCTGGTCACCGGCGGAGCGGGAACCATCGGGTCCACGGTCGTGGACCAACTGCTGGACGCCGGCGCCGGCAGGATCGATGTGCTGGACAACTTGGTCCGCGGCCGCCGGGCCAACCTCGATCCGGCCCGCTCCAGCGGACGGGTGCACCTGATCGAAGGGGACATCCGCGACCGGGACCTGGTCCATGACTTGTGCCGCGGCAAGGACATTGTCTTCCACCAGGCAGCCATTCGCATCACCCAATGCGCCGAAGAGCCTCGTCTTGCCCTTGAGGTGCTGGTGGACGGGACGTTTAATGTGCTCGAAGCAGTGTCCGCCCAGCGGGTCGGCAAGCTCGTGGCGGCGTCCAGCGCCTCTGTCTACGGCCTGGCGGAGACCTTTCCGACCGCCGAACGCCATCACCACCACAACAACGACACATTTTACGGCGCAGCCAAGTCCTTCAACGAGGCCATGGCCCGTAGTTTCCGCGCGATGCACGGCCTGGACTACGTGCTGTTGCGCTACTTCAACGTGTACGGTCCGCGGATGGACGTCCACGGCCTCTACACCGAGGTGCTGGTTCGCTGGATGGAACGAATCGACGACGGGCTGCCGCCCCTGATCTTCGGCGACGGACAGCAGACCATGGATTTTGTGCACACGAGGGATGTGGCACGGGCCAATATCCTGGCCGCTGGCAGCCCGGTGGACGCGGGCGTCTACAACGTCGCCAGCGGGGTCGAAACCAGCCTGCTGGAACTGGCTGAAGCACTATTGCGGGCCATGGGTTCGGAACTGGCCGTAGAGCACGGCCCCGACCGTGCTGTGAACGGGGTCGTCCGACGCCAGGCGGACACGGGCGCGGCCACACGCGAGCTTGGTTTCAGTGCCGAAACCGGGCTAGCGGACGGACTGCGCGAATTGGTGGACTGGTGGCGGCCGCTGCGCGCCGAGATTGCGGACGCCAGGGTCGGGGGCGCGCGGTGACGGCCGGCAAGAACCCTGTCCTGAGCCGGATCAACGTGATGAAGCCGTGGCTCGGAGCCGAGGAAGCCGAAGCGGTAGCCGAAGTGATCGCCTCGGGCTGGGTGGCGCAGGGACCACGCGTGAAGCGCTTCGAAGAAGCCTTCGCGGAGACGCAGCAGGCCGGCTGCGCCGTCGCCGTGTCCAGTTGCACAGCTGCCCTGCATCTGGCACTGAAGGTGGCCGGCATTGGGCCGCGTGATGACGTTGTAGTGCCGTCCTTCTCATTCATCGCCACCGCAAATTCTGTCACCTATGTCGGTGCCCGTCCCGTTTTCGCCGATGTTGAGCCGGACACGGGGAATGTGTCGGTGTCGACACTTGAGGCTGCCCTGACCCCCGCCACGCGCGCTGTGATCGTCGTGGACCAGGGAGGTATGCCGGTTGATCTGGATCCGATCCGTGGCCTGTGCGACCCACTGGGCATCACCGTCATCGAGGACGCAGCCTGCGCGGCGGGCTCAACGTACCGGGGCCGGCCAGTGGGGGCGGGAGCCGAGCTCGCGGCCTGGTCCTTCCACCCCCGCAAAATACTGACCACCGGGGAAGGCGGGATGCTGACCACCGACAACGCGGCCTGGGCCAACCGGGCGCGGACGTTGCGGGAGCACGCCATGAGCGTCTCGGCGAACGAGCGGCACTCCACGGTCCTGGCGCCAGCGGAATCGTATGGCGAGATCGGTTTTAACTACCGGATGACGGATCTGCAGGCGGCCGTCGGGCTCGTGCAGCTGGAACGCCTGGGTGAGGCGGTGTCCCGGCGCCGGGCAATCGCCAATACGTACCGCAGGGCACTCGCCGGGGTTGAGGGCCTGCGCTTCAGCCAGGACCCCTTGTACGGGACCAGCAATTTCCAGTCCTTCTGGCTCGAAGTACTGCCGGGCTTTGCCCTCGGGCGGGAGGAACTCCTGGCGCGACTGGCCCAGGACGGAATTTCCGCCCGTCGGGGAATTATGGCCGCGCACCGGCAGCCTGCCTACGCCGGGATGGACACCGGGAAAGCTGACCTCTCGGTGACGGAGCGGCTCACGGACAGCACCTTAATCCTGCCCGTATACCACCAGCTGACACCGGACGAGCAGTCCAGGGTGATCGATTCGATAGCCAGGTCTGCCGAGGAAAAGCCATGACAGAGCTCCTTGTGATCGGCGCCAGCGGCCTCGCCCGCGAGGTGCTTTCCTGCGTCCGCGAGAACGGACAATTCGACGTTGTCGGCGTCCTCGACGACGACGACGCCAAGGTAGGTTCTGCCCTTGATGGTGCCCCCATCCTGGGACCCGTCAGCTATGCCCTGCGTTATCCCGCAGCACGGGTCGTCGTTTGCATCGGCGCCGGGCGGGCGCGGGAGCGTGTTGTGGCGCGACTGGCCGGTTTGGGTGTACCGGCCTACCGCTTCGCAACCGTTGTTGATCCTTCGGTGCGGGTCCCTTCCTGCTGCGAGGTCGGCCCCGGAAGCATCCTGCTGGGAAATATCACCCTGACCGCCGCGATCATGGTCGGAAGCCATGTGGTGCTGATGCCTGGTGTGACGTTGACCCATGACGACGTAGTGGAGGACTTCGCCACCTTGGCTGCCGGCGTTTGTTTGGGCGGCGGGGTCAGGATCGGCCGTGCGGCTTACCTTGGCATGAACTCATCGGTCCGTGAAGGCACCACCGTGGGGTCGGGTTCTGTGATTGGCATGGGGGCCGCAGTCTTGGCCGATGTGCCGCCGGACGAGACCTGGGCCGGAGTGCCGGCCCGGGTGCTCAAACCCTCGGCTGCCGCGGCGGGCGCCCGGGGATGACGTTGCCGTTGGAAGCCAGAGTCTGCGTCCCCTTCGTTGACCTGGGCGCTCAGCAGGACGAGATCGCCGAGGAAGTCGACATTGGCCTGAAAGAGGTTTTCGCCCGGACTTCGTTCATTGGCGGCCCCGCCGTGGCGGAATTTGAGCAGGCCTACGCCCGTTTCCTCGACACCGGACACTGCGTCGGGGTGGCCAACGGCACGGATGCACTGGAACTGGCCCTGCGCGCGTGCGGGGTCGGTGCGGGCGGGGAAGTCATTCTCCCCGCCAACACGTTTATCGCTACCGCCGAGGCGGTGAGCCGGACCGGTGCCGTGCCGGTCCTCGTCGACGTCGACCCGGAGTACCTGCTGATCGACCCGGACCAGGTGGGGCAGGCTGTCACGCGGCGGACCCAAGCGATCGTGCCCGTTCACTTGTTCGGCCAAACGGCATTCGTTGAGCGCCTGGAACCGATCGCGGCCGCGTGCGGCGCAGTGATCATCGAAGACGCCGCCCAGGCCCAGGGCGCCTCCCGCTACGGCCGGTGCGCCGGCACACTGGGATTGGCTGCCGGAACAAGCTTCTATCCGGGCAAGAACCTCGGGGCGGCCGGTGATGCCGGCGCCGTACTGACCGCCGACGGGGACGTCGCCGCCCGAGTCCGGATGCTTGGCGCGCACGGGAGCGCACGCAAATACGAGCACGACGCGGTGGGTATGAATTCACGTCTCGACACCGTCCAGGCAGTGGTACTGAACGCCAAGCTGCGGAGGCTGGCGGGCTGGAACGAACGGCGCCGGCAGGCCGCGTCACGTTACCGGGAGCTGCTGGCGGACGTGCCCGGCGTCGAGCTCCCCCGCAGCGCCCCCGGCAACCTCGATGTCTGGCATCTGTACGTGGTCCGCGTCCCCGATCGGGACCGGGTCCTCGCCGAGCTGAACGCCGCGGGGATCGGCGCCGGCATCCACTACCCGGTCCCGGTCCATCTGAGCGGGGCTTATCGCGGGATGGAGCTCGGCCCCGGGAGTTTTCCGGTCGCAGAACGGGCCGCTCGCGGGATTCTGTCGTTGCCCGTCTATCCGCACATCACCGAGGCTCAGCAGCAGTATGTCGCGGAACGGCTGCAGGCAGCCCTGAGCGGCTCATGACAACGCCGCCGCACACCTGGAGGAACGCCGTGACATCCATCGCCGAAACTGCCGACGTGGCTCAGAGCGCCGTGGTGGGGGAAGGAACGCGAATCTGGCATCTGGCGCAGATCCGGGAGGACGCCATCCTCGGCAGTAACTGCAACATCGGCCGCGGGGCCTACGTGGGCCCCGGCGTTGTGCTGGGGAACAACTGCAAACTGCAAAACTATGCCCTCGTCTATGAGCCGGCCCGCCTGGCGGACGGCGTCTTCGTCGGACCCGCGGCCGTTCTTACCAATGACCTGCACCCGCGGGCCATCACGCCGGACGGAACGCTGAAGGACCCGGATGACTGGGTCGCCGTCGGCGTCACGGTCGGCCGGGGTGCTTCCATCGGAGCCGGTGCCATCTGTATCGGCCCCGCCTCGATCGGGGAGTGGGCGACCGTAGCTGCCGGCGCGGTGGTCACCAGGGACGTGCCGCCCTACGCCGTTGTGATCGGTGTCCCCGCCCGGCAGTCAGGCTGGGTGGGCGAGGCAGGACATCCGCTTAAACAGGCCGGCGCCTGCTGGCTCTGCCCGGCCACCGGCCGCAGTTACATCGAACGCAACGGGCGCTTAACACCGGTGGACTAGGGAGCAAGGAGGCAGCATGGAAAAGCTGGAAATATGCCAGGTCATTCTGGGCGGGACACCGGTAGACCTGATGGAATCCGAAGCAGCGGTAGAGCGGATACTCGCGAGGGTGCGGGAGGGCGGCGGAAATCCTCCGCTGGGGGTGGCGTCGGTCAACCTCGATCATGTGCACCATTTTGGTACCGGCGGCCGGTGGTCGGGCACCTTGCATGCCAATCCGGCAAGCAGGGTGGATTGGCTCTATTTCCTGGACGGGGCACCCCTGGTTTCCCAATCCCAACGTATTACCGGGCGCCGGTGGCCCCGGCTGGCCGGGAGCGACCTGGCAGCCCCGATCCTGGCACGGGCAGAGCAGCTTGGGCTGAGGGTAGGATTTCTCGGCGGCTCGCCACCGAATCAGCGGCTGTTGGCGCGGAAGATCGCGCAGGAGCACCCCGCGCTGCAGCTCGGCGGCATGTGGTCCCCGAGCCGGGAGGACTTGGCCTCCGTGCAGGAGTCCGGGCGTATTGCCCGTGAGATTGCCGATTCGGGCACCCAGATCCTCTACGTCGGACTGGGAAAGCCGCGCCAGGAACTCTGGATAGACGAGTATGGGCCGTCTACCGGGGCAACCGTTCTGCTGGCCTTCGGCGCGGCGGTGGACTTCCTCGCCGACCGGGTTCAGCGCGCGCCTGAATGGTTTAGCCAACACGGACTGGAATGGGGATACCGGCTGGCCCGTGAACCAAGGCGGCTGGCGGGCCGTTACATTGTTGACGGGCCACCTGCTTACCTGACATTGCGGACAGGGTCCAGCGCCGTTCCCGCCGTCCGCACGGATTCGCTGTCCCATGCGGCCCCTGCGCCGCGGACTCCGGGCCGCTTCACCGGAGCGGAGGGTGCCGCGGACGCCGTCGTTGTTATTGTGACCTTCAACAGCGCAGGGTGCGTTGAGGGCCTGCTGGAAACCCTGCGGGAAGAAACGGCGGACCTGAGGCTGAGGGTTCTTGTGGCTGACAACTCGTCCAGCGATGGCACCTTGGATGTGGTGCGCCGCTGCCATCCTGACGTCCAGGCCTTCAGCACGGGCGGCAACCTGGGCTATTCCGGCGGCATCAACGCCGCCATGTTGCGGGCCGGTGATGCCGCCACCGTGGTGGTGCTCAACCCCGATTTAACGGTGGCACCTGGCAGTATCCGGACCCTGATGCACCGACTGAATGCTTCGCAGGCCGGGGCCGTGGTTCCACGGCTGGTGAACGAATGGGGGGTGGCCAGCCGCTCGCTCTTCCGGGAGCCGAGCATTGCCACTGCCGTGGGCGACGCGCTGCTGGGCCGCCGCGCGCCCAACCGGCCCGGCTGGCTCGCCGGAACTGACTACTCGCCGGAAAGCTACGCCCATCCCCATCCCGTGGATTGGGCTACCGGTGCCGCGCTGATGGTCCGGCGTTCGCTGGCGGATGCCCTGCCGTGGGATGAGTCCTATTTTCTCTACAGCGAGGAGACTGACTTTTTTCGGAGCCTGCGCACGATGGGTGAAACCGTCTGGTACGAGCCCGAGGCTGTTATGCGCCACACCGGCGGGGCCTCCGGCAGTTCACCGGAGCTGAACGCGCTCTTGTCCGTCAACCGTGTCCGCTACATCCGCAAATACCATTCCGGCGCCTACGCCGCCGTGTTCCGCGGCGCCGTTGTGCTCTCTGAAGTCCTGCGCCTATGGAAGCCCGATCGCCGCGGCGTGCTGCGGACGGTACTCAACGAGGGCAGTTGGACTGCCCTGCCGGGACCGGGAAAAAGCGCGGGCGAGGACGCGGACGCCGGGGCTTTCCCGCACGGTTCGGTGATCATTCCGGCGCACAATGAAGCGGCCGTGATCGCGCGGACCTTAGCGCCGCTGGCCCGGCTGGCTGCGAAAGACCAGCTGGAGGTCATCGTGGCCTGCAACGGTTGTGGCGATGAGACCGCAGCCATCGCCGGACGATTCGAGGGCGTGAAGGTACTGGAATTGGAGCAGCCGTCCAAGACGGCCGCTCTGAATGCCGGGGACGCCATCGCCTCGCACTGGCCGCGGCTGTACCTCGATGCGGATGTGCAGATCAGCGCCGGCACCGTGCGGGCCGTCCTCAATACGCTGCTCTCCGGGCGCATTCTGGCCGCCCGTCCCGCCGCCCGCCTCGACCTTCAGGACGCGCACCCGCTCATCCACTCGTACTACTGCACACGGCTGAATCTGCCCGCGACCCAGACGGGGCTCTGGGGCGGGGGTGTTTACGGACTGTCCAAAGAAGGGCGGGGGCGGTTCCTGAAATTCCCTGAACTCACCGCAGATGATCTATTCGTGGACCGTCTCTTTGAGCCGGCGGAAAAGGCCGTTCTGGACGTGGAACCGGTAGTTATTTGTCCGCCGAAAACGCCCAAGGATCAAGTGGCCGTGCTGCACCGCATATACCGGGGCAACGCCGAACAGGGCAGAAGCCACAGTACGGCGGCCCAAACACTGGCCCAGGTAGTTCGTACCATCCGTGGCCCGTTCTCCGCCGTCAACGCCTCGGTATATCTGGGATTTGCCCTGGCGGGCCGCCGCCTCGCCGCGCACCCGGCAGTGTGGGAACGTGACGCCAGTAGCCGCCAAGCGGGTGCCGCCGGGGCGGCGGGCTGACCGGGGGCACGGGAACAGCCCAGCCGTTACGGGCGGCTGGGCGCAGACACCGCCGCTGAGCCCGGAAACGGCTGTTTTCGGGCCGGACGCCGGCCGGCGGCAATTTCCCGCCGCCTCATTTTACGTGTCCCGGTTCGCCGATCCGTGCCGGACCGTGGCCGGACGGCAGACCCTGCGCCGGGCCGGCGAGTTGCGCCAGCAGGTCACGGATTTCGGCGAGCAGGGCGGTGTCCGCCGGGAGCGCTTTCTCTTCCGGCTCCGCGGTTGCGAGGCGCTTCTTGACCAGGCGGTTGATCCGGTTCATCGGAGCCACAAAGAGGAAGTAGACGACCCCCGCGGTGATCATAAACGTGACGAACGCCGTGATGACCCCGCCAAAGTTAACAAAGGTCTTCTCGTTTCCCGGCCAGATGTGGAATCCGAGCCCGTCTGTTTCGACTCCGCCGACCGCAGCAATGATGGGGTTCACGATGTTTGAGGTGAACGCGCCGACGAGGGCTGTAAATGCAGTGCCAACAACGACGGCGATGGACAGTTCGATCACGTTGCCGCGCAGGATGAAGTCCTTGAATCCTCTGAGCATGGGTCCTCCGGTGTGCTGTGAGATAAAAAAAATCTGTGCGCCGTCCCGCGGGCGCGGGGGATCAACCGGTAGACGTTATCACTTCCCGGCGAGGTTCCATTGAACGGCTGGGAAAGCCGGTTCCAGGACCGTCCGGCGTAGCATCGCTCCTGGCTGCCAGCGCCGCCGTCGTAACCAATGGACTGCTGGAAAGGTGCCGCCAACCCGTGAAAATGCTTGCCGAGCTGTTCAGCATTGCGCCCGGCAACAAGGACCACCAGACCGCCGTGCGTTGCGCCATCGGTGTTTTTGTCCCGCTGATCACGCTGGTGTTCCTGGACCGCCTGGATCTGGCGATCTTCGCGTCCTTCGGCGCTTTCACCGGGATTTACGGCCGTAATGAACCGCAGGCCAGGCGCTGCGGGCTGCAGCTGAAGGCCGGTGCACTGATGCTCCCTTGTGGCGGCGGGCCTGGCCGGAACCCTCGCAACGCTGGTTGGACAGCTTCTGGGCGTTGGCCACAACTACTGGGCAATGGTGGCCGCCGTAGTCCCGCTCGTGGGCCACACCACCCGGCACCGGGTAAGCCGCGGGCTGCAAAGAATCGTTGGCACCGCGATCGGGCTGGTACTCCTGGCCGGGATCCTGCTCCTGCAGCCCGCACCCTGGCAGACCGTTCTGGTGATCGCCGCCTGCCAGTTCGGCGCGGAGATGTTCATTGCCCGCCACTACGGGCTGGCCCAGATCTTCGTGACCCCGCTGGCCCTGCTTTCGACCCTCCTGGTGGCTCCCTCGGCACCGGGCATACTGTTGCGCGACCGGATCATCGAAAACCGTCATTGGAGCCGCCGTCGGGGTCGCCGTTGTGCTGGCCCCGACGGTGCGGCGCCGTCTTCGACTCCGGCAGCCCCGCTGGCCGGGTACTGTCGGTGCCCCGGGCCGGACAAGGCTCCGGGTCTAAGGTCTCTGTCCGGTGCCTTGTGCAACCGGGAGGCTAGTCTGGAGGAGAACTAGGCTACGGGGGTTGCTGGTGGAAGCCGCACAGGCGCAAATCCGGGACGTGCTTGACGTCAGCGGACTGGTCAAACGCTATGGGGAGCTCACCGCCGTCGGCGGCGTCTCCTTCCACATCGGTGCCGGCGAAACCTTCGGGCTGCTGGGACCCAATGGCGCCGGGAAAACGACAATCATCTCGATGGTCGCGGGCCTGATCGCCGCCAACGAAGGAACCGTCCGGGTGGCCGGCCAGGAGATGGATCCGTCCCGGACGGAGGCCAAGCGGAACATTGGCCTGGTCCCACAGGAACTGGCCATCTACCCGGACCTGACGGCCCGGGAAAACCTGAAATTCTTCGGCCGGCTGCAGGGTCTCACCGGCAGCCGCCTCACCCAGCGCACCAACGAAGTGCTGGAGCTGATAGGTCTCGCCGACAGGGCCGGCGACCAGACCAAGAAGTATTCCGGCGGTATGAAGCGCCGGCTGAACATCGGCATCGGACTGCTCCACCGTCCCACCCTGCTGATCCTGGATGAGCCGACCGTCGGGGTGGATCCGCAGTCCCGCAACGCCATTCTCGAGTCCGTGGAGAAACTCTCGGTCGACGGCATGGCGGTCCTCTACACAACCCACTACATGGAGGAAGCCGAGCGGCTCTGTGACCGGATCGCGATCATTGACGAAGGCCGGATTCAGGCAGAGGGCACGCGGGAGCAACTGATCACGCTCACCGGCGGCGTGGACCGGATTAATCTTCGCGGCGACGGCAGCATGGCGCGGGCGGCGGAGGTCCTCCGGGAATTGCCCGCCGTGCAGCATGTCGACAACGACGGGGCCGGACTGATGCTGACTGTCAGCGACGGCCCCACAGCGCTCGCGGGAATCGTCACCGGCGCCGCCAGCGCCGGGATGTCGGTAACATCCGTGGAAATCGTCCGGCCGGACCTCGAGTCCGTCTTCCTGCACCTGACCGGCAAAGCGCTGAGGGACTGAGATGCGGGGTCTGTGGGCCATGGTCGCGAACGACCTCCGCCAGCGAGTCCGGGACAAGAGCGTATTCATCTTTTCCCTCATCGTCCCGCTCGCACTGATGGGAGTGCTGAGCCTGGTCTTTGGTGGCCTCGGCGAGGACACCGTTGACCTGAAGCCGGCTACCGTGGTCGCCAGCGCGGACGACGCCGACCAGTTGGGGTCCGTTTTGCTCAGCGCCGTCGATGCACTCGAGATCATGGACGTGACCATCAAACGGGTCCCGGCGGCAGATGTCCGCAGCGAAACGAAGGCCACCGGCGCCGACCTCGGCATCATCATTCCCGAGGGCTTCAGCAATGCGGTGCTCACCGGGCAGGCCGCGCCGGTCCAGCTGGTCGAGGGCAACAACGGGTCGCTGGAAACCTCAGTGCTGATCACCGCCGTCAAGGGGGTCCTGGACCAGTTCGCCGCCGGAACGGTGACAGCGGCCGCCGGCGGCCTGTCCGGGCTGCCGGACCAGGATCTCGCAGCGCTTGCCCGGCAGGCCGTGGACGGACCGCAGTTACTCACCCTGACCGAAGGGAAAGCCGCCGCGGAGCAACTCTCGCTGCGCGGCACACTGGTGGGGGGGCAGGCCGGGCTCTTCCTGATGTTCACCGTCGGGTTCGGCGTGCTGGGGCTGCTGGCGGAACGGGAGCAAGGGACACTGGCCCGGCTGCGGTCGATGCCGGTCTCCGGCTTGATGATCATCACGGCGAAGGCCTGCACCGGCTTTATCCTGGGCGTGCTTGCCACAACTGTCCTGCTCACTGCCGGTTCCCTGCTGTTCGGCGTCTCCTTCGGCTCGCCGCTGGTGGTGGCCGCCCTGATCCTCAGCGTCGTGACCGCCGCGACCAGCCTGACGTTTGTTGTCGCGCGGGTGGTCCGGACGGCTGAACAGGCCAACGCGGCGCAGTCCGTCCTTGCCATGGTGCTGGGAATCGCCGGTGGAGCGTTTTTCCCGGTCCAGGGCACCGGGTTCGCCGCAACGCTGCTGGACCTCAACCCGATCGGCGCGTTTATTCGGGGGCTCGGGATCTCCGCCGGCGGCGGGAGCCTCGGCGACGTGACGGGGCCGATCGCCGTTATGCTTGCTTTCGCCGCTGCGGGGCTGCTGCTCTCAAGGGTTTTGCCGGACCGGGGGGCGCAGGCATGAGCGCCGTGATCGCGATCGCCACTGTGGAACTCCGGCGCTTCCTGCGCGACAAGTCGAACATCTTTTTTGTCTTCGTTTTCCCCCTTATGCTGATCCTGCTGCTTGGTTCGCAATTCGGGGCCGGCAGCGGCCAGGCCAGGGTGACTATCTCAGGTCCCGCCAGCGAACTTTCCCGGGCCCTGACCGCGGAGCTCCAGTCAGCGGGCGTGGCGGTCTCAACAACGGGGGCGGACGCGGCGAGGTCGGACCTCAGCCGCGGACGCACCGACGTCGGGGTGTTCCTGGATAACTCCGACGCGGCGGCGTTCGACGCCGGACGGCCAACGGAGCTCGACGTCGTGATGGCCTCGCAGTCCTCCGCGCTGACCGTTATGCAGCAGGTCCGCACCGCCGTGCTGGCAGCCGGCCTGGAGCGCAGCCAGCTCGCCGCCCTGACCGGCGCCGGCATCCCGGCCGAGCGGGCCCGGACGGCCCTGGACCAGGCCGCCGTGCAGATAGCGGCGCCGACCGCGGAGATCGTTAATACCAACGACGTTGCGCAGGAGTTCCGCGGGCTGGGCAGGTTCGATCTCGGCGCCTCGCAGCAGTTGCTGCTTTTTGTGTTCCTCAGCTCCCTGACCGGTGCGGCCACCCTCATCCAGGCACGCCGGTTCGGGGTGGTGGGCCGGGTGATGTCCGCCCCGGTTTCCAGTGGCCAGATCGTCGCCGGGCAGGCCCTGGGGCGGTTTGCCATCGCCTCCGTCCAAGGCGGTTTTATCATGGCCGGCACCGCGCTGCTGTTCGGCGTCGACTGGGGCAATCTATGGCTGTCGGCGCTGGTACTGGTGATCTTTTGCGCCGTGTCCGCAGCAGCTGCGATGACGGTGGGCTCGGTGATGGACAACGACACCGCGGCCGCCGGCGTGGGGGTGGGCGGCGGACTGGTCCTCGGCGGACTGGGGGGCTGTATGGTTCCGCCGGAGTTCTTCCCGGAAGCGCTGGCCGCGGTCTCCTTCGCCACGCCGCACCGCTGGGCCTATGAGGCGTTCGCGGCCATCCAGCGCCGTGACGGCACCCTGGCGGATATCCTGCCGCAGCTGGGGGTCCTCGCGGGAATGGCCGCGGCACTGCTCCTGTTGGGCACCTGGCTGCTGCGGCGAAGCCTCAACCGGGCCTTGTAGGGGCGGTTCCGGGTGTCCCGGCCCCGGACGGCACCGGGGCCTGCGGCGTAGAGTGGAAGCAGAATCCATTCAGCGGAAGAGGAGTCCATGGCTAACTCCGGCACCGGGGACTCCGTGGTGGACCGTGTGGTGCGGCTGATAGCAGCCTTCCCCGCCGGCGTCACAGTTCTCCCGCTCTCCGAGCTGGCGCAGCGGGCCAGCCTGCCGCCGAGCACCGCCCACCGGCTGGTGAGGCAGCTCGCCGGACATGGACTCCTGGATGTGGGCAGCGGCGGTTCCGTCCGGCTGGGCTTGCGCCTGTGGGAGCTGGTGAACCGGAATTCGCCCACCGTGGCCCTCCGCCAGGCGGCCATGCCGTTTATGGAGGACATTCAGCAGGTGCTTAACCAGAACGTGAACCTGGCCGTGCTGGAGGGCTGGGAAGCGCTGTTCGTCGAGCGGCTCTCCCGCCGCGGCTCCGTCGCGAACCGGGCGCAGATCGCAGGCCGTATGCCGGTGCACGTTTCCTCTGCCGGGATGGCACTGATGGCAAACCAGCCGGCCGAGGTCCAGGCCGGGTATCTTGAGCAGTTCAACGATCCTGCCGGCAGGGTCCGGCGGGAGGAACTCCGGAGCCTGCTTGAGGAGACGGCCGGCCACGGTTTTGCGCAGCTGGCCGGAGTTGTGGACCCGGACACGTGGGGGATTGCAGTCCCCGTGCGTGATGCGAGGAACCGCACTGTCGCGGCGCTCGGCGTGGTTGTGCCGCTGCGTGAAATGCGTCTGCAGGCGCTGGTTCCTGCCCTTCAGACGGCCGCCCGCGGGATCGGACGGCAGCTTTCGCCGGCAGGGACGACGTCTCAATTCCATTCAGCGGAATTTCTGTAACGCCGGTCACGTGTCCGGGCGCACACTGTAGCCAGAGAGAACATCCGGCCCCGGACGCCCAGCAGCCCGGGCCCCGCAACGAAGCGAGGACAACATGGCACAGCGCAGAGTCATCACCACCCAGGTCGCGATCATGGGCGCCGGCCCGGCAGGGCTGATGCTCTCGCACCTGCTGGCCAAACAGGGAATCGAATCCACCGTGATAGAGATCCGCAGCCACCAGGAAATCTCGGAAACCGTCCGTGCGGGCATCCTGGAACACGGTTCCGTGAATATGCTCGTGGACAGCGGCGTCTCGGACCGCGTCCTGCGCGACGGCGACCGGCATGACGGGATCGAACTGCGCTTCAACGGCGAGAGCCACCGCATCGACTTCCAGGACCTCGTTGGGGAGTCGGTCTGGCTCTATCCCCAGACCGATGTTTTCCTCGATCTCGCCGCCCGTCGCCAGAGCGACGGCGGCGATGTCCGCTACGGCGTCACCGACAGCACCATCCACGACCTGGAGAGCAAGCCGAGGGTCTGGTTCACCGATGCCGAGGGAGTGGACTGGGAGCTGCAGGCGGACTTCATCGTAGGCGCGGACGGCTCGCGCAGCCACAGCCGCTTCCAGATTCCGGAGGCGCAGCGCACGTGGTATTTCCACGAGTATCCCTTCGCCTGGTTCGGGATCCTGGCCGAGGCTCCGCGCAGTTCCGATGAACTGATTTACGCCAACTCCGAGAACGGCTTTGCCCTAATCAGCCAGCGGACCGAAACTGTCCAGCGGATGTATTTCCAGTGCGATCCGAACGAGGACGTCAACAACTGGAGCGACGACCGGATCTGGGACGCCTTCCGCAGCCGGGTCAACGGCAACGGCTTTGAGCTTAAGGAGGGCCCGGTCATCGACAAGATGGTCCTGAAGTTCCGCAGCTTTGTGCACGCACCGATGCGGCACGGCAAGCTCTTCCTCGCCGGCGACGCCGCCCACACGGTCCCGCCGACCGGCGCCAAGGGCCTGAACCTGGCGCTGCATGACGTCAAGGTGCTGTTCGAGGGCCTCGACAGCTTCTATACCTCAGGTAACTCCGTGCTCCTGGATGCTTACAGCGACCGGGCCCTGGACCGGGTCTGGAAGGCCCAGCAGTTCTCCTACTGGATGACGTCCATGCTGCACACCCCCGTGGGGGCCGACGATTTCGCCCGCGCCCGGCAGCTCGGCGAACTCAACTCGCTGGTGGCATCGCGCCACGGGCGTGCCTACCTCGCCGAGGCGTACACCGGCTGGCCGGGCGCGCATTAGCCGTCCTGTCCGACGCGCCCTGCTTCGGCGCGGGACGCGGCTCAGGCCATGGCGGTGTGCGCGGCGGTGTGCGAGTCGATGCCCTTCGCATAACAATACGAGTGCTCCACGCCGACGTACGGGCCGAAGTTCGGCACCGGGACGAAGCCGGAGTTTTCGTAGAATTGCCGGCCGTCGGTCTGGACCGAGCCTGCCTCCGCGGTGATGGAAATGATGCCCAGGGAATGGGCCTGCGCTTCCAGTGCCGCAAGGATGGAGCTGGCCACCCCGGAGCCGCGGGTGTATGGGAGTACATAGAGCCGTTTGATCTCGGCGGTGTGCGCATCGAGGATGCGCAGGCCGCCGCAGCCCACCGGCTGGCCGGAGGCCTTGTCGTGGGCGACCAGGAACACGGCCGTGTCCGCCTCGGACGGCGGCGGGCCGGGTTCGTGGTCATCCCGGCCGAAGCGGGCATCGAGTTCGGCCTGCTGGGCGGCGCGGAGATCCGCACCCACCGGGTTGGCCCAAGTGACCTGCCGGATGTTGAGCCGCGGGTTGGTCTGCATGGCTTCCTCGCTTCGCCGAAGGGTTATGCAGATCAAGGCTAGGCAGTGCCGGTTTCGGCAGTGTTTCCTGCGCGTTAGGGTTCGAAGAATTTCGTTAGCGGGGGCGGCCGGTGGGGTCTTCCGCCGTCGGATCCGCCAGGGCCAGGCCGCCCACGGGACTGTCGTCCCAATGGATGAGCCGCCAGCCGGCGTCGGGGTCCCCTTCCAGCGCCACGATCCCGGTGTTGGCGAGGACATGGCGTGCGGCGAAGTCCGGCGCCACGTTCGCGGCCCGGCGCCCTGCCCAAGCCCGGATCGCGGCGCCGTGGCTGACCACGGCCACCGCCCCGGCGCCGCCGCTCGCCGCGGCCGCGTCGGCGATCCGTGCGATCGAGGCGTCATAGCGCTCGAAGAACTCGTGCCCGCTGGGTCCGGCCGGCATCCTGCGGTCCAGTTCCCCGGCCGCCCACTCAAACACAGTAGTGAGGTAACGCAGGTGAGATTCCTTGTCGGTGAGCTTCTCCAACGCCCCTGCCTCGATCTCCTGCAGCCCCGCCAGCACCTCGATCTCCAGGCCGCGGACGGTCGACAGCGGCGCAGCCGTGATCTGGGTGCGGATCAGGGTCGAGGCGAACAGCAGCTCGATCTGCTCATGCGCCAGCGACCGCGCCAGGGCGGCTGCCTGCCGCTCGCCGAGCTTGGTCAGCCCTGGACCCGGGTGGGCGGTGTCCAGTTGTCCCAGGACGTTCCCGGGGGTCTGGCCGTGGCGGATGAGCAGGAGCCTCATGCCAGGTGGTCCACCAGCTGGTCCGCGATTCCGGTGTACTTGCCGGGGGTCAGCGCGAGCAGCCGGGCTTCGGCGTCGGGGGACAGGCCCAGGCTCTGCACAAACTCCTGCATCCGGGCCGCGTCGACTCGCTGCCCGCGGGTCAGGTCCTTGAGCCGCTCGTAGGGGTTTTCCATCCCTTCCACGCCGGCGATCGCTTCCGCCCGCATCACCATCTGGATGGCCTCACCCAGGACTTCCCAGTTGGTGTCGAGGTCCGCGGCCAGCGTCTCTTCGGCGACCTTGAGCCGGTCCAAGCCCTTCGCGACGTTGGAGATGGCCAGCAGCGAATGGCCGAACGCCACACCAATGTTGCGCTGCGAAGAGGAATCCGTGAGGTCCCGCTGCCAGCGGGAAGTGACCAGGGTGGATCCCAGGACGTCCAGCAGCCCGGCGGAGATCTCCAGGTTGGCCTCGGCGTTTTCGAAGCGGATCGGGTTGACTTTGTGCGGCATGGTGGAGGATCCGGTGGCTCCCGCGACCGGAATCTGCACGAAGTAGCCAATTGAGATGTAGCTCCAGATGTCTGTGCAAACGTTGTGCAGGATCCGGTTAAACCGCGCGACGTCGGCGTACAGCTCCGCCTGCCAGTCGTGGCTTTCAATCTGGGTGGTCAGCGGGTTCCAGCTCAGGCCCAGGCCCTCAACAAAGCTCTTGGCAACGTGCTGCCAGTCGGCACCGGGTACGGAGGCGACATGGGCGGCGTAGGTGCCGGTCGCGCCGTTGATTTTTCCGAGGTATTCGGTCCGGGCGATGCGGTCCAGCTGCCGGGTCAGGCGGTGCGCGATAACGGCAAGTTCCTTGCCGAGCGTGGTGGGAGTTGCCGGCTGGCCGTGCGTGCGCGAGAGCATCGGCACGGACCGGTTCTCCTCGGCCATGGCGCTGATCTGCGCAACGAGCTTGCGGGCGGCGGGCAGCCAGACGTCCTCGACGGCGCCCTTGATGCCGAGGGCGTAGGAGAGGTTGTTGATGTCCTCGGAGGTGCAGCCAAAGTGCACCATGGCCGTCAGGTCCTCGATGCCGATCCCGGGCAGGCGGCGGCCGATGTAGTACTCCACGGCCTTGACGTCGTGCACCGTGACGGCTTCGATGTCCGCCAGTTCCGTGATTGAACCGGCGTCGAATTCGGTGACGATAGCGCGCAGCTTCTCCTGCTGCGCCGCGCTCAGGGGGCCGGCGCCCGGCAGCACGTTGTTGCCGGTCAAGTGAATCAGCCATTCAACCTCGACGGCGACCCGGTCACGGTTCAGGGCGGCCTCGGACAGGTAGTCGACCAGCGGCGCGACGGCGGACTGGTACCGGCCGTCCAGCGGGCCGAGCGCGATCTGTTGTGGGGAGTCGGCGAGGGCCAGGCGTCCGGACGGCGTGCGGGTATCGGCTGTGGCGGCAGTTTCAGGCATGCTCCGATTCTTTCACGAAGTCGTGCCGGGCTTTAAGTGTGCTGAACCATGTGACTTCCGGCAGCTTCCCCCTCCCCGGCGCCGCCTTCACCGGCGGTTGTCCACATGGCGCCGCGGGGGGCTTTCGGGTGCTCACCGGGGTCCCTAGCGTCGGTGTTATGGACAGCGGGACAGCCGGAATCAGCGTTGGTGCGGGCGGCACATCCTCCGGGGCCTTGTTGGCCGCGGAGGCCGAGGCGTGCGCATCACGCAGTTATGAGGTTCAGCAGCTTGCTGCCCGGCTGGCTGGCTGCGCCGACCGCGCCGACGCCGCGCTCGCGGATCTGGTCAGGCTGGAACTGCAAAGCTGGCAGTCCCCGGCCGGCCGGGCCTACCGGACGGCGCTGTCCGTGCAGGCCGCGTCCCTGCGCCACGGCCGGATTGCATTGCACGATGCCGTGGCCGCAGTGCTTCGGCATGCCGGGAGCGTGGCGGTGGCCCAGGGACGGCCAGGCTACTGATGGCCGGGGCCCCGCCGGACGGTTCCGGGGCAGCGCCTGTCCCGGCTGCCCCGGTGGATGGAACGCTGCAGATCCGTGGCGGCGTGGGCGGGCTCAGTTTCCAGTTTGAGGAGTTACTGGCGGGAGCATCGGCACTCGAGAGGATCGCCGGGGAGCTGGCGGAGGCGGAAGCGGAAACAGGCAGGGTACGCCGCGCGCTGCTGCCGTACCAGCCCGACCCGCACGCCTACGGCAGCCAGCCAATCCTCGCGGTCGGGGAAGGTGCCCGGGCCGTGGGCCAAGTCCGGATCGGATTGGAACGGCTTTGCCGCGAGGTCCGGGCGAGCCACCGTGAGTATGAGTTCGCCGAAGCCCGGAACGCCTTGCTGCTGCGGATCGGCCGAAGCGGCCCGGGCTTCCTCCCGCTGTGGGGGCTGGCCGGTCTGCCTCCCATCACCCTCCGCGACACGGTGGAGGACGAGGTGGCTATGGCCCCCGGGAGGCTGGCGCTGCTGCTTGGGCTACCGGCGGGCCCCGCCGTTGCAGGCGGTTCCGGCGACGGGGCCGGTGTCCGCTCTGCCATCCGCGGTTTGGCGGCCGTCCCGGGCCTGGAGTTCCTGCGGCCCCGACCCGTGCACATCGCGGCCAGCGAAACGTGGACGGAGGATGTCGACGTCTCACCGGCCGGACTGCTGCTGCGGGCCGGGGCAATCGGCCGCAACAGCGGTGATATCGAGATCCTCCGCATGCAGGACAACGGCCACCCGGCATGGGTGGTGATCATCCCCGGAACACAGGTGGATGGGCCCCAGCAGGGGACCAACCCGTTTGACACGGCAGGCATCGCTGAGGCCTTGGGGTACGACTCGGCCGGGACTGCAGCGGCCATCCGGCAGGCACTGGCAGCGGCGGGCGCCGGGGCAGGAGACCAGGTGGCCGCCGTCGGCTACAGCCAGGGTGGTATCCACGCCATGAACCTTGGCCGGGACAAGGCATTCCTGGCCGCCTACGAGCTGAAGTTTGTGCTCACGGCAGGTTCCCCGGTGGGCGGGATTGAACTTGCCGGCGGTGCCAGCAGTCTGCACCTGGAACATGTTCAGGATTGGGTCCCCGGGGCGGACGGAGTGCCCAACCCCGACACGAAGGAACGGGTGACCGTCACGCTAACCAGCCCGATTCCCGCACCTGAATGGCTGGGTCCGGGCCTGGGGCCGGGCCACGACCTGGGACGTTATGCCGAGGGTGCCCGAGACATCGCGGTCAGCCGGGATCCCTCGCTGCAGGCTTCCACAGCCGCGCTCGCGGCAGTGGTTGGCGCGGGCGGACCCGCCGCGGTGACTCGGTTCTCCCTCCGGCGCGAGGCTATGCCATCGCCTCGGCGCTCGGCGCCGATGGCTCCGGGGCCGCGGCGCAACCCCGGGGAAGTCACGGGACCGGCAACCCAACGGCCAGCGGCCTAGCCTGCGCAGGCCCGGCCGATGGGTTCGCGCAGACTTCCTAGCGGTCGAGCGCGGGGAGGGCACTCGCAAGGAGCGACACTGCGCTGATTACAAGGGCGGCCAAAACCGCTGTCCAGAAGAAGGTATCAATCGTGAAATGCACAGCGGTGTAGCTGCTGATCCAGGACGTCAGGTAGAGCATTCCGGCGTTGATGACCACGGTGAAAAGGCCCACGGTCAGGATGGTGATCGGCAATGACAGGAGGCTGACGATCGGCTTGACGACCGCGTTGACAACGCCGAAGATCAGGCCGATGAACAGGTAGCCCAGGACGATGCTGAGGGTGTCGTCGCCTGCGGTGGAAATGTTCAGGCCGGTGAGGATCCAACAAGCGATTCCCAGGGCCAGGGCATTGATGATGACGCGTACGATGAAGGAGCGCATGGCCCCATGCTGTCATAAGCCCGGCGGCACGGGCAGGGGCCGTATCTCCCACCCGCGGCAAAGACCCGACGTAGGCTGTTGGTATGACTTCATCAGATAACCCGGCCGGGGGCATCAAGCCACGTCCGGTGGTAGACCTCCTTCCCCGCTACGCGGCCGGCAAGCCGCCAGTCCCCGTCGAAGGCCTGGTCAGCTACAAGCTTTCCTCCAATGAAAACCCGCTGCCACCGATTCCTGCAGTGCAGCAGGCCATCGCAGCGCAGACCGATTTCAACCGCTACCCGGATCCTTTGAGCAGCAAGCTGCGCGGCGCCCTCGCTGCGTTCCTTGGCGTTCCAGCGGAGGACATCGTCACCGGAGCCGGCAGCCTCGGCGCGCTAAACCAGCTCCTGACGACCTTCGCGGGGCAGAACGACGACGGCAAGCCCGACGAGGTCATCTACGCCTGGCGCTCCTTCGAGGCCTATCCGATCTGCGTCGGCCTGGCCGGCGCAGACAGCGTCAGGATCCCGCTGACCGGTGAGGGACGCCACGATCTCGACGCCATGGCCGCAGCGGTGACGGCCCGGACCCGGATGATCCTGCTCTGCACCCCAAACAACCCCACCGGGCCGATCCTGACCACCGCGGACACCGAACGTTTCATCAACCGGATACCCTCGGATGTCCTGGTGGTCATCGATGAGGCTTACCAGGAGTTCGTCCGCGACGAGCACGCCGTCGACGGCATCGAAATGTACCGGAAGTACCCCAACGTTGTTGTCTTGCGGACGTTTTCAAAGGCCCACGGCCTCGCCGGGCTGCGCGTTGGGTACAGCGTGTCCCACCCCGAGCTCACGCAGCACCTGCGCGTAGCCGCCACCCCGTTCGCGGTCTCCCAGATCGCCGAAACAGCTGCCGTGGCATCGCTGCAGCACTTCGGTGATGTTGTAGAAAGGGTACAAAGCATTGTGGACGAACGTGACCGGGTCACGGCCGGGCTGCGGTCGCTGGGCTGGTTCGTGCCGGAGGCGCAGGGCAACTTCGTGTGGCTCGACCTCGGTCCCGACAGCACCGAATTTGCCGCCCTGGCAGGGGAGCGGGCCCTCTCCGTCCGGGCCTTCGCCAACGAGGGTGTGCGGGTCAGCATCGGCGAAGCCGACGCCAATACCCGGTTCCTTGAGCTCTGTGCGATCTATACAAAACCGCCACGGCGTTCCTAGCGCTTAACATAACGGCCGAGGCTGGCCGGCTGAGGATAAAGTTAGGACCAGTAAGCCAAAATATATGCCGGCCCGGGAATGCATAACCGGCAGGGCATATATCCCAGCGATTGCGACGCATTCGGATGCGGCAAGCAAGGAGACGGTATGGGCGCCACACATCTGCCCTCTACCGAGTTCGACGGAACCGACATTGAGGATCAGCTCGAGGCTGAAGCCGAAGCCCACGGGGGGGACCCGGATGAGCCGATGGTGCAGTTGCTCGCCCCCGACGGCACGCTCGGCTCGGATCCCGTCTACTCGGAATACGCCGAGCGGCTCGACCCGGAAAAACTGCGCGGCTTCTACGCCGATATGGCGAAAATCCGCCGCTTCGACGTCGAGGCGACTGCGCTGCAACGCCAGGGCCAGCTGGCCCTCTGGGTTCCCCTCACCGGTCAGGAAGCCGCCCAGATCGGCTCCGGCAGGGCCAGCCAGCCACAGGACTACATCTTCCCCACCTACCGCGAACACGGCGTCGCCCTGACCCGCAACGTGGATCTTGCCGAGCTGCTGCGACAGTTCCGCGGGGTGTCCAACGGTGGCTGGAACCCCAAGGACACCAACTTTCATCTCTACACACTTGTCCTCGCCGCGCAGACTCCGCACGCGGTCGGCTACGCAATGGGAATCCAGCGCGACCAGAAGTTCGCGGCGGCCGCCGCAACAGCGAACGGGGCAACGTCGCAGGTTCCGGAGCC
This sequence comes from Arthrobacter sp. UYCu512, assembly GCF_040547075.1. NCBI lineage: Bacteria > Bacillati > Actinomycetota > Actinomycetes > Micrococcales > Micrococcaceae > Arthrobacter > Arthrobacter sp. UYCu512. Next base: position 153,080 of record NZ_JBEPPA010000009.1, read on the forward strand.
CAAGGCGGCCGTTATGGTCTATTTCGGCGACGGCGCCAGCTCCGAAGGCGACGTCCATGAATCCATGGTCTTCGCATCCTCGTATAAGGCCCCCGTCGTTTTTTTCTGCCAGAACAATCACTGGGCGATCTCCGTCCCTAGTTCCGTGCAAACCCGAGTCCCGCTGGCCGACCGGGCCAAAGGCTACGGGTTCCCGGGCATCCGGGTGGACGGTAACGACGTGATCGCCGTCCATGCCGTGACCGAGTGGGCGCTGGAACGTGCCCGCCAGGGCGAGGGCCCGGTGTTGATCGAGGCGTTTACCTACCGTGTCGGCGCGCACACCACGGCTGACGATCCCACGAAGTACCGGGAATCAGCCGAGGAAAGCCGGTGGCGGGCCAAGGATCCGCTGGAACGGCTGGAGAAGTACCTGCGCGCAGAAGGCTTCGCCGACGAGGCATTCTTCGCTCAGGTCAAGGCCGACGGCGACGATCTCGCCGCGTATGTCCGAAAAACCACCCACGACCTGGAAACCCCTGACATCCGGACCGCCTTCGCCAACACCTACGTGGAAGCCCACCCGCTGGTGGCCGAGGAACTGGCCTGGTTCGAGGAGTACAGCGCAGGCTTCGCCGACGATTCGGCGGCCCCGGCAGAAGGTGCCAACTGATGACCACCATGACCATTGCCAAGGCCATCAATGAAGGCCTCCGAGCAACGTTGACGGACCACCCCCGGTCACTGCTGATGGGCGAGGACATTGGGCCCCTGGGCGGCGTATACCGCGTCACCGACGGCCTGATCGCCGAATTCGGTGCCGACCGCGTGGTGGACACCCCGCTGGCGGAGTCCGGCATCGTAGGTACCGCGATCGGGTTGTCCCTGCGCGGGTACCTGCCCATCTGTGAAATCCAGTTCGACGGGTTCGTCTTTCCGGGCTTCAACCAGATCACCACGCAGCTGGCCAAAATGCGTGCCCGCAGCAACGGCAACCTGACGGTACCCGTTGTCATCAGGATCCCTTATGGCGGCGGCATCGGCTCGATCGAACACCACTCGGAGTCCCCGGAGGCATTGTTCGCCCATACCGCCGGACTGCGCATCATCACCCCGTCGAACCCGCACGACGCCTACTGGATGATCCAGCAGGCAGTCGAGTGCCAGGACCCTGTGATTGTTTTCGAACCCAAACGCCGCTACTGGCTCAAGGGCGAGGTCGACACCGGTTCCCCCGGCGCCTCCGCAGACCCGTTTAAGGCCCATGTCCTCCGCGAGGGCACGGACGCCACAGTGGTTGTCTACGGCCCGCTGGTGCCGGTGGCCCTCGCGGCCGCCAATGCCGCCGCCGAGGACGGTCACAGCGTCGAGGTGATCGACCTCCGTTCCATTTCGCCAATCGACTTCGACACCGTCACGGACTCCGTTAAGAAGACCGGCCGGCTGATTGTGGCCCACGAGGCTCCCACCTTCGGCGGCATCGGCGGCGAAATCGCGGCCCGGGTCAGTGAGCGCGCCTTCCACTCCCTCGAGGCGCCTGTGATCCGCGTCGGCGGCTTCCACATGCCCTACCCGGTGGCCAAGGTGGAGGAAGACTACCTGCCGGACATCGACCGGATCCTTGAGGCACTGGACCGTGCCCTCTCCTACTGACTGAGCCCTTCCCTCCCGGCCGCTTCCCGCTGAGGCGCCTTCTCCCAACAAGGACAACATGACTCTCCACAAGTTCAACCTCCCCGATGTGGGCGAAGGACTGACCGAGGCCGAGATCGTCGCCTGGAAGGTTAAGCCCGGCGACACGGTGGCCATCAACGATGTCCTCTGCGAAATCGAGACGGCAAAATCCCTGGTCGAGCTGCCCTCGCCGTTCGCTGGTACCGTCACCGAACTCCTGGTCGCGGAGGGACTGACGGTAGACGTCGGAACCGCGATCATCAGCGTGACCGACGCCCAGGCTGCTGCCGGCGCGCCGGCTCCCAAACCGACGGCTCCAGAACCGACGGCTCCCGATGCGCCGCTTTACGGCACGCTGGCGGAGGACACGCTCGACGCCGTCGAATCGGACGGCCGCCCGGCCGCCGGTCCCCTGGTGGGTTCCGGTCCCAAGGCCGACGCCGTCAAGCGCCGCCGGCGGGTTGCCCCGCCGGCAGCCAGGCAGGCGGTGTCCGCGGCCCCGGCCGCAGAACCGGCAGCGCTGGCTGAGCCGGTCGAGAGCCACGACATCTGGATCAGTCCGGAAGTCGTCGCGCACGCCGAACGCCCGGCCGCGGCTGCCGCGCCGGATCAGCGTCCCACCCTCGGCGGGGCCATCACAGGCCTGGTCAGCCGGGTTCTGGCCAAGCCTCCGGTGCGAAAGATTGCCCGCGACCTTGGCATCGATCTGGCCGACGTCGTCCCCACCGGGGCCCGCGGCGAAGTGACCCGCGAAGACCTGGTCAGTTACCAGTCCCAGCGCGACGCGGAACTGGATAAGGCGGACACTTTCTGGGGCAGGACGGGCAGCCCGCAGGAACGGCGGATCGAGCGGATTCCGGTCAAGGGCGTCCGCAAGGCCACCGCGCGGGCCATGGTCGAGTCGGCCTTTGCGGCCCCGCACGTCAGCATCTTTGTCGACGTCGACGCCAGCCGGACCATGGAGTTCGTCAAACGGCTCAAGGCCTCCCGTGATTTTGAAGGCATCAAGGTTTCCCCGCTCCTGATCCTCGCCAAGGCGGTCATCTGGGCGGCGGCAAGGAACCCGAGCGTCAACGCAACCTGGGTGGACAACCAGGACGGCAGCGACTCCGCCGAGATCCATGTCAAGCACTTTATGAATTTGGGAATTGCGGCGGCAACGCCCCGTGGCCTGATGGTCCCGAACATCAAGAACGCCCAGGACCTGTCGCTAAAAGAGCTGGCCCTGGCCCTGAATGACCTTGCGACCACTGCCCGGGCCGGAAAGACCCAGCCCGCCCAGATGCAAGGTGGGACCTTGACGGTCACCAACATCGGGGCCCTCGGCATCGACACGGGCACACCGATCATCAACCCGGGCGAGGTGGCGATCGTGGCTTTTGGCACCATTAAGCAGAAGCCCTGGGTCCTCGACGGCGAAGTGATTCCGCGCTGGATTACAACGCTCGGCGGCTCGTTCGACCACCGGGTGGTCGACGGCGACCTCTCGGCGCGGTTTATGGCCGACGTGGCGGCGATCCTGGAAGAGCCCGCCCTCCTGCTCGACTGAGCCCCGTGGGTGCTAGGTGCCCGAGTAGCTCGACAGCATCGCGGCCAGGCCCGGATCCCCGCTGATCCCGGCCAGGGCGGCGGCGGCCGCCATCATCACCGCGGCGAAGCCGGAGGTGCACGCGGTGACCACAGCGAAGAACTTCCAGTCCTCGCGCAGGACGCTCCGGATGGTGTCCGGCATCCGGAGCCCGGGGGAGATGACGTTGGGTGCACTGTCGGTGGAGCCGTCGTCCAAAAAAGCGATAACCCGGCCGGCCCCGCGGTCCACCCGCATGGTGCTGATGTGGTTGCCGTGACGGGCCAGGAGTATGTCGTGGCCAACGAGCTGGCGGCGCTGAAGAGTGGGCATTGTGGTCCCCCAAGTGAGAAAGTTGGATGTCCACGCCGGTGGGGGCAGCTCCAATTTTACCGCCGTGCCGATGCTGCGCCCGGCCGGAATCAGCGTGAGGCTAGCCACGGAGGGCAGTGACGCGGCTCAACACAGTTCCTGTCCAGGGCCGGCCGGCGGCATTAGAGTTGCACCAGCCGCCGCCAACCGTGCGGACGCGGATCAAAGGAGATATTGCGTGTTTTCGAGCCCGTTCCCCGATGTGGAAATTCCCGACGTAAGCCTTTATGAGTACCTCTTCGGCGGCCTGGAGGAGGCCGACCTGGAACGGATCGCCCTTGTCGACGGCGTGAGCGGCGCGGAAATGAGTTACCGGAGCCTCGTCGCGCAGATCGACGCCGTGGCCGGAGCCGTCGCGGCCCAAGGACTGGGCGTCCACGGTGTCGCGGCCATCCTGTGCCCCAACGTCCCGGCGTTCGCCGTCGTTTTCCACGGGCTGTTGCGGGCCGGCGCGACGGTAACCACAGTCAACTCGCTCTACACGGCGGACGAAATCGCGCTCCAGTTGGCCGACGCCGGCGCGGAGTGGCTGTTCACCGTCTCCGCTTTGCTCCCGGCAGCCCGGGAAGCTGCCGCCCGCGCCGGTATCCCGGCAGAGCGCCTCGTCGTCCTCGACGGCGCCCCCGGACATCCCTCGCTGCAGGATCTGCTCAGCTCCGGCGCGCCGGCTCCGCAAGTCACCTTCGATTCCGCCACCCACGTGGCCGTTATGCCGTACTCCTCCGGCACCACCGGCCGGCCCAAGGGTGTGATGCTCAGCCACCGGAACTTGATTGCCAACGCTGCGCAGTCCCGCGGACTGCTGAAGGTCGCTCCGGAGGACCGCTTGCTGGCGCTGCTGCCGTTCTTCCACATTTACGGGCTGACCGTGCTGCTGAACTTGGCGTTGTTGCAGCGGGCATGCCTGGTGACAATGCCGAAGTTTGAACTGACCGAGTTCCTGCGCATCATTCAGGACCAGAAATGCAGTTACCTGTTCATCGCCCCGCCCGTGGCTGTGGCCTTGTCCAAACACCCGCTGGTGGCTGATTACGATCTGAGTTCCGTCCACACGACGCTTTCCGGAGCCGCGCCGCTGGATGGCGATCTCGGCGTGAAACTGGGCGAACGACTAGGCTGCCGTGTGCTGCAGGGCTACGGCATGACCGAGATGAGCCCCGTGTCCCACTTGATCCCGGTGGACGCCGCCGACGTCCCCGTCAGCTCGGTGGGCTTTACGGTCCCGAACATGGACTGCCGGCTGCTGGACCCGGCCACAGGGGAGGAGATCGAGGTGCCCAACGAGGGCGTCAGCGCCCCCGGTCACTTGTTGTGCCGCGGACCGAACGTGATGCTCGGCTACCTTAACCGGCCGGAGGAAACGGCGGACACTCTCGACCCGGACGGCTTCCTGCATACCGGGGACATTGCCACCGTCCGTGCCGACGGAGTGGTCACCATCGTGGACCGGCTCAAGGAGCTGATCAAGTACAAGGGCTATCAGATCGCGCCGGCGGAACTGGAGGCGCTGCTCCTCACCCACCCCGGCATCGCGGACGCCGCCGTGATCGGCACGTCCGACGCCGACGGCCAGGAAGTGCCGATGGCGTTTGTCGTGCGCCAGCCCGGGGACGACGGTGCGCGGCTCGACGAGGCCGCAGTCATGGAGTTCGTGGCGGCCAAAGTGGCGCCGTTCAAGAAGATCCGGCGGGTCGAGTTCATCGATGCCGTCCCGAAGTCGTCTTCCGGCAAAATCCTGCGCCGGATCCTCAAGACCTCCGGGACGGCGGCCGGGTAGCCCGGCCCGACGCCACTGGCCGGCGCTTCCTAGTCGGAAGCGTCGGTCTTGGCGATGTAGACATCGCAGGGGGCGTTGTGCGCCACGGAGTTGGCGACGCTGCCGAGCACGCGTCCCAGTCCCTTCATCCGCCGGTTGCCGACCACGATCATCTGCGCACCGGAGCGGCCAGCCTCGGCGATCAGGGCTTCGGCCGGTTTGCCGCGGGCGGCCGCGTAGGTAACGTTCAGTGCCGGCGTCCGGAGGCTGTCGGCGACCCGTCGGGCGACCTTCTCGGCTTCACCCGCATCGGAGACAATGAATTTGTCGCTGCCGCTGCCGAAGACTTCGGTCCGGTCGCTGTCGAACGCACTGACCACGTGAAGGGTGGCCCCTTGAATGGCGGCCAGGTCACGGGCAGTGTGCGCGGCTTTCAGGGCAGTCTCGCTGCCATCGACGCCGACAACAATAATTCCGGTCATGAATGCTCCTTTGAGGTCAACAAACTTCTGTGGCCATGGGCCGATGATTCAGGCTACCCCGCAACGATCGCTTCGCGCAGGACCGGCGCCAGCCGCCGGACGCCTTCGCGGATGGATTCCGGCGGGACCGCACTAAAGGCGAGTCGAATCTTGTGGGATGGCTCATCGGAATGGGTGAAGGCAGCCCCAGGAATAAAGACCACCCCGGCGTTAATCGCTTTTGCCAGCAGGGGATAGGTGTCTACGCCCTCGGGCAGGGTCACCCAAACGAAGAAGCCGCCCTCCGGCCGGGTCCAGCTCACGCCCGGCGGCATGAACTCATCCAAGGCGGCCAGCATTGCGGTGCAGCGCTCCTGGTAGAGGCCCCGGTAGGTCTCGATCTGGCCGCGCCAGTCGTAGTCCCGGAGATAGGCGGAGACGAGCATCTGGTTCAGGGTCGGCGGGCATAGTGTGACAGCCTCTGAAGCCAGGTAATAGCGGCGCTGTAGGTGCGCCGGGACGAGCGCCCAACCGATCCGGAGCCCCGGTGCAAAGATTTTCGAGAACGACCCCATGTAGATTACGTCGTCCGGGTTGGCGGCCCGCAGCGGGATGAGGGGCTTGCCGTCGAACCGGAGCAGCCCGTAAGGGTTGTCCTCAAGCACCAAAATATTCGCATTGCGGCATATATCCACGACCTGTTGCCGCCGCTCCGCGGACAGTGTTACCCCGGAGGGGTTGTTGAAGCTTGGGATGGTGTACAAAAACTTGATGCTCTTGCCCGCCGTCTGCAGAGCGGCGATCTTGGCCTCCAGCAGGTCTGGGACGATGCCATCACCGTCCATGGGTACGGTGGCGACCTCGACCTGGTAGGCCTCGAAGGTGTTGAGGGCGCCGACGTAGGTGGGATCCTCAACGAGAACAACGTCGCCGGGGTTGCAGAAGACCTTGGTCGCAACGTCCTGCGCTGACTGCGAGCCGGCGGTGATCACCACGTTTTCGGGTCTGGCGTCCAGGATTCCCTCCGCGGCCATCACTTCGCAGATCTGGCTGCGGAGTTCCTCGGTGCCTTGCCCGCCGCCGTATTGCAGTGCGGTCATACCCTGTTCCGCGATGATCTTCGCGGCGGTCTCGCCGAGCCGTGCCAGGGGCAGCGACTGCAGGTACGGGCTGCCGCCGGCCAGCGAGACGAGGCCGGGGCGCATCGAGATGTCGAAGACATCCCGGACTGCCGATTGCTTGATATTTGCTGCGCGCTCCGAGAACAGATCCTCGTGGCGGTGGGCGGACGATGCCGCACGTTCGATTGCGTCAATGGCCTCGGCCGGAAGTGCTTCTGCGGTGTCAAGTGTTTCGTGGGTCACAGTCCCAGCGTACAACCCGTGTTGTCTTGGAGGCAACGATTGTTCACAAGGTCGCCCGAAGCCGCAGTATTCCCGGCCGGACGCAGAATGTCCCCGGCAGGGCCTGCCGGGGACGTCAAGGATGAAGGGCGGGGCTGGAGCTATGCTGCGGAGACCGCGCGGGATTCGTCCAGCGCATCGAAGACGGCCTTGATCTGCTCGACAACCTCGGCGTCATCCTTCGGGTGGATCTCGGCGAAACGGACCATGGAGCCCGGCACGGCCAGCTTGACGGTGTCGAGGATCCGGGCGCCGGCGATTCCGGCGGCCTTGCGGGCCTCGTCCTGGGCCCAGACTCCGCCGAACTGGCCGAAGGCGGTTCCGACGACGGCGGTCGGCTTGCCGCTCAGGGCGCCTGCGCCGAAGGGGCGGGACAGCCAGTCGATGGCGTTTTTGAGCGAGGCGGGAACCGTGCCGTTGTGCTCCGGCGTTACCAGCAGCAGGGTGTCGGCGGCGTTGGCAGCGGCACGCAGGGCGGCCGCGGCGGCGGGAACCTGGCCTTCAACGTCGATGTCCTCGTTGTAGAAGGGTATGTTGCCCAGGCTGTCGTGGATCAGAACTTCAACATTTTCCGGGGCGTTCAGCTGGATTGCTTCAGCCAGCTGCTGGTTCGTGGATCCGGCGCGCAAGCTGCCGACCAGGGTGAGGACGGTGTTCTTGGACATGTGGACTCCTAGATGTCGCGCCGCGGACCATCCTGCGGCTGGCTGAACAGATGAGGCCGGTTCCGGCCCTTACGATTGAAAACGGACTGCGGTCCGCTTATATTCCCCGGGGCTAGGATGTGGGGTGTGAGCCTGATCCCTATCCGTCCCGGCGTGGAGTCCGAACGCCGCGATGCCGCCCGGAACCGCGGGCTGCTGTTGCGGGCCGCCCGCGAGCTCGTCGACGAGTGTGGGGCGGACGGCTTGACCATGGGCGCCCTGGCCCAGCGGGCCGGTGTGGGGAAGGGGACCGTGTTCCGGCGGTTCGGCAGCCGGGCAGGGCTCATGATGACCCTGCTCAGTGATGCGGAGGCCGCGTTCCAGCAGCGCTTTATGTTTGGCCCGCCACCGCTGGGACCCGGGGCTCCGCCGCTGGAGCGGCTGATCGCCTGTGGCGGGGAGCGCATTGCCTGGGTATTGGAATTCGGCGAGCTGGCAAGGGCTGCGGACATCTCGGCACCCAACCGGTTCGACGTCCCCGCGGCGGCGCTCTGGCATCGGCACCTGGAGGTGCTCCTGCGGGACGCGGGCGTTACGGCTGACCCTTGGCTGATGGCCACCTCATTGAGTGCCGTCCTGGAACCCGAGCGTCTCCTTCATGCCGTCCGTGTGAACGGGATTTCCCCCGCGCGACTCGCCGATTCCTGGCGGGATCTCGTTTCGCGCATCGTGCGCGGGGCCCAACCCCAACCGGAACCCCACCCCGGCGGGAAACCCAAATCAATTCCCGGGAGTTATTCATAACGATCTGATACCTGCCCCGGGGAACTGCGGGGCAGGTCGTCCGGGGGAGGAGTCCATGTGATAGTTTCCTCTGGAATGTGATCCGCAACATAGTCCACACGGACTTGCCTCACGGCCTGCGGATGGCCAGATACCCACTGGCCCGGATCCCGGATCAGCAGCGGTAATCCCCTGCCGGATAGGGACTAGGGAAGGATCTAGTTGTGACTACTTTTCATATTCCTGCACGCGGCGAGGCTGCTGCTGCCGGCCCCGCCCCGGCACGCGCCGCGCAGGCAACGGCGATCCAGAACTAGTCGTCCCATGCTCCGATACCTCGCCAAACGTGCTCTCACATACGTCTTTATGATCTTCCTGACCACCACGGCAGGATATTTCCTGGCCGTAAATACCTTGAAGCCGGCACTGCTGGAGCAGGAGCGGATCCCAAGGCCCACCCCCGAGCAGGTGGCCAACTCCTTCCGCCTCAAGGGCCTGGACCCGGCGCTCAGCGCCTGGGACCGCTACGTTGAGTGGCTCACCGCGATCGTCACCCGCTGGGACTGGGGACGCAGCCCCAACGGCGCCTTTATCAACGCAGAATTCGGCGATCGGGTCTGGATCTCGACCCGGCTCTTCCTGGCCTCCATCATCCTGACCCTGATCATCGGCGTCGCACTGGGTGTGTACACGGCAGCACGGCAATACAAAGCCTCGGACCGGGTCATTACCTCTTACAGCTACCTCGTGTACATCGTGCCCGCACCGATCGCTTACTTCCTGGTGCAGCTCGGTGCCATCAACATCAACGAGACGGTGGGCGAACGCATTTTCTTCGTCACCGGCATCTCCACGCCCGGGCTGGACGGCAGCGGCTGGGCCCAATTCATCGACATGCTGGCCCACTACGCGGTGCCCACCTTCGCTATCACCATCGTGGGTTGGGGCACTTACCAGATCGCGCAGCGCCAGTACCTCCTGGACAATGTCAACGCCGACTTTGTCCGGACTGCACGCGCCAAGGGGCTGACCCGCAACCAGGCCATCAGCCGGCATGCCCTGCGGGTTTCCTTCATCCCTGTGGCGCAGAGCATTGCCTTCACCATCCCTGCCATCTTCGCCGGCGGTTTCTTCGCCGAGAAGATCTTCGCCTGGCACGGCGTCGGCTCCTGGAGCATCGACGCGATTGCCTTGCAGGATGTCAACGCCGCGACGGCCACGCTCGCCTACGGCTCCGTGATCTTCGCGATCGGCGCGATCCTCGCGGACTTCGCCACCACGCTTGTCGACCCGAGAGTGCGGGTGCAGTAAACATGACAAACCTCAATACGACCGACCCGGCCGCCGTTGCCAGCGAGGCGAAGATCGAAAACAGCGATGTTGTCATCGCGAAGTCCTCGATCATCCTTCGCCGCTTCCTGCGGAACAAAACAGCCGTCGTTGGCCTGGCCGTCTTCTTGGCCCTGACGCTGTTCTCCTTCATTGGCGGCTTCTTCACCAGCTGGGACAAGGAGACTATCGATGCGTTCAACATTGGAATGCCGCCGTCGTCCGAACACCTGCTTGGTACCTCCCAGGCCGGGATCGACCTCTACGCCCTGACCGTGGAGGGCACCCGGATCTCCATCCTGATCGGCCTCGTCGTTGGCCTCGTCTCCGTGCTGATCGCCGCCGTGTACGGCTGCACCATGGCCTATTTCGGCGGGAAGGTGGACAAGGTGATGCTGTTCATCCTCGAAGCCCTGATCATGATGCCGGCGCTGCTGGTCGTCGCCGTGGCCACGAGCGGTGGCGGCAACGGACTGCAGCAGTCCTTGCCGAGTTGGCTGCTGCTGATTATCGTCCTGCTGGTCTTCAGCTGGATGGGAACCGCCCGCCTCATCCGCTCGCTCTCGATGTCCCTGATGTCACGCGACTTCGTCAAGGCCGCCCAGTACATGGGGATCCCGCCTCGGCGGATCGTTTGGCGGCACCTGGTCCCGAACATCGGCTCGCTGCTGGTCCTGGACATCACCCGCGGCATCACCGGGGCGATCCTGGCCGAGGTTGCCTTCTCCTTCATCGGTATCGGCATCAAGGTCCCGGATGTCAGCCTGGGTGTGCTGATCGGGCAGGCCACCTCCCAGGTCTCCACCTTCCCGTGGATGTTTTGGGTCCCGCTGACCGTGATGTTCCTGCTGACCGGTTCGCTTGCCATGATGAACGACGGCTTGCGCGACGCATTCGATCCCAGCTCCAGCTCCGTTGGCAATGCCAAGAAGAAGAAGACCACATGAGCCACGAAATGACCGCCAGCCCCGAATCGGCCGACCTCTCCGCCGTCGAGCGTCTGCATGTTGCCGGGCTGCACGGGCCCGCGGACGCGGTGCTCTCCGTCCGGGACCTGAAGGTGCGCTTCAACACGGAGAACGGGGTGGTGCACGCCGTCCGTGGCATCGACTTTGACCTCAGGGCCGGCAAGACGCTGGGCATCGTGGGCGAGTCCGGCTCCGGAAAGTCCGTCACCTCCATGGCAATCATGGGCCTGCTGCCCCCGACGGCCGAGATCACCGGTTCGGTCCGGCTCCAGGGCACCGAACTGCTGGGTCTCAGTGACAAGGCCATGTGCCAGTACCGCGGCAACGAAATCGCCATGGTCTTCCAGGACCCGTTGTCCTCCCTGACGCCGGTCTACTCGGTGGGCAACCAGATCGTCGAAGCGCTGACCGTCCACAACCCCACCATGAGCCGGCAGGCCAAGGAAGCGCGCGCCGTCGAACTGCTGGGCATGGTGGGTATTCCCAGCCCGAAGGACCGGCTCAAGGCCTTCCCGCATGAGTTCTCCGGCGGTATGCGCCAGCGTGTGATGATCGCCATCGCCATCGCGAACAACCCCCGCGTGCTGATCGCCGATGAACCGACGACGGCGCTCGACGTCACCATCCAGGCGCAGGTCCTTGAAGTCCTCCACACCGCGCAGGAGGAAACCGGCGCCGCCGTTGTGATGATCACACACGACCTCGGCGTGGTCGCCGGCATGGCGGACGACATCATGGTGATGTATGCCGGCAAACCCGTGGAAACCGGCAGCGTTGACGAGATCTACTACAACCCGCGAATGCCCTACACAATGGGCTTGCTGGGCGCAGTGCCACGCGTCGACACGGCCGAGAAGTCCTCGCTGGTGCCGATCGAGGGCATCCCGCCGAACCTCATCCACACCCCCACGGGTTGTTCTTTCGCGCCGCGCTGCCCACTAGCCAGCGATGCCTGCCTGCAGGGCGAGCCGGAGCTGTGGCCGGTCGCCGGGGACAACCAGACCGGCGGCCTGCCGCACCTGGCCGCCTGTATCAAGACCGACTCTTTGGGCCTCGAAGTGGACGTCCATGAGATCTTCCGGGCTCCGGCGGTGCCGGTCTCCCGCTTCGACGCGATCCCGCGCGAACAGCGCCGGACCGTGCTGGAGCTCAGGGACGTCAAGAAGCACTTCCCGCTGATGAAGGGGGCCTTACTCAAGCGCCGGATCGGCACTGTCAAGGCTGTCGACGGGTTGAGCTTCGACATCCGAGAGGGGGAGTGCTTCTCGATCGTCGGCGAGTCCGGCTGCGGAAAGACCACGACGTTGCTGGAAATCATGGAATTCCACAAGGACCAGGACGGCGAGGTGGTCATCGGCGGCCTCAGCAACAAGGAAGCCTCCAACGCCAAAACCAAAAGCGCCATGCGCAAGGAACTGCAGATGGTGTTCCAGGACCCAACCGGCGCCCTCGACCCCCGCTTCACCGTCTTTGAGGTATTGTCCGAACCGCTTGAAAATGCCGGCATGGCCAAACCCCGGATCCGGGAGCGGATCATGGAGCTGATGGAACTCGTGGGCCTCCAGCCCGATCACGTCAACCGCTTCCCCAACCAGTTCTCCGGCGGCCAGCGGCAGCGGATCGGCATCGCGCGGGCCCTTGCCGTGAATCCCAAACTGGTAGTCCTGGACGAGCCGGTATCCGCTCTGGACGTGTCAGTCCAGGCCGGTGTTATCAACCTCCTGGACCAGCTCCGCGCCGAACTCGGACTGAGCTACCTGATGGTGGCCCACGACCTGTCCGTGGTGCGGCACATCTCCAACCGTGTGGCAGTGATGTATCTGGGCAAGATCGTGGAAATCGGGGACGTGGACAGCGTGTTCGACAACCCGCGGCACCCGTACACCCGGGCCCTGCTCTCCGCGATTCCGGTCCCGGACCCCGGCGTGGAACGCACCCGGGAACGTATCATCCTGCGGGGGGACCTGCCCTCGCCGCTCGAAGCTCCTGCAGGGTGCAACTTCGCCACCCGCTGCCCGGTGTTTGCGGCACTGCCACCGGCCAGGCAGGAGAAATGCCTGACGCTGGAACCGGTGCTGGCCACCGTTGTGCCGGCGGCGGACGCCGGACGGCACGGGACGCCGGCGGCAACAGCAACACCGGCCGCCGCTGCGGCCCCCACAGACCAGCAATTCGCCTGCTTCTATCCGGACGGCGACCTGGACGCGGACATGCTTGTTGTCCACGAAACCACCTGAGTTACCAGTCTCACTCAGCAGAACTCGCACCAAATGAATGAAGGGGAACACATGAAGAATCTGACCAAGATCGGCGGCATTACCGCCGTCGTCGCAGCGCTTGCGCTGACCGCTTGCGGCGGGGGCGGTGCCGCCAAGGGCCCGGACGCAGCCAAAGGCCAGGAATCGGGAAGTGACCTGGCCAAATTGGTCAGCATCAATGCCAAGGATGCCAAGGACCTGCAGCCGGGTGGCACGGTCACCCTGCCGCTGGGCAACATCGGCCCGGACTTCAACGGCTTCTCCAACAACGGCAACAGCGCGGACAACACCGCCCTGCACCGCCCGATCGACGAGGCCGGCACGTGGGGTTGCTGGAACTTTGACTTCGACGGCACCGCCACGCCGAACAAGAACTTCTGCGAAGACGTCAAGAGTGAGGTCAAGGACGGCAAGCAGACCATCACCATCAAGGTCAACGAAAAGGCCAGCTACAACGACGGCACCCCCATCGACGTAAAGACCTTCGAGAACACCTGGAACATGCTCAAGGGCGAAAACAAGGACATCGACGTCGTCAGCTCCGGCGCCTACGAGTTCGTGGACTCCGTCAAGGCCGGTTCCAGCCCCAAGGAAGTCGTTGTTACCACCACCCAGCCGGTGTACCCGCTGGATGCGCTCTTCACCGGTTTTGTCCACCCGGCTGTGAACACCCCGGCACTCTTCAACGAGGGCTTCACCGGGGAGATGCACCCGGAATGGATGGCCGGGCCGTTCAAGCTGGACCAGTACGACAGCGCCGCCAAGACGGTCACGCTCGCCCAGAACGACAAGTGGTGGGGCACCAAGCCGGTCCTGGACAAAGTCGTCTTCCGCCAGCTTGAGACCAGCGCCCAGATTGCCGCCTTCAAGAACGGCGAAATCGACGGTGTCTCCGCAAATACCGTCACCCCGTACAAGCAGCTCGACGGTACCAAGGACTCCGAGGTCCGCCGCGGCCAGCGCCTCTTCGCCGGCGGCTTGAACCTGAACGCGCAGAAGGCGCCGATGACCGACGTCGCGATCCGCAAGGCGATCTTCACCGCCGTTGACCGCGAAGCCCTCCGTAAGGTCCGCTTTAATGGCCTGAACTGGGAAGAGGAAAGCTCAGGATCGATGATGCTGCTGCCGTTCTCCAAGTACTACCAGGACAACTACCCCGTCAAGGAAACCGGCCCTGACGCCGCCAAGAAGGTCCTGACCGACGCCGGCTACACTGCCAACGCAGCGGGTGTGATGGAAAAGGACGGCGTCCCCGCCGCCTTCAAGATCAGCAACTTCGGTGATGACCCCACCACCTTGGCCTTCGCACAGACCCTGCAGAAGCAGCTTAAGGACGGCGGCATGGATGTCGGCATCGACCAGCGCGCTTCGGCCGACTTCGGCAAGGTCCTGGGCAGCCGCGACTTCTATATGAGCGTCTCCGGCTACACCGTCGGCGCGGATACGACCGACGCCGTCAAGCAGTTCTACGATTCCAAAACGAACGAAAATGAACTCGGCGACGCTGAACTGGACGCCGAGATCAAGAAGCTCTCCTCCATTGAAGACAACGCCGAGCGCAACAAGGCGGCCATGGAGGTTGAAAAGAAGCACATGGAGAAATACTTCTCCATGGGTGTTGTGATGAACGGGCCGCAGATCTCCTTCGTGCGCACCGGCCTGGCCAACTACGGCCCGTCCCTGTTCAAGAGCCTGTCCCAGGTTCCGGACTGGACCACCCTCGGCTGGGAAAAGAAGTAACCCCACCTCCCCTGCAGACGCTCCCTCACCTTTAGCAGCTTTTTGGGCGACGCTCCCTCACCTTTAGAGGGAGCGTCGCCTGAATTTCTGCGAAATCTGAGGGAGCGTCGGGTGAGTGGGCAAAGGTAACGTGGAGCCATGTCCACCGACTCGACAGGTCCTATCCGCACCGCCGTTGCCGGCTTCGGCCTCTCCGGCAGTATCTTCCACGCACCGCTGCTCGCGGCAGACCCGGCCTTCTCCGTCGCTGTGATCGCCACCTCCGACGCCGGCAGGCAGTCCGCTGCCGCCACCCGGTACCCCGGCGCCCGGATCGTCGACACCCCGGCGGACATCCTTGGGCTGGCCGGCGAACTGGACCTGCTGGTCCTGGGCACCCCGCCGGCCACCCATTATCCGCTCGCGAGGGCCGCACTGGAAGCCGGGCTCGACGTCGTCGTGGACAAACCCTTTACGGTGCGCAGCGCCGAAGGCCGGGAGCTTATCCAGCTGGCCGCGCGACTGGGACGGGTGCTCACCGTTTTCCAAAACCGGCGCTGGGACGGCGACTACCTGACCGTCCGCGGCCTGCTGGACAGTGCTGCCCTCGGAACGGTGACGCGGTTCGAATCCCGCTTCGAACGCTGGTCCCCGCTCGTGTCGAAAGCCTGGAAAGCGGCCGCGACGGCGGACGAGGGCGGAGGGGTGCTGTTCGACTTGGGCACGCACCTGCTGGACCAAGCCGTGCAGTTGTTCGGTCCCGCCGAGGTCACCCACGCCGAACTGGCGGCGCGGCGGCCAGCGGAGAAGACCGACGATGATGTGTTCCTCGCCCTGCAGCACGAATCCGGGGTGACGAGCCACCTGTGGATGAATATGCTCTGCGCCCAGCAGGGGCCACGTTTCCGGATCCTGGGCAGTGGCGGCGGCTTCACCAAACACGGAGTGGACCCGCAGGAGCCGTTTATTGTGGCCGGCGGCAGACCGCTGGACCCGGACTACGGCGTTGAGGACCGGGACTGGGCCGGGCTGTTCGGGCGGGACGGCCACGTGGATCGGCTGCCCACCAAGCGTGGCGCCTACCCGGAGTTTTACCGGATCCTGGCGGCGAAGATCAACGACGGCGGGGCCGCCTCCGTGCTGCCCCTCCCCGTGGATCCGGCGGGGCCGGTTGAGGTGCTGCGGCTGATCGAGCAGGCCCGGGCGCTGGCGGATTAAACGGACAACGGCAGCCATCCACGGGAAGGATGGCTGCCGTTGTCCGGAAGCGGATGCTACGCGGAGACCAGCTGGTGCCAGTCGGTGACGAGGGGCAGGTTGTGCGCCTCGGAGACCGAGCGGTGCGCCACCTTGCCGCCTGCGATGTTCAGGCCGGCGGCAAGGGCGCCGTCGCGCTCAAACGCGGCCTTGACGCCCAGGTTGGCAAGCGAGACGGCGTAGCGCAGGGTGACGTTGGTCAGCGCGTACGTGGACGTGTTCGGGACGGCGCCGGGCATGTTGGCGACGCAGTAGAAGATGGTGTTGTGCACCTTGTACGTCGGTTCCTGGTGCGTGGTGGGGTGCGTGTCCTCGAAGCAGCCGCCCTGGTCCACCGCGATGTCGACCAGCACGGAGCCGGGCTTCATCCGGGAGACGAGCTCGTTGGTGACCAGCTTGGGGGCCTTGGCGCCCGGGATCAGCACCGAGCCGATCACGAGGTCGGCGTCGACGACGGACTTCTCAATCTCGTAGGCGTTGGAGGCCACGGTCTTCAGGCGGCCCTGGTACTGGGCGTCCAGTTCACGCAAGCGGTTGATGTTGATATCCAGGATGGTGACGTCGGCGCCGAGGCCCAGGGCCATCGCGGCGGCATTGGTGCCGGCAACACCGGCGCCCAAGACAACAACCTTGGCCGGGCGGACGCCCGGAACGCCGCCGAGCAGCACACCCTTGCCGCCGGCCGGTGCCATCAGCGAAGTGGCGCCCACCTGGACGGACAGGCGGCCGGCAACCTCGGACATCGGGGCGAGCAGCGGCAGCGTGCGGCCCTCCTGGACGGTCTCATAGGCGATGGCGGTGACGCCGGTGTTGATGAGTTCCTGGGTCAGCTCGGGCTCGGCCGCGAGGTGCAGGTAGGTGAAGAGGATCAGGTCCTTGCGGAAACGGTGATATTCAGCCTTGACCGGTTCCTTCACCTTCATGACCATGTCCGCGCGGGCCCAGACGTCATCGGCGTCGGCGACGATCTCGGCACCGGCGATCGCGTATTCCTCGTCCGTGATGCCCGAGCCCAGGCCTGCGCCGCGTTCCACCAGGACCGAATGGCCGTGGGTGCGGAACTCGTGGACGCCGGCAGCGGTAATGGCGACGCGGAATTCGTTGTTTTTGATTTCTTTCGGGACACCGATGATCATGTGTGGGCTCCAGTGCTGGGGGCCTTATGGGCCCGGGTGAATGCGGGGAAGTAGTACTTCCAGAATAAATCCCGCTGTGAGGCAAGCGACAGGAGCCGTCGGGCAGCAGCGGCGGCTGCCCCCGGGAATCCGGGTCTTTTCAATTTGGCGGCTGGACATTTGTCGAACGGCAAAGCGTCAGGTGTCGCCTGCTGTCCGTTGGCACGGGTGGTCCCCGGGTTCTCCGGAGGCGAGGTGCCGGCAGTAGTCTGGCAGGATGCAGCAGCAGGATGTCGAACAGCTCGTGGAGCATGTGGCACTGAAACTGGGCCGCGGCCTCTCACTCGAGGATCTGGACGGCCTGCTGCTTGCCTACAGCTCCAACCAGTCCCACGCTGACCGGGTCCGGGTGAACTTCCTGCTCAGCAAACGCGTCCCGCTGGACGTCAGTGCCTGGCAGCTCTCGCACGGGATCGCGACGGCGGTGCGCCCTGTGGTGGTCGCGGCCAACGAAGAGCTCGGCATGCTGGGCCGTGTCTGCGTGCCCCTCCTGGTGCGGGGCTTCCGGGTTGGCTACCTCTGGGTCCAGCTGGACTCGGCGGAGCCGAACGCGGTGTCGGTTCTTGGCCAGCTGCCGGATGTGGCCCGTGAGCTGGAGGAGCTCTCGGCGCTGCTGTTGGACTCCAATACCGCCGAATCCGAGTTCCGCCGCCGCCGCGAACAGGAGTTCCTGGCCGCCTGCCGGGGCGAGTCCAACGCCGTCGCGGCAGTGGCGGGCTGGAAGGAAGTACAGGGCCGTGGCCCCTGGCAACTCGTGACGGTGCTTGACGCTGACGGCTGGGCGGAAGGCTCGGATCCGATCGCCGCCACGCTGATTCACCGCTCAGCTGCCCTGCAGGCCACTATCGGTGTGGATTCGGCCCTGTTCAGCGCCGGCACCGAGACCCACGCCGTTGTGTTGTTCAGGGCATCAACCGGCCGGGCAGACCACGCCCAGGTGCTGGTCCACTACCAGTTGGAGCTGGCCAAACGAGCGGGCCGGCCGGTGCACAGGATTATCCTGGGGACTTCCGAGAGCTTCGCGCGGCCTCGCGAACTCGCTGACGCATACCGCCAGTCCCGGCAGGCCGCGCAGGCGGCGTCGGTGGATCCCCAACTGGGTGAGCTCGTGGACTGCCGAGCCACCGGCATTTACCAGCTGCTGGCCTCTGCCGGCGGAGGAGCGGGGGCGTGGGCGGACGCGGGCTCGGTCTACTTCCGGCTCCTGGAAGACCATGACCGGAACCATGAGCTGCTGCCGGTGCTGGAACTCTTTTATGACAATGACGGTTCAGTCCAGGGCGTCGCGGACAAGCTCCACCTGCACCGTAGCAGCATCTATAACCGGCTCGGCCGGATTCGGCAGCTGCTCGGTGTCGACCCGCTCAAGGGGATGGTGCGGCTGGAACTGCACTCGGCACTCAAGGCCCGTCGCTGGGCCGGCCGCCCCAGGATCTAGCCGGCGGAGTCCTAGCTGCCGCGGCCCTCGCGTTCGGGCCGCTCGGCCTCAGCCGGATGCTTCGATTCGGGGCCGGGACCACCGTCGACGGCAGCAGCTGATGCCCGCGCGGCCCTGCCCCTGCGGCGGGAGATCCGGCTGTCCATCCACATGGAAACGGCGACAAACGCCACGCAGCTGGCCATAAAGTCGGCCGTGTAGTTCAGTCCCATGGCGTTTCCGAGGATGCCGGTAAGCACCATGGCGGCAATGCCAGCCACAATGTGCCACCCTCTGAACTTAGCCACAATCCAAGCGTAACCCCGGTGTTATCCGCGTTTCCGCGCGGAGGCGGGATCGTTGTTTGATCCTTATCACCGCGTCACGAACCTTCCGAGGCGTCGTCACGTCCGTGGTGCGCAACGCCGTCGGCGGTACTGTTCTTCTTCTGCTTGTCCAACCAGGCCATAATGTCGGCGAGCCGGATCCGCCGGTGCGTGCCGCGGTACTCCACCGGGATTTCGCCGCGGTCCGTCAAGTTCCGCAGGTAGGTGTGCGAGATCCCGGCCAGCTCGGCTGCCCGGGACGTGGTCAGCATTTCCGCCACGCTGCCCACCGTGACGGCTTCGCCCCGGCTGAAGCGCGCCAGTAAGTCCACAACGGCGTCCCGCGCCTGATCCGGCAGCCGGTGCACGGTGCCGTCAACAAAGACCGTAATGTCGTCGCTGCCGTTGAGGGCGTACCGGAGTTTCTGCGCGTCCTCAACGAGAAGGGGGGCGGCCACCCGGGGGGCAATCAGTGTCATGGACTGCATCCTAGCGCCCCGGGCCGGCCCTGCCTTGCCTTAGCCCTGCTGCGGCGCTACAGCCCCAGCTCTTCCAGGACGGGCAGCTTCGCCCGGACCCAGGCCCGGGCCTCGGTGGCGCTCGGCGCGGAGAGGGCAAGTTTGGCGAGTTCCTGTGCCTCGGCCAGCGTGACAGTCTTCAGCACCGCAGCCACTGCTGCCAGGGACCGGGCCGTCATGGACAAGGTCGAGACGCCCAGCCCGGTCAGGACGACGGCGAGGGCAGGGTCCGCTGCGGCCTCGCCGCAAACGCCGACCGGCTTGCGGTGGCCCTCCGCGACGGAACCTTCAACGGTTAGGCCCACCAGTCGAAGCACGGCAGGCTGCCAGGGTGTGTTGAGCCCTGCGAGCGGCCCCAGCTGGCGGTCGGCTGCCATCGCGTACTGCGTGAGGTCGTTGGTCCCCAGGCTCGCGAAGGCCACCTCGCGAAGGATGGCCTCGGCGGTGAGCGCCGCGGACGGGACTTCGACCATGACCCCGGGGGTTTTGATTCCGGCCTCGGCGCACAGGGTGGCGAAGCGGGCGGCCTCCTCGGCGGTCGAAATCATCGGCGCCATGACCCACACGTCCGCCTCGGATTCCTGTTCGGCCCTGGCAATGGCCTGCAACTGCCGTTCCAGTACACCCGGTGTGGTGAAATCGGTGCGGTAGCCGCGGACACCGAGGGCAGGGTTCGGTTCGGTGGCGTCGGTAAGGAAAGGCAGCGGCTTGTCAGCGCCGGCGTCGAGGGTTCGGAGCACAACCTTCTTGCCGGGGAAAGCAGCAAAGACGCCCTGGTACGCGGCGGCCTGTTCGTCAACGGTGGGTTCGGTGTCGCGTTCCAGGAAGCAAAACTCGGTCCGGAACAGTCCCACACCCTGGGCATTGAGCTTCGCGGCGGCCACGGCATCCTTGGCCCCGCCGACGTTGGCGAGCAGCGGCACCAGGTGGCCGTCCGCCGTCGCGCCCGTTCCGTCGAAGTCCGCCAGCAGCGACGCGGTGGCAGCCCAGTGTTCGGCGGCGGCCCGCTGGGAGTCGTCCGGGTCCACGGTGATCAGGCCGGCGGCGCCGTCCACGTAGACCTCGGTGCCGTCCGAAATCCGGTCGACGCCGGCGGCTGCAACGATGGCGGGCAGGCCCAGCGAGCGGGCGATGATCGCCGTGTGGGACTGCGGCCCGCCGCCGGCCGTGAGCAGGGCCAGAATCTTATCCGGATCCAGGGTCGCGGTGTCCGCCGGGGCGAGGTCTTCGGCGATCAGGATAAACGGGGTGGGGGAGTTTGGGATGCCCGGGGCGGGGACGCCGCGCAGCTCGGCGACGATGCGGGCGCGGACGTCCAGGACGTCAGTGGCGCGTTCGGCCATGTAGCCGCCCAGGTTATGCAGCATTTCGGAGACGGAAGCACCGGCTTCCCAGATGGCCCGTTGGCCGGAGGTGCCGCGGCCGATCAGCTTGGCGGCGGATTTCAGAAGCATGGTGTCCGTCGCCATCAGTGCTGTTGCCTCCAGGACTGCCTTCCCGTCGCCGCTGACGGTCTCGGCGCGGGCCTTCAGCACATCGTGCACGGCCCTAGCGGCAGTCTTCAGGGCCGCTGTCGCCTCCTCGGCCGTGACCCCGGCCGGGAGCTGCTCCCCGGCGGGTGGTTCGCTGACTGGTTTGGGCATTTGGCGAACGGGTCCGATGATGCGGCCGGGGCTGACGCCTACTCCTGGGAAGTTCTGCACTGAAGGTCCTCATTCTCTGACGGCAGCCGTGCCCGTCGGAACACCTGCGGGCCGGGGCAGCAGCTGCCTAGCGCTGTTGTTGCTGCCGTAAATCTGCGTTCTTGAAAAGTGTATGTGATGCACTTCATATAGCGTTGCTATAGATGCTAGGCTAGCGCGTATGAGTGTGAATGGCGAGTTGCCGCCGAAGACGCGGCTGCTGCAGGCGGCCGCCGAATTGCTCGCCACGTCGGCTGGCGGATCGATCTCGACGCGCCAGATCACGCAGGCTGCACGCGTGACTGCACCGACGCTGTATCACCACTTCGGTGACAAAGAAGGGCTCTTTGACGCCGTTATTACGGAGGGTTTCAGAGCCTATGTTGCGGGCGAACGTGATTTCGCCCCGTCCGGACAGCCGATGGAGGATATCCGGCGCATGTGGGACAACCATGTGCACTTTGGGCTCGCTAACCCCGAGCTCTACCTGGTGATGTTCGGCAACATCCGCCCGGAAAGCCGTCCCGCGGTCATCGCTGATGCCGAGGCGCTGATGGAGGAGCTGCTCACCACTGCCGCTGTGATGGGTCACCTGAACGTTCCCCCGCGGGAGGCTGCCAGAAGCATTCTGGCCGCAACCGTGGGGGTTACGCTGATGCTGATCTCCGAGCGTGCTGCCGACCGAAACCTTGAGCTGTCCGCGATGACGCGGGATGCCATGGTCTTTGCCGTGTCCACGGACAAGGCCAAGGCCTCCGGGCCCGGTTCCTCCGGGGAGTCCTCCGTGGTGGTGGCTGCGATCGCCCTGAACGCGGCACTCCAGTCCTCGGATCCGGCGCAGCTCTCCAGCTCAGAACTCAAGCTCTTCCTCGAATGGCTCCACCGGATCTCCACCAGCGCCAAAGGCTGATCCGCGCCACATTCACCCATCCTGCGCTGTCGCAGGAGTGACGTTTAGGAAACCACATGGCAACAGATACAGTTGCAAAAACCCGCACCAGCGCACGCGTGCACGTGCAGAAATTCGGGACATTCCTGTCCGGGATGATTATGCCCAATATCGGTGCGTTCATTGCGTGGGGCATCATCACGGCCCTCTTCATTGAGAAGGGCTGGCTTCCCGTGCCGGCGTTGGGTGGCTTCGGCACCAACGCCGACGGGGACCCGAATGTGGGCCTCGTTGGCCCGATGATCACCTATCTGCTGCCCCTGCTGATTGGATACACCGGCGGAAAGATGGTCTACGACGTCCGCGGCGGCGTTGTTGGCGCCATCGGCA
Source organism: Arthrobacter sp. UYCu512 (assembly GCF_040547075.1). Lineage (NCBI taxonomy): Bacteria > Bacillati > Actinomycetota > Actinomycetes > Micrococcales > Micrococcaceae > Arthrobacter > Arthrobacter sp. UYCu512. The sequence goes on from NZ_JBEPPA010000009.1 coordinate 175,647, forward strand.
CCATGGGGGTGATTGTCGGCGCCGGCATCCCGATGTTCATCGGCGCCATGATCATGGGCCCGCTTGGCGGCTGGACCATAAAAAAGATCGACGCCCTCTGGGACGGCAAGATCCGCCCCGGTTTTGAAATGCTGGTGAATAACTTCGCCGCCGGCATCTGGGGCGCCCTGCTGGCCCTGCTGGGCTTCTACGGCATTTCACCGCTGGTGTCCGCCTTCAGCGCCGGTGCCGGGAACGTTGTGCAGTTCCTCGTCAACAACGGACTCCTGCCGCTGACCAGCATCTTTATCGAACCGGCCAAGGTGCTCTTTTTGAACAACGCCATCAACCACGGCGTGCTCACTCCGCTGGGCGTCCAGCAGTCCCTGGAGCAGGGCAAATCCATCCTGTTCCTGCTCGAAGCTAATCCCGGCCCGGGCCTGGGCATCCTGCTGGCCTACATGTTCTTCGGCCGGGGCCTCGCCAAGGGGTCGGCACCGGGCGCTGCGATCATCCACTTCTTCGGCGGCATCCACGAAATCTACTTCCCGTACGTCCTGATGCGTCCGCTGCTGATCCTTGCCGCGATCGCCGGCGGCATGACGGGAATTGCCACCCTTGCCGTGACCAACGCCGGTCTTGTGGCGCCGGCGGCTCCGGGGTCCATCATTGCCGTCCTCGCCCAGACCAGCCGGGACAGCTACTTCGGCGTGATCCTTTCGGTCCTGTTGGCAGCAGCCGTCTCCTTCCTGGTCGCAGCGGTCATCCTCAAAACGGGCAAAGTCTCTGACGAGGACGAACTGGCCGAAGCAACGTCGCGGATGGAAGAAATGAAGGGTAAAAAGAGCTCTGTTTCCGCCGCGCTGATCGGCGGCGGCGGGGTGGCGGTGATGGCAGGTCCAATCCAAAGCATTGTGTTCGCCTGCGACGCCGGCATGGGCTCCAGCGCCATGGGTGCTTCGGTGCTGCGCAACAAAATCAGGGCGGCCGGCTTCCCGGACGTCAAGGTCACCAACTCCGCCATTGCCAACCTCACGGACAGCTACGACGTAGTTATCACCCACCAGGACCTCACCGAACGGGCCAGGCCGCTGACGGGCAAAGCGCTGCACTACTCTGTCGACAACTTTATGAGCAGCCCGCGGTATGACGAAGTGGTGGAACTCGTCTCGCACAGCAACACCGCCGGGGCCCCGGAGGGGGCGCCGGCAACGGGTGGTGCGCACGCCGCGACGGCTCCGGAAGGCGGATCCGACGGCGGCACCGCCGGCATCCTGGTGGCCGAGAGCGTCCTGCTCAGCGGCACCGCAACTACGCGGGACCAGGCGATCGACGAGGCCGGCAAGCTCCTGCTGGACCGCGGCGCCGTCGACGCCGGTTACTTGGATGCCATGCACGAGCGCGAGGAATCCGTCTCGACGTACATGGGCAGCTTCCTGGCCATACCGCACGGTACCAACGCCGCCAAGGACCACATCATCAAGTCGGCGGTCTCCGTGATCCGCTACCCCGAGGGCATCGACTGGAACGGCAAGGAAGTGAAGTTCGTCGTCGGCGTCGCCGGAATCAACAACGAGCACCTGCACATCCTGTCCTCGATCGCCAAGGTCTTTACCAACAAGGCCCAGGTGGCACAGCTTGAGGCTGCCACCACTGTCGAGGAAATCCTGGACCTGTTCGGAAAGGTTAATTCATAGTGAAGGCTGTTCATTTCGGAGCCGGAAACATCGGGCGCGGCTTTGTGGGTTTGCTGCTGCACGAGGCGGGGTACGAGGTGGTGTTCGCGGACGTTGCGGAGGACCTCATCACCGACCTCGCGGCAGCCGACAGCTACCGGGTCCACGAGGTCGGCGAACACCCCACCGTCCGCACCGTGGAGAATTTCCGCGCGCTGAACTCCACCCGCCAGGAGGCGGAGGTCATCGCGGAAATTTCGACGGCGGACGTGGTCACCACGGCGGTGGGGCCGCATATTCTCAAGTTCGTGGCTCCGGTGATCGCCAAGGGGATCGCCGCGCGGGCAGCCGGCCTCGCTCCGCTGCAGGTGATGGCGTGCGAGAACGCGATCAACGCAACCGACATTTTGAAGTCCGAGGTCTCTGCCCGGTGGGACGGCGCCGCCGGTTCGCTCGATGACAAGCTCGATGAAAAGGCAGTGTTCGCGAACACGGCCGTGGACCGGATCGTACCCAACCAGGCGGCAGGGCAGGGCCTCGACGTCACTGTCGAGACGTTCTACGAATGGGTTATTGACCGGACCCCGTTTGCCGGCAAGGAGCCGGAAATTCCGGGTGCGACCTTCGTGGATGAACTGGAGCCCTACATCGAGCGGAAACTGTTCACCGTGAACACCGGGCACGCCGCGGCGGCGTACTTCGGTTTCCAGGGCGGCCTGGAAAAGATTTCCGAGGCCATGGCCGATCAGGACGTCGCCGCCGACGTGCGTGCCGTCCTGGATGAAACCAAAGAGCTCCTTGTGGCCAAGCATGGCTTCAACCGGGATGAGCAGGAGAGCTACGTCCAAAAGATCCTGGGCCGGTTTTCCAACCCGCACCTGCCGGACACTGTGAACCGCGTGGGCCGGGCGCCGTTGCGCAAGCTCAGCCGGCACGAGCGCTTCATCGGTCCGGCGGCGGAGCTGGCCGAGCGCGGGATCGTCCCGGAGGCACTGCTCGGCGCCATCGCAGCAGCCCTGCGCTTCAACGACCCGGCCGACGCCGAAGCCGTGGAGCTGGGGCAGATCCTGGCGTCTTTGGGCGCCGATGAGGCAACGGCGAAAATCACCGGACTAGACCCGGAGCACCCGCTGTTCCAGGCGGTCTCGGCCCTGGTCGCGGAGGCCAAAGCCGCCGGCTAAGGCGTTTGATTCGTTCGACGCAGCACCGCCGACGCCGGAACTCAGCCGAGTTCCGGCGTCGTGGCGTTTAAGCCCACGCCAGCCGTGACCCGCGGTGCGCTATCACAGTGGGTCCTTATCCGAGGGCTCCGGCGGGCACCACCGGAAGGGTCAAGGCGCGGCGGACGAGTTGACTATTAGGGTGCCTAACAGTTAGGCTACCTAATTATGAACGATAGCCAAACGACGACATCCGCCTTGGTCCGCCTCGCCCAGGACTTTCGCGAGGCACTGCGGCACAGTGTCTACCTGGTTCGCCGGCTGGACTCCGGCGGTGAGCTTAGTGCCGCCCAGCTCAGCACCCTCAAAATGTTGCTGGAGGGCCCGGCTCCTGCTGAAAACACCGGGGCCAGGGTTGGCGAAATTGCGCGGAACCTCGGCGTCAAGGTGCCCAGTGCGACCGAACAGATCATCAAGCTCGAACGCGCCGGCCTGGCCCGCCGCGAGCCGGACCCTGACGACTCCCGGGCAGTCCGGGTGCGGCTCACCCCGGCAGGACGCGCCGCCGTCGACTCCGGGGATCACCGCCGGAACACGGCCATGGCCGGAATCCTCGCCTCGCTTTCCGACGCCGACCGCGCTGCCCTTGCCGCCGCGCTGCCAGTTATCGGCAAGATTAACGCGATGCTTCAGGACTGACTTTCAACCCGATTTCCCGACATTTTTTAGGAGCAACCCCATGCACGGCCAGCCCGCTGACACCCTGCCGGTAGCGGAAGATACCCTCAAAGCCGAAAAGGCCTCATTACTCAAACAGCCCAAGGCGGTATGGGCGACAGCCCTTGCCGCCGTGTTCGCCTTTATGGGTATCGGCCTGGTGGATCCCATCCTGCCGGCGATCGCCAAAAACCTCGATGCCTCGCAAAGCGAAGTCTCCCTGCTTTTCACCAGCTACTTCCTTGTCACGGCCGTCGCGATGCTGATTACCGGCTTCGTCTCGTCCCGCATCGGCGGGAAGCGCACACTGCTGATTGGGCTCGCCGTGATCGTTGTTTTCGCGTCGTTGTCCGGTACTTCGGAAAGCGTCGGGGAGCTCATTGGCTTCCGGGCCGGCTGGGGACTGGGCAATGCCTTGTTCGTAGCCACGGCCCTGGCGGTTATTGTTGGGGTCGCCAGCGGCGGCGCCGGTACGGCGATTATCCTCTACGAAGCGGCCCTGGGCCTGGGTATTTCGCTCGGCCCGCTGCTCGGGGCACTTCTTGGCGGCTGGCAGTGGCGGGCGCCGTTCTTTGGTACGGCCGTGCTGATGGCCGCCGCGTTCATCGCCCTGCTGGCCTTGTTGCCCAAGACCGCGCTGCCGGCGCGGAAAGTCAGGCTTCGGGATCCGCTGCTGGCTCTTGGCCACAAGGGCCTGCGGACGACGGCGGCGAGCGGCTTGTTCTACAACTACGGCTTTTTCACCGTCCTTGCTTTCACGCCGTTTATCCTCGGGATGGACGCTTATGGGATCGGCGGGGTTTTCTTCGGTTGGGGCGTCGCCGTCGCTGTTTTCTCGGTTTTCGCGGCTCCCGTGCTGCAGAACCGCTTCGGGGCCGTCCGGGTCCTCACCGGCACGCTCGCCTTGTTGCTGCTGGACCTGGTGGGTTTGGGGCTGGCCGCCGGCCACTCGGTGTCCGCCGTCGTGGTACTTGTGGTGATCTCCGGCGCACTGCTGGGCATCAACAACACCATCTACACCGAACTGGCGATGGGGGTATCGGATTCGCCCCGGCCGGTCGCGTCCGCGGGCTACAACTTCGTCCGTTGGATGGGCGGCGCCCTGGCGCCGTTCGCGGCTGCCCAGCTCGGCGAGAACTTCGGGCCTCAGGTGCCGTTCTTCGCTGCTGCAGTGGCCATGGCAGCGGCGATTGCCGTAGTCCTTGGCGGCCGCAACTATTTGACGGCGCACGAACCGCACGCCATTTAACCGCCCACCCGGCCTTCCGCCGGGAGACAGAAGACGCCCATGTTCCCCAGGAACATGGGCGTCTTGCTGCCGTCCGGGGCAGATCTGCCCGGCCCGCGCGATCTGCGGCTCAGGCCTTTCCGGCCGCCTTCGCCGAGCCCTTCGGAACAAAAAGGGTCTCGGCGTGCTCCAAGGACATGCCGTTGGTCTCCGGGACCTTGAACTTCACGAAGAAGAACGACGCCGCGGCGAAGATCGCGTACATGGCGTAGGTCAGGGGCAGCGAGGCTGCCGCCATGACCGGAAAGCTCAGGGTGATGGCAAAGTTGGCTATCCACTGGGCGGCCGCGGCGAGGCCCAGGGCGCGGGCGCGGATCCGGGACGGGAAGATTTCCCCCAGCAGTACCCAGACCAGCGGGCCCCAGGAGGCACCGAAGCTGATCACAAAAACGTTGGCGGCAACCAGGGCGGCGGGCCCCCAGGCGCCCGGCAGCGAAATGGCGTCTCCGGTTCCGGTGGCGGAACCGAAGGCCAGGGCCATGGTGCCCAGCGAGGCCGCCATCCCGATGGAACCCGCAAGCATAATGGGCCGCCGGCCGATCCGGTCCACCAGGGCGATCGCCACGAGCGTCACCAGGATGTTCGTGACCGCGGTGGCCACGGAGATGGTCAGGGAGTCCTTTTCCTGGAAACCAACGGCCTTCCACAGGGTCGTGGAGTAGTAGAAGATGACGTTGATGCCGACGAATTGCTGCAGTACGGACAGAATGATGCCAATCCACACCACGGGCTGCAGCCCGAAGGCCTTGCCGCGCAGGGAGCCCTTCTGGCCCGCGATCTGGTCCTCCTCGACGGATTTTTTGATGTCCCGCAGCTGGCGGTCAGTGTCTTCGCTCGGGGCGATGGAGCGGAAGATCCTGAGGGCTTCTTCCTCCTTCCCCTGAACCACCAGGAACCGCGGCGACTCGGGCAGGGTGAAAGCGATCCAGCCGTAGACTACGGCGGGCACGGCGGCCGCGAGGAACATCCAGCGCCAGGCCTCGATGCCGAACCAGAGGATTTCAGCGGCGCCGCCGGCAAAGTTCGCGAACAGTGCGTCCGAGAGCAAAGCAGCGAAGATACCCGTGGTGATGGCGAGTTGCTGCAGTGAAGCCAGCCTGCCGCGGACGTGGCGCGGGGAGATTTCGGAAATGTACGCCGGGGCGATCACCGAAGCCAGGCCGATGCCCAGGCCGCCGACCAGCCGCCAGAAGATGAGGTCCCACACGCTGAAGGCGAAACCGGTCCCGATCGCGCTGACCAGGAATAGCAGCGCACCGAGCTTCATGGCGGGGATGCGCCCGTAGCGGTCGGCGATCTTGCCGGCCAGGTAAGCACCGGCGGCACAGCCCAGAAGCGCCACGGCCACCGCGAAGCCGGTCACGGCCTCGCTGAGGGCAAACTCGTTCTTGATGGCGTCGACGGCGCCGTTGACCACGGAGGAATCGAAACCGAAGAGGAATCCGCCCACGGCCCCCGCGACTGCCAGCCAAATAACCCGCTGGGGGATCTTGGCTGGGGTCTGTTCTGCGCTGCTTGTCATCCTGGCTCCCTCGGCTTTTTTACGTTCCACGGACTGCGCCGCAACTTCCCAGTCTTACACCGGACGCAGTGGAGCGCCTGTCACAAGGCCAGAAAGTGAGAGCAAACTTACACTCCGGCGGACAGGCGCCCCACGGTGCTGCGGACCCTAGTGGGCGGCGGCTGAACTTTCCCGGGCGATCGCCTTAGGGTCCGTCAGTTTTTTGTTCGGCAGGGCGAAGGTGATCAGGAAGGCGATGCCTGTCAGCACGGCAGCCGTGAGCATCACGGCGTCGATTGACTGCGCGAAGCCCTCGGTGATCGGGCGTGTCAGGGTGGAATTCGCGGTGTGCAGCCAGCTGGTGTCGTTCAGCGAGTCGTTGCTGGCCCCGCCGTTGAAGAACTCATACAGCTTGGCGTTGGCGGGGTCTGCTGCGATGGCCGGATCCTTGAGCACTTTGAGGTAGTCCGCGTTCTGCGCGGCATCCTTCATGCCGGTGGCGATCTTGTCTGCTGCGAGGCTGAACAGCATGGAGATGAATACGGCGGTTCCGACGGCGCCGCCCATCGAGCGGAAGAACGCGGCTGCGGAGGTGCCCACGCCCATGTCCTTCGACGGCACAGAGACCTGCATGGCCAGCGTCAGCGGCTGCATGCAGAAGCCCAGGCCCAGGCCGAAGAACACGGCGATGGCACCCGGGACCCACAGCGGAGTGTCGACGCCGAGCGAGAGGCCCATAACGACGGCGGCCGCCGTCAGGACGGCGGTGCCCAGGATCGGGAAGACCCGGTAGGTGCCCGACGCCGAGATGGTCCGGCCGGCCGTGATGGAACCGGTGAGGATGCCCACCGTGAAGGTGATCATCATTAGGCCGGCTTCGGTGGGGGTCAGGCCCTTGACCAGCTGCAGGTACATGGGAAGCATTGCGATCGCACCAAACATGCCGATGCCGATGATGAAGTTCAGCAGTGAAGACAGTCCGAACGTGATGTTCTGGAACAGCCGCAGCGGGATCAGTGCGTAGTCGCCGGCGCGCTTTTCGGCCAGCAGGAATGCGATGATGCCCACAACGCCCAGTCCGTAGCAGAGATAGGAGTTGACTGAGCTCCAGCCCCAACTGCGGCCCTGTTCGGCCACGAGGAGGAGCGGAACGATCGCCAGCGTAATGGCCGCGGCACCCCAGTAGTCGATCTTCTGCTTCACGTGCTTGGCCGGCAGGTGCAGGTACATAAAGACCACCGTGAGGGCGGCAAGTCCGATCGGCAGGTTGATCAGGAATACCCAGCGCCAGCCGTCGATGCCGAGGATGGTCGCCGAGCCGGCGAAGGCGCCGCCGATCACCGGACCCAGGACGGAGGAGACACCGAAGACCGACATAAAGTAGCCCTGGTACTTGGCGCGGTCCTTGAGTGCCACGATGTCGCCGATGATGGTCAGGGCGAGGGCCAGGAGGCCGCCGGCGCCCATACCCTGAATGCCGCGGGCAATGGCGAGCTCGGTCATGGAGTGGACCGAGCCGGCGTAGAGCGAGCCGGCGAGGAAGATCAGGATCGCGATGAGGTACAGCGGGCGGCGCCCGAAGATGTCGCTGAGCTTGCCGTAGAGCGGCGTGCTCACCGTGGAGGTGATGAGGTACGCCGTGGTGGCCCAGGCCTGCAGGGACAATCCGTCGAGGTCGTTGGCGATGGTGTAGATCGAGGTGGACACAATCGTCTGGTCGAGCGAGGACAGGAACATGCCGAGCATGAGTCCCACCATGACGGTGATGGTCTGACGATGGGTCAGGACCTCTCCCGCAGCGGGCGCGGAGGTGGTTTTGGACATGACTGCTCCAAGGGAAAGAGTGGGAAAAAGCCGATAGTTGCTTTCAGTAACTATGTTACCGGCTGATTTGTTCCCGCCTCCAACTGCCGGCGAACAAAGTCGTCAGCGTTCCACCAGTATTCCGTCGGGATCGCACCAGATCATTGCGCCCGGCCGGAGAACAACGCCGTCGATCTGCAACTCCACGCCGCTCGCACCGGCGCCCGCCTTCGCGCTTTTACGCGGGTTGCTGCCGAGCGCCTTGACTCCCAGCGGCAGCCCGGCGATGGCCGTCCGGTCGCGGATCGCGCCGTAAACAACAACGCCGGCCCAGCCGTTCGCGACGGCGCTGGCCGCGATCAGGTCGCCCATCAGGGCGGTGCGGAGCGAGCCGCCGCCGTCCACCACCAGGACGGCGCCACCGCCGGGTGTGGCGAGGGTGGACTTGACCAGGGCATTGTCCTCGAAGCAGCGGATGGTCCGGATCGGTCCGCCGAAGTGCGATCGTCCGCCCAGCGACTGGAACTGCAGGGCAACCGAGTCGAGTTCCTCGCCCCGTTCGTCGTAAAGGTCGGCGGTATTCACTGCAGATGCGGCCATCGGTTCTCCTGGGCTGGAAATAGGGGGCGGATCGTCATCCCCACGATAGTCTGGCTGCGCATCGATCTTCAGTGTGCATCATCCGTTTCCGGGGGGAACCGAATTACATGAGCCTGTCCGATCTACCCGGAGCAGCTCCGGACCCAGCCCATGGCCCCGCCGCGGGACAATTGAGGGCCGGAGCGCTCGTCGAGCCTGAACGGGCGGTACGCCCCGTCTGGATAGCCGGGGTGGTGCTCGTCAACCTCGGCATCAACGCGGCATTTTTCGCCCCGCTCCAAGTACTTCTCGGCCAGCAGGCGGCAACCTTCAGCGAAGCCGACAAGGAGGCCATCCTCGCCCTCGTCACCGGGGCCGGTGCAGCAGTCTCGCTGGTCGCCAATCCCTTGTTCGGCGCGTTCAGCGACCGCACCTCCGCACGCATGGGCCGCCGGGTGCCCTGGGTCCTCTTCGGGGCCATCCTCGGCGCCGTGGCCTTGATCGCGCTCGCCGGGGCGCCGAACGTTGCCAGTATGACGCTGATCTGGTGCCTTGTGCAGGCCGGCTGCAACGGGGCGTATGCCGCCATTACCGCCGCCATCCCCGACCGCGTGCCGGTGGCCCAGCGCGGCACGGTCGGGGGCCTTGCCGCGATGGGGCAGACGGTCGGCATCCTGGCCGGCGCGGTGATAGCTGCCGCGGTGACCGGCAACTTCGCCGTGGGGTATCTGGTCTGCGCCGTGGCCCTGCTCGCCGGCGTTGTGCTGTATTTCTTCAGGAGCGACGACGTCCCGCTCCCGGCCGAGGTCCGGCCGCCGTTCCGTTTGGCCGACTTCGCTACGGGCTTCTGGATTTCGCCGGTGCTCTACCCGGACTTCGGCTGGGCCTGGCTGACCAGGCTCCTGGTGAACATCGGAAACCACATGATCACCCTGTACCTGCTCTTTTTCCTCACGGACGCAGTCCAGCTTGAGCAGACGCAGGGCATCCCGCCGGAAGTCGGTGTGCTGGTCCTGACCGGCCTGTATGCGGTAATGGTGATCATCAGCAGTGTGATCGGCGGCAGAATCAGTGACCGGATGGGGAAGCGGAAGCCGCTCGTGATCATTTCTTCACTCATCATTGCTGCGGCCGCGCTGATTCTGGCGTTTGCCCCCAGCTGGACCGGGGCCTTGCTGGGCGCCTCCGTGTTGGGCCTCGGCTTCGGTTGCTACCTTGCGGTCGACTTCGCCCTGATCACGCAGGTGCTGCCGGCGGCACGGAGCCGCGGCAGGGACCTGGGTGTCCTCAATATCGCCAATTCCCTGCCCCAGGTGCTTGCGCCGCTCATCGCCTTCCCGTTCGTGACGCTGTGGGGAGGCTACGTTTCGCTGTTTGTGGCGGCAGCAGTCATCGGCCTGCTGGGGGCCGTCTTTGTGGTCAAGATCAAGGGCGTCGACTAGCCCGGGTTGGGCCCGGGGGCGCCACGTATAGTGGACGGGAAGTGCCGCGGCAGTGCTGTGGGGGATCCCTCCAGGCTGCCGAGAAAACTGACCACGGAACGCTGCTGATGCCTGAATTCCCCGAACAACTTCCACCGATGGCCCCTCCCCCCACCCTGCCCAGGCAGCGGATTCGCTACACCAGGATCCTCGAGGTAGCCACCGGGTTCGCACGCAAGGGGCTGGACTCCGTGGTCCTCTCCGAAGTCGCCGCCCGAGCCGACGTTCCGCTGGGCACCCTGTACCGGTATTTTCCCTCCGCCGCGCAACTGGTGCTCGCGCTTTACCGCAAGCAGCTCACGGAACTGCACGCCCCGGCGAGGACATCCGCGGCACGCTGCGCCAAGCATCCCGCAGCCTCGGCCCAGGCTGGGGTTCCGGCACTGGCGCTGGCCGGCGTCGTGATGGAGATCTTGCACATGCGCCTGATGCAGCCTGCCGTGGAGCAGTGCCTGAACAAGGCGGTGTACACCAAGGGCACGGACACCACCCAGCTGCTCCGCGAAATTGACGACGCGGCGCAGAAGGCGGTCACGGCCGTCAGCGGCGACGCCGCCAGCGCCCGAGTGCTGCTGCTCGCCGTCACGGGGCTGGTCCAGTCCGTGCGCTGCCGGCGACTGTCCCTCTTCGAAGCCGAGGAAGACCTCAAAAAGGCCTGTTTCCTGCTGGCCCGCAGCCGTCCGGCGGCGTAACTGGTCTAGTCCAGGTGGGCCTTCTTCTGCAAAATAGCTGCGATTTCCTGTGACCGGGATCACTAAGTATGGAGGATAAACGTTTCACCTGGCCCGGTGTCCGTCCTGCGGCGCGTTATGCCGGAGCCGTGTTGTTTACCATTACAGAACCGGAGCGGCCCCGCCGCCTGCACGACCGGAGCTAAGCCGCAGATCCGCCAACCTCGGGTCGGAGCCGATGTTCCCCCAGATCATCTTGAGCATCCCTGTGCTTAAGCTTCCATAAGCCGTGCGCCCACGGTGAGCCTTAGGAGACAACGACGTGTCCACAGAAACAACGATTCCCGCCGACGCCACTTCCCCCGCAGGGCCCCTCACGGTGCTCAGCGACGAGGAAATTTTCGCTTCCCACCAGGGCGGCAAGCTTTCCGTTTCCAGCACCGTGCCGCTCGCCACCAATCGCGAACTGTCCATCGCCTATACGCCCGGCGTTGCCCAGGTCAGCCGTGCAATCGCCGCCAACCCGGAGCTTGCCAAGACGCTCACCTGGGCCCAACGCCTGGTTGTCGTTGTCAGCGACGGCACTGCCGTCCTGGGCCTCGGCGACATCGGGCCCAGCGCATCGCTGCCGGTGATGGAGGGCAAGTCCGCCCTGTTCAAGGCTTTCGGCGAACTTGACTCCATCCCGCTGGTACTCAACACCACCAACGTCGACGAGATCGTGGAGACCCTCGTCCGCCTGCGTCCGAGCTACGGCGCCGTCAATCTTGAAGACGTCTCTGCGCCGCGCTGCTTCGAACTCGAGGAGAAGCTCATTGCGGCCCTTGACTGCCCAGTGATGCACGATGACCAGCACGGCACCGCCGTCGTCGTCCTCGCCGCACTGACCGGCGCCGCCAAGGTGACCGGAAGGGGCCTTGAGGAGTTGCGTGTTGTCGTCTCGGGCGCCGGCGCTGCCGGGATCGCCGTCGCGCAGATGCTCCTGACCGCCGGGATCACCGACGTCGTGCTGCTGGATTCGAAGGGTGTTCTCAACAGCGGGCGTGCGGATATCGCCGCCGACCCGGCCGGCAAGAAGGCCACCCTGGCCGCCAGCGGCAACCCCCGCGGCGTCTCCGGCGGCCCCGCCGAGGCGCTCCTGGACGCGGACGTCTTTATCGGCGTCTCCTCATCGAAGCTGGCCGAGGAACACCTCAAGCTCATGAGCCGGGATTCGATCGTATTCGCCCTATCCAACCCGGACCCCGAAGTCCTGCCGGAGGTCGCACGCAAGTATGCGGCCGTGGTCGCCACCGGCCGCAGCGACTTCCCGAACCAGATCAACAACGTCCTCGCGTTCCCCGGCATCTTCCGCGGAGCCCTCGACGCCGGCGCCCGACGCATCACGCCGGCCATGAAGCTGGCAGCGGCCCGGGCCATCGCCGCACTCGCCGACGAGGATCTTTCCGCGGACTACATCGTCCCCAGCCCGCTGGATCCCCGGGTGGCCCCGGCGGTTTCGGCCGCCGTCGCCGCGGCGGTGGAAGCCGAGTAGCCGCAGGTGAATAGGCTGGGGCGATGAACCCTGAGCCTGTGGTGACAATCCTGTGCGGCATCGCCATTCTGGTCGGCGTCGCCGGCACCGTGATCCCGGTCCTTCCCGGCAGCATCCTGATCGGACTGAGCTTGCTGGCCTGGGCCATCTGGGGCGGCGCCGGAACCACAGGCTGGGTGGTGTTCGGGATCGGACTGGTCTTTGTCCTGTCGGGAATGGCGGCCAGTGCGGTCCTGACCGGGCGGAAACTCAAAGAGCACAGCATTCCCGGCCGGTCGGTGGTGGCAGGTCTGGTCCTTGGGGTGGCGGGGATGTTGATCATCCCCGTCGTGGGACTTTTTGTTGGGTTTGCCGCCGGCCTGCTGCTCAGCGAGCTGCACCGCACACGCGTTTTCGGCACGGCCCTGGCGTCCAGCTGGGCGGCGTTGAAAGCAACCGGGCTGGGCATGATTGTTGAGTTCGGGCTCGCCTGCCTCGCCGCCAGCACCTGGGTGATCGGCCTGTGGATCACGGCCGCAGCCTAGTCGAGGACGCTTGCGGGCGCCCGGAAGCAGGGAGTACAAACGAGGCATGAGAGATAATGTAGCGCGCTGGATCCAGCACTACATCACAGCCTGGACGTCGAACGCACCGGAGGACATCAGGGCACTCTTCACCGAGGACGCCCAGTACTTCACCCGTCCTGATGATCCCGAGCCTTGGAGCGGGCGTGAGCAAATTGTGGACCGCTGGATCGCCAGGCTGGACGAGCCGGGGGACTGGACCTTTGAGTGGAATCTTCTCGGGGTCGACGGCGGCAGGGCCTTCGTGCAGGGCCGCACCGAATACTGCGGTGACGGCCCAAGCTATAACAACCTCTGGGTCATCCAGCTCACGGGGGACGGCCGCGCCACAGCATTCACCGAATGGTTTATGCCCCGGCAGTGACCTCGGGGACGCTCCGGGTCGCCCTGGCTGCTGCGGCCGCCGTTGTTCCCGCGCCGAGGGCTGATGCTGATGGTGCCGCTGAGCTGGTGTCCGAGCTGGTTGGGCCGCTGGTTGGGCCGCTGCGCGCTTGCGGCCAGATCCCTGGCCAGCCGGCCCGGTGCGGTGACGTCCGCTCCGTAGGCTCAGGAATCCAGCAGTCCCGTTGTCCGGTACGGGATGACCTCGCGCAGGAACATGCTGGTGGAGGTCCTCACAATTCCGGGACAAAGCCGGATTTCCTCGGAGACGCGGTACAGATCGTCCGGGCTTGTGGCCACCACCCTGATCAACAAGTCCGTCTCGCCGGCCGGAGCATGGCACTCAAGAACCTCCGGGATGTTCCGCAGCGCGGCGATCGCCTCGTTCAGATGGCTCTGGTCCAGTTCCGCGCTCACGGACGCCGCCACTCCCCGGCCCAGTCCGGAGGGCAGCACCCGGCTGCTGTTGGGCCGCAGCGCGCCCGATGCTGTCATCCGCTCAAGACGCGACTGTACGGTCCCGCGGGCCAGGCCCAGTTTCTGGGCCAGCACCATAATGGGCATCCGGGGGTCATCGTCCAGGGCGACGAGGATCCGCCGGTCGGTGGCGTCGAGTTGCTGCAAAGTGATCACTGCTTGCCCATCCTTTCGGCTTGTGTTGATCACATTGACCAATACAAGCGATGTCCGTTGCACCAACTGTAGGGCTTCTGTTCAAATGGTGACAACAAAGGGATGCGAGCCACCGCCGGATCCCGAAGGCTACAGGCACCCCGGTACACCACCCGGACCCTGGATGAGGCTTCCCGCAAAGAACCCGCCGCTGATTGACACTTGTTCACGCATTGTCTTTCCACAGTCACAGTTTCCCGACCCGCTGTCCTTACGATTTGATTCGCTGTTCGTAGGATTTACGGTGCCAGGGCCCGGAGCAACAGTCCGGGTCCGGCACGGCAAGGGCCCCTGAGCTACCGGCGCCGGTATTCCGTTGTCATCGGTAGCTGAGGGGCCCTTGTGTTTCCCCGCATAGGGTGGTGCCATGACATCTGCCGGCCGCTTCGCCCCCAGCCCCTCCGGCGAACTGCACGTGGGCAACCTCCGGACCGCCGTCCTTGCCTGGCTCTTCGCCCGCTCCACCGGCCGGCGCTTTTTGCTCCGGGTCGAAGACCTGGACCGCGCACGGGCCGGGGCCGAGGCCGCGCAGCTGCGGGACCTGGTGGCCATTGGCGTGAGCTGGGACGGCGGCGTCGTGCGCCAGACGGACCGCGAACCGCTGTACACGGCGGCGATATCGCGGCTGGAATCCGCCGGCCTGAGCTACGAGTGCTTCTGCACCCGCCGCGAAATCCAGGAAGCCCCGTCCGCCCCGCATGCGCCGCAGGGGGCTTACCCGGGCACCTGCAGGAACCTGTCCGCGGCTGAGCGGGACGCCAAGCGCGCCGTCCGGCCTGCCGCGATCCGGCTCCGCGCGGACGTCGCCGAAGCAACCGTGGACGATGTGCTGCACGGCAGCTACACCGGGGTGGTGGACGACTTTGTGCTCAGGCGAAATGACGGTGTGACCGCCTACAACCTGGCAGTGGTGGTCGACGACGCGGCCCAAGGGGTCGACCAGGTGGTGCGGGGCGATGATCTGCTGCCTTCCACACCCCGCCAGGCCTACCTGGCTTCCCTGCTGCATATTCCCGTACCGGAATATGCCCACGTCCCGCTTATCCTCAATGCCGACGGGATCCGGCTTGCCAAGCGGGACGGGGCCGTGACCTTGGCAGACCTTGGCCGTGCGGGGGTATCGGGCGAGGACGTGAGGGACATACTGCTGTCCTCCGTCGGTCTGCCGGCGGGGTCCTTGGACCAAGCCCTTGCGGCATTCCGGCCGGCGATGCTGCCGCTTCAGCCCTGGGTGTGGCCCGGGGTGTAACCTGAGCCGCCGGCCCGGACGCGTAGGCTTGAACCATGTCAGAACCAGCACACCCCCGATTCACTGTTGAGACCGCGAAGGTCCTCGCCGAGGTGGCTCACAACCGCCAAAAGGACAAGCTCAAGAAGCCCTACCGCGAGCACGTTATCGCCGTCGGGGATGCCTTGGCGGACTTCGACGACGACATCCGGATCGCCGGCTACCTGCACGATATCGCGGAGGATACCCCGATGACCCGGCAGGCACTGCTGGACATGGGTGTCTCGGAGCGGGCAGCGGACATTGTTGAGCGGGTCACGAAGCGTCTGCACGAGAACCCGGATGACTACCAGGCCGGAATCCGCTATATCGCCGGGGACCACGACGCCACCTTGGTGAAGATCGCCGACAACGCGCATAACTCCTTGCCCTCCAGGGTCAAGGCGCTGGCCGAAAAGTGGCCCGACAAGCCGCCCGTCACCCGGTACGACGAGGCCCGCCCGGTGCTCTACGCAGCTGTTCCGGTCGAGGAGACCCGGAAGATCCTCGCCAGGATCAACCCCTGGCTGCTCCAGGAGCTTGACGACTTGCTGGACGAAGCCGATGACACCGATTATGAAAATCTCTCGTACACAGATGAGCCGTCGGCCGTCCCTGCGGACGCAGAACCGCTGGTGGGGTCCGTAGGGGACACGGCTGCCGGGCAAGGCGCCGACCAGAAGTGAGCATGCGGGCGTTTGTGCTCACACGCTACGGCGGGGCCGAGGCAATGGAGCTCCAGGACGTCCCCCAACCCCTACCCGGGATCGGCGAGGTGCGGATAAGAGTTGAAGCGGCAGGCCTGAACCCGGTCGACTCCCGAATCCGCGATGGTGATTTGCGCCCTCTCAATCGGCTCCGCCTGCCCATCATCGCCGGCTGCGAAGCCGCCGGGACCGTGGACGCCGTCGGGCCCGGGCCGAACCGCTTCGCTGTCGGCGACAACGTGTATGCGCGCGTGGACAAAAAACGGCTCGGTGCGTTCGCAGAGTATGTCTGCGTCCGGGAGGACCTGGTGGCCGCGATGCCTGCCTCGCTCGATTTCGCCGCAGCCGCAGGACTGCCGCTGGCGGGGCTGACGGCACTGCAGGCGCTGCGCGATGTACTCGGCGTCGGCCCGGGGACCCGGCTGTTCATCTCCGGCGGCTCGGGAGGTGTTGGCACGTTGGCAATCCAGTTGGCCAAACACTTCGGGGCAGACGTCACGACCACCGCATCCCCGGCCGGCTTGGCCCTGGTGCGCAGGCTTGGCGCCGACCATGTCATCGACTACACCCGGGAGGAATTCCCGGCGCTGCTGAGCAACTTCGACGCCGTACTGGATCTGGTCGGTGGAGAGACACTAAAGAAATCCTTCGGCATCCTCCGGCCCGGCGGCAAAGTGGTCTCCATTGCGGGGGTGCCGGAGCCCCGCACCGCGACGGTGGACCTGAAGGCGCCACCGTGGATCACCGTCGTGTTCGCGTTGATGAGCCTGGGGATCCGACGGCGCGCCCGCAACGTCAAGGCAAGCTACCGGTACCTCTTTATGCACCCCAGCGGTGATGATCTCCGCGTTCTGGCCGCCCTCGTCGACGGCGGGCAACTGCAGCCGGTGATGGACAGCAGTTACCCGTTTGCACGGATCGGCGAGGCTTTCGCCGCCCTTGAGCTGGGCCACGCGAAGGGCAAGATCGTCGTCACTATCCCCTAGGACCTTGCCGCCAGGCGGTGGCTACACCCGGCCGAGGGCGTCGATGTCCTCGAGGAACAGCTGGTGGACTTCGTCGCTGACAGTGGTCCGGGTGTCCGCAATCGCATCGAGATAGTCCTGGGTTGCGGGGCCCTTCCGGACTGCGTCGCGGCTGGAGCCGGTGCCGCTGGACGCCAGCCCGCCGTCGTCGTACACGGCCTTCTCCAGCGCCCGCTGGGACGCGCTCCGGGCCGCATATTCGATGTCCGCCGGGGAGAAGCCCTCGGTCCGGTCCACCAGCAGTTCGACGTCGACATCGTCCACGACGGTGGCCGGGATAAAGCGCTCCCACATAGCCTCGCGGGCCTGGCGGTCGGGGAGGCCGATGGGGATGACATAGTCGAAGCGGCCATGTCGCAGGAACGCATTGTCCAGGGCGCGGATGAAGTTGGTGGCGCAGACCAGCAGGCGGCCGGGCTGTTCGCGGAAGGCCGGGATGATCTTGAGCAGTTCGTTAGTGACACCTTGGAGCGGCGACGGCGGTTCGCCGGAGCGCTGGGAGGCGATCTCTTCCACCTCGTCGATGAAGACGACGGCATGCTCCAGTTCGGCGATCTCCAGGAATGTCTCGCGCAGCGCTCCGGCGAGGCCCTTGGGATCGGAGGCCAGCCGGGAGGGGAAAACCTCGACGAACGGCCATTCGAGGCGGGATGCGATGGCCTTGGCGAAGGTTGTTTTGCCGGTTCCGGGAGGCCCGAAGAGGACGACGGCGCGTGGCGGCACCACGCCGTATTCGTCGGCAAGGTCGGCCTCCGCGAGCGGCAGGACAAGGCGGCGCTCCAGCAGTTCCTTCTCCTTGCGCATTCCGGCGACGTTTTCCCACAGGTCGCGGGCCAGGATTCGGCCGCCAAGCTGGCTGAGGGGCTCAAGTTCCTGCCGCTGCACCGGGATCTTCCGCTCGAAGTAGCGCAGGTTCTTCTTCAGTACAAAGCCGCGGCTCACAAATGCCTCCACCCGGGTCTCCGATTCCGGCATCAGGGCGGAGAGCTTGTTCAGGCCATGGGGCGCCATCCGGTTCTCGACGGCGGCCAGCAGCGATGTGCCGATCCCGCGGCCGCGGTACTCGGGGAGGGTGGCCAGGAAGACCACCCAGCCCTGGTCGTGGGCGGCCCGGCCGACGGCGGCGCCCACCACCTGATCACCTTGCACCGCCACGACGGCGTGGTCCTTCTCGCAGGATGCCAGTACTTCGGAGAGAGCGTATACCGGCTCGACGTTGGTGGCCTTGAGGGACTCCCAGAGGTTCAGGATGCCGTCAAGGTCGGTCGAGTGGAAATCCCTGATTCGCCAGTTGGTCATAAGGTGTCTCCCGGGTGGTTCGTCGATGAGCCAGCGTGAATCTGTCTGCTGAGCATATGCGACGCGCAGATACTAAGGGTTGCGGGGACGTTGCGTTACGGCGTCGCCACCAGCCTGGCGGCAATTGCCAGGCGGAGGCGAGCCTGACGGTATCTGCATGCTGGCCGATGCCACGCTGCGCTGGTCCGGCCACCGGCTGCACGTTGGGCATACACCCGGGACGGCACAGCCCCGCTAGATCCCGAGCGTCGCCAGCGCCTGTTGCAGGGTATCGGCCGAATGATGCAGGGAGGCGAGTTCGCCGTCGTTCATCGGGGTGTCCAGGACCGCGCGAACCCCGCCGTTCCCAACAATACTGGGCAGGGACAGTGCCACTCCGGAGATCCCGTACTGGCCATCGAGCACCGTGGAGACAGGCAGAACCGCGTTTTCCGAGCGCAGCAGGGCCTCCACGATCCGGGCGCCGGACAGACCGATCGCGTAGTTGGTAGCGCCCTTCCCGGCGATTACCTTGTAGGCGGCCTGCATCACCTCCCGCGCGGTCCCGGCGAGGTATTCCGGCGAGAAGATACGGGCGCCCTCGACCATCCACTGGCGGATCGGTACCGGGCCGATTGTGGCGCCTGACCAGATGGGGAACTCGGTGTCGCCGTGTTCGCCCACCATGCTGGCGTGGACGCTGGTGACTGATACGCCGGCCTGCCGCGCCAGCAGCCAGCGCAGCCGGGACGTGTCCAGCACCGTGCCGGAGGAGAAGATGCGCGCCGGCGCCAGCCCTGAGATCTGCTGCGCCGCGACCGTCAGCACATCGCAGGGGTTGGTCACCAGCACATAGACGGCATCCGGGGCATGGGCCAGCAACTGCGGCATAAGCTTTTCGAGGATGCGGACGTTGGTGCCGGCCAGGTCCAGCCGCGTCTGCCCCGGCGCCTGTTTCGCCCCGGCAGTGATAACGACGACGTCGGCCCCGTCGATCGCAGCGATGTCCCCGCCGCCGGCGACAGTCGCCGCAGCGGCGGTGAATTGGGTGCCGTGTGCAAGGTCGAGAACCTCGGCCTCAGCCTTGGCGGCGTTGACGTCAAAGAGGGCGACGGTGCTGGCGGAGCCGCGGATCAATGCGGCGTAGGCGAGGGACGTGCCAACGCTGCCGGCGCCAACGATCGCGAGTTTGGATCCAGGATTCTGGGGCATGGGTTGCTGCCGTTACTCAGGGGGCCGGAGGTGCCACGGTGCCGGCCGTCTCGCCGCCGTCAATCACGAACTCGGCGCCGGTGACAAACGAGGACTCGTCAGCCGCCAGGTACACCGCAAGAGCCGCGATCTCCGGCGGTTGTCCGGTCCGGTGCAGCGGGACATGTCCAGTGTCGAACGTCATGCCCGCGGTCATGGGGGTCTCGATGACGCCGGGATGGACGGAGTTGACCCGGATGCCGGAGCTGCCGAGATCCAGGGCGGCACTTTTGGTCAGGCCGCGAACACCGTACTTTGACGCCGTGTATCCGGAGAGCTGCTCGTAGCCGCGCAGCCCGGCGATCGAGGAGACGTTGATGATGGCGCCGCCCCCGGCCCGCGTCAGCGCTGGCGCGGCGGCCTTGATGCCGTTGAAAACACCGGTGAGGTTAACGTCGATGATCCGGGCCCACTGTTCCTGCGGATACTCGTCGATTCGGCCGAACGTCACTATGCCGGCGTTGTTGACCAGGATACTGAGGCTGCCGAAGTCGGTTTCGGCCGCCGCCACTGCCGCGTCCCAGTCTGCCGGCTTCGTGACGTCCAGATGTACATAGCGAAGGCCGGCACCGAGAGTCCCGGCCAACTGCCGGCCATCCTCATCCAGGACGTCGCCGGCTACCACTTTCGCCCCCTCGGCAAGGAAGCGCTCCGCAATGGCTGCACCGATGCCGCGGGCTCCGCCGCTGACGAGGGCCACTTTGCCGTCCAACCGTCCCATAACCGAGTCCTCTTCGGGAGTGAGCCTTCCCAGGGACGCAGCCGTCCGGGCTCGTCCATAAGCTCACCAAGGACGGCCGGGCTTGGGCAGGGCCGTTGGACCCTACGCGGCGGGAACGACGGCGGCGCGGGGCGGCAGTCTTAGTACCGCCCGGCGGTGTCAACTCGAGCGCGGTATCAGCTCACAGGTGCTGGATGCCTGCCCGTTGCATGGCGTCCTTGTAGACCTCGACGTTTTTGCTCAGGAGTTCTTCCTGCTTGGCTGCCGAGACGGCAAAGGCGCGGCCGCCCAGCGCGGTGGCCTTGTAGATCTTCACGCCCCTGTTCTTCAGGGAGGAGTGGTAGGTCTTCTCGAAGAGCGTCAGGAAAGCGTGCGCGTCGGCACCGTGGGCGATGACGGCGGAGACGCGCTTGTTGATCTTGAGGAACTGGCGGAACGGCCGCAGGCCGTCGGTCTTCTCTTGTACGTTCAGCGCCGAGGGGAGCTCGGGATCGCGGACCCAAGGGTAGGCGTTCCACGGCATAACGTAGCGGGCTTCGAGTTCAACGGCTTCGTAGATGGACGTGGCGCGGCGGGCGGTCTCGTCATCGTTGAAATGGGAAACGAAGCCCGACTCGGTGCCCTTGCCCGGGGCGATGTGGAGGCTGACGATCCGGCACTCATCCTCGTCGTGGACGGGGTCAATGTACGGGACGACCGACCCCGGCTTCTTTTCCATGAGTTCGTCGCAAAGCTGTGTAACGGCGGCGATATTCGGTTCTTGCAGCAGGGTCTTCTTTTCGTCCCAGTCAATCGTCACGATTTCTCCCTCAGCGCTCGGCGTCCAGAATCAGGCGTCTTGTTCCACTCTACGCTTTTTGGGCGCGGGGGCGTCGGTTGGCCTTGGATAGCGGCCGGGCACGGTCAGGGCAATGGTCCCGGAAGTCGGGACCTTTGCCCTAGCCGTGCCCGCGGCCCGGGCGTACGCTTAAAACGCCTGCAGGTAACCATCTGATTCAGCCGGGTCGTTCTGGACATAAAAATGTCCGAGCCAGCTCATAGCGAGATCGCGAAGGTACCTGCAGGCCTCGCATTTAAGCAGGCGGCGCCAGGCTCGGCGACGGCAGTGGCAGTGGCTGTGTGGCATCGGCGTCCATCCGAGCCTCTGGTTTCATCCACCAGCCGCGGGCAAGATGGAACCCATCCTCAGGTCCCCAATCCGCCGCGGCCCGCAATTCCATGCCCGGGCTGACCCGAAAGCAGGCTAGCGTGAACTCAGAAGCGATGGAACGGGCCCGGGAAGCCGAGGCGCAACTGACGGATGACGAGCGCTTCTCGCTCCTGATCAGCGTTATGGGCACCAATGCAGTGCTCACCGATAAAGATCCGCGCATCCCGGACGGCGTCCCGATGAGCGCCGGTTACACGCCCGGGATTCCGAGGCTGGGCATCCCCGGCCTGCTGATGACCGACGCGAGCCTGGGAGTGACAAACCCGGGCTACCGGGAAGGGGACACCGCGACGGCGCTCCCGGCGTCAATCGCCCTGGGCGCCAGCTTCAACCCCGTGCTCGCCCGCAGATCCGGGCAGCTGATTGGCAGGGAGGCCAGGAGCAGAGGGCTCAACGTCCTGCTCGCCGGCGGACTGAACCTGCACCGCGACCCGCGAAACGGCCGGAACTTTGAGTACCTCTCCGAGGACCCCTGGCTCACCGGAGTCCTTGGCGCGGAGTCGGTCGAGGGCATCCAGGGCGAGCAGGTGATCTCCACGGTGAAGCACTTTTCGCTGAACTGCAACGAAACCAACCGGCACTGGCTGGACGCGGTCATCGACCCGGCAGCGCACCGGGAATCCGACCTGCTCGCGTTTGAGATCGCCATCGAACGCGCCCGGCCCGGATCGGTCATGACCGGTTACAACAAAATCAACGGCACCTATGCGGGCGGCAACGAGGGGCTGCTGCAGGGCATCCTGAAAGGCGCCTGGGGCTTTCCCGGCTGGG
The DNA here is from genome assembly GCF_040547075.1 of Arthrobacter sp. UYCu512. NCBI lineage: Bacteria > Bacillati > Actinomycetota > Actinomycetes > Micrococcales > Micrococcaceae > Arthrobacter > Arthrobacter sp. UYCu512. Next base: position 197,882 of record NZ_JBEPPA010000009.1, read on the forward strand.
TCATGTCCGACTGGGGCGCTACGCCCAGCTGGGACTTTGCGCTGCAGGGCCAGGACCAGGAATCCGGCGTTCAGATTGACGTCATGATGTGGGGGCAAGAGAGCTTCACCGCACCGCTGCGTGCGGCCTTCGAGTCGGGCGAATTTCCCAAGCAGCGCCTGTCCGAGATGGTGCAGCGTATTCTCTACGCCATTTTCGACGTCGGCATCGACCACTGGGAGGGAACGCCCGACGTCGACCCGGCCGCCCATGCCGCCGTTGCCCTGGAGACGGCACGGCAGGGGATTGTCCTACTCAAGAACGACGGTGTGCTCCCGCTGGAGGCGCCGTCCACCGCCGTTGGACGGTTCAAAATTGCCGTCATCGGGGGACATGCCCAACTGGGCGTCCCCGCCGGATGCGGCTCCAGCGCCGTCACCCCGCCCGGCGGATACGCCGAAATCCACTCGATCGGCGGCCCCGGCATTATGGGCAGCATGCGGAACCTGTACCTGCTGCCGTCCTCGCCGCTGGCAGAACTGCAGAAGCTGCTGCCGGACGCCGAGATCGAGTACGACCCCGGCATGAACCCCGGGGAGGCGGCGCTGCTGGCACGTCGTTCCGATGTCGCCATCGTTTTTGGAATCCGGGTCGAGGGCGAAGGCTACGACAACGCTGACCTGTCCCTGCCGTGGGGGCAGGACACCGTAATCGACGCTGTTGCGGGTGCGAACTCGAACACCGTCGTCGTCCTCGAGACCGGCAACCCCGTGGCGATGCCGTGGCTCCCGAAGGTCAGCGCCGTGCTGGCGGCCTGGTACCCCGGCCAGTGCGGTGGCCAGGCGATCGCCGAAATCCTCGCCGGTGTCACCAACCCGTCCGGAAAACTCCCGCTGACCTTCCCGAAAGATCTGGACCAGACACCGCGGCCGGTACTGCCGGGCCTCGGCACACCGTGGGGTACCCCAACGACGGTCACCTACAACGAGGGATCCGACGTCGGGTACCGCTGGTTCGCAAAGGCCGGGAAGAAACCCCTGTTCCCTTTCGGCCACGGGCTCAGCTACACCCGCTTCGGCTATGGAAACCTGACAGTGCAGGACCGTGGCGGGGTGCGGGCCGAAGTTACAGTCACCAATGAAGGGCCGCGCTCCGGGGCCGATGTGCCCCAGCTTTACCTCCTTGAGGACCCTGCGGGACCCCGGATGCGTCTGCTCGGCTTCGAGCGTGTGGACCTCGAGCCCGGCGAATCACGGACCGTCGAGCTAACTGCTGATCCGCGGCTGCTGGCCAGCTATAACACCGGGCGCGGTTAGTGGCATATCGCCGCAGGCAACTACCGGCTGGCGCTCGGTCCCTCGGCCGGCGACTGCAGCCTGGAAGCTGACGTGTACCTGGCCGAGTCGTGGTTCGGGCGCTAGCGGGGGCCGTTGACGGGTAGCTGTGGCCGGCCGGCGTCTTGGGTTGGAGAGTATGCCGGGGCCCGTGTTTCCGCCGCGGAAGCTGCATTCCGTAAGCTTGAATGAACGCCCCGCGCCCAGTTTCCGAACTCGACCGCCCAAAGCCGTCTGCACAGCCCGCCCGCTCGGGGATCCTTGGGTTCTCGCGGTGATTGCAACACTTAGCGGATGGTTGTTGTTATTGGCGGGGTCGTTCTCGTTCACGCACAGCGTCTACGACTTCAATAACCCTGTGGCAACGAACGCTCGATGGTACATCTCCTGGATGACCTTTTCCTTGCGTACGTTGTATTGCATGGAGTGTTCACCAGCGGATTGAGCCTTGGCTGCCGCTTCACGCTTCGCATGTTCGTAGAGATCGCGATCGCTCGGATTGGCGCGCAACCAGTCGCGAAATATCCGATGCTTCGCGACTTCTGGGCTGTCGTAGCCGAAAACGTGCAGATTGCAGGCGGGTTCAACGTGCCGGAGGACGCGATGACCGAACCGCCAAGGTTCACGAATTTTGAGTTCAAATCCGACTCCTTCGAAGGCCGGGACGTAGGACGGCTCGTCATTTGGATCAGCGACGATCAGGTCGATATCGATGATGGCTATAGCTGGAAGCCCCCGAACCGCCGTTGAACCAACATGCTCGATCTCCAATGCACGCCATCCCAATGCTCCCCGGATCCTGTCGACCAGTTGCTGGGCGCCCGTGCGCTTCGGACCCGTTCGAGCTACTGGATAAGCCAGCTAGACTCGCGTGAACAACCAGGTTGGGGGAACCGAGATGAGTGAGCCAGTAGTGCAGGCCAGAACGTCGACTAACGGACTGAACAGGCTGTCGGTCGCAGCCATCATCTTCGCCGTAATCGCAGCCGCCGGCGTCTGGTTTTTTGGGTCCGCAGTCGTTGCTGTCTTTGCGGTGGGGGCCGGGCACATGGCGCTCAGCCAGATTAGGTTGAAGGGAGAACGCGGCCGTGGTCTGGCTATTGGAGCCCTGGCCATCGGTTACGGCATCGCCACGTTCGCGTTGATCAGTACGTTGATGTTCATTCCCGGTGCGGTCCAGCAACTCGTCAACTAGCGTCCACGTCGGTCGGCTCTGGTCTCCACTGCTGACTCGGACTTCACTTCAGATCGTCAACGGGGCTGTGCCCTGAATGACTGTGTTAGCCGGTTTGGAGCCCACCAGGACGGCTAGAACGGTACCCGTCGACGGGTTGCTGGGTGCTGCAGGTGTCAGGTCGTATCATCGCAACCAGGACAGGATCGACAAACAGCCCCGGCTCTCGTTTGGTTACTCGTTAGGAGCTCACATGCCCAGGAGACCGTACAACTGGCAACCGGGCTTTTTGGCCGGCAGGGGCTCCGTTCTTCTGAGCGGAGCTGGTTGCAGCCTGGTCTTCGCTGAGGTTTACCCCTTTGGTTTATGGGTTCAGATGAGTGTCAGGTTCAAGGGCCCGTTGACACTCGAGCAGCAGCGGGACATCGATCGCCAGGTCGGCGCCTATCTGCGGAATTCTCCGGCCGACGGCCCTCAACTAGCTGTCGATCAACTCAACTCCGGGCCTTCCACTGCTGAAATTGTCACGCATGAGGGGCACAACAACTTCTGGACCATCTCATTTTGGGTTGATCTTGACGTCGCCGCAGGAGCGATGTCGGTGGTGTTCACGTGGGCGGATCAGGATATTGAAACGACGTTCTCAGTCACGGGCGAAGACGTCGATTCCGCACTTAGTGATGCGACAGAGCTCTGGAAGACATCATCCGTGGAGTACACCACCTTCTGAGCAGATGGCATTAGAGCCGCTAGGACTGCTGCTTTTTGGTGCGGGCGAGGCGGCCCACACTGTCGCCCAACTAACCGCAGGTTAGCCGGATGGTACTGATTCAAGACGGCACAAACGGTCTGAACCAAATTCCCTATCTCGTGGTTGTGGCGGAAACGCCCGTGTAGCGTTGTCGCTCCTCCTGGTGGGGCCAGATCCACCTCGTCCAGCCGGAGCCAAGAATGGTTGACATAGCCAAGTGGCCAAGGCGAGGCACGGATTTGTACATGTGAGGCCATAGGCCATCGGGGTCTTGGACGTCCGGTAAAGGGGCCTTCACCGGGCACTTGCTGACCTACGACCGGATGGGCCGTATTCAGCCAGTGCCTTCTCGAAAATGTTGTCTGTTTCAGTGGCCCACTGCATCCGTCCGTAGTTGTCCACGTACTGATATGTCGTTGTGGTCGTCGGCCCCGCAGAGGTGAAGCCAAGGCGTTGATAGAGCCGGCGGGCTCCATGATGTTCGACGGCGACCCCGAGGTAGAGCTTGTCGAATCCCGCCCGCGTCGCGTGACGTTCCGTCCAGGCGCAAAGCGCCGTACTCCGGAGTCATACGTTCCCCCCGTACGCTGTACTTCGTGAAGCGTACCGAGCACGGCACTACCGGATAGCCCCATCCACGTCCGATTCAGGATCCCTCACCGTGACAGGATGTTTGCAGGCATCCCGCTGATCTAGCGCATTGCCAGCGCGAGGCCGAGCATGGCGACGGCGAGTGTAGGGAACAGCCAGTTAGTTACCTGAACCGCTGCCTTCGCGCCTCGTCCGGTACTGTCCGTCATCCCGGAGAGCGGGTCGGTGATGTCGTTGTCGGCCTCCGAGCGGGATGACCGGATGGTATTCATGATTGAAAGTGCCACCATGACGAGAGCGCTTCCTATGAGCCATGGCAGCGGGTCGATCGCTAGCCATGCTTCGGCCTGGCTCTTAGGGGTCGCGAAGGCTGAGAGGAGGCCTGCCATGACGCAAGCAGCGGTGATTCCGATACAGGCCCAGATGCGCCGTATGAGGGCGTCGAGGTAGAGCGGCAGGAGGGCCAGGAGAACGACTGGTGTAGCGAGGAGAGCTAGCTGCGCAGGTGAAACCAGCAGCAGTTCCGACCGCGCCCAGGACACGACTGCCTGATTGAAGAGCAGGAAGGCCAGGAGCCCGAGCAGTGCCGGCCCCATCGCTTTTCGCACCCAGTCGTGCTTCGGCTCGGACGGGAGTTCAAGCGCCGCAGCGTAGTCTCGGGCTGGCCCGAACGCTTCCTCGGCCGGTTGGCCGGTATCACCGAGGAGCTCCCTGGCGCTTGCGATGGTGTCACCGATCGCGCTCCCGTGCACCTGGCGCACACGCAACTCCATGACGAGCTGGTCGAACCATTTCTTATCGTCGGTCTGCTGCGTCATGCGGGGATCTCCTTCGTGAGCCGCTTTGGGTCGAGGTAATGGGTGCTGGTGACGGCAAATCGGAGCCAGTCAGCACTTAGGCGGGTGAGTTCGGCGCGGCCCTGATCTGTCAGTGCGAAGTACTTGCGGCCGGGACCGCCTTCGCCGGCCCGCCATTCCGTGGTGACCAGGCCGGCGGTCTCGTACCGGGTGAGGAGCGGGTACAGGGTGCCGCCCTTTATGGAGCCGAACCCGTGGCGCTCGAGTTCGCTGATGATTGCGTATCCGTAAGAAGGCCCGGCGGATAGTGCGCGGAGGGCAAGGAACCCAAGCGTGGCCCGGAGCCAGTCACTTGGCCAGTCCGAGCTTCCCGGGGCTTGAGGAGCAGGGGCAGGAACATTCATGACTAGATTGTCTATCTAAGTAGTTGGCCTGTCAAGGCCGCTTTCAACTGGGCGTGGGTGGGCACCAAGCGCGACACGAGCACCCGCCTGTTCGAGGATCCTTGACCTGGCGGGCCCAAGATGGCCAGCGTCAAGCGGTTTGCTCACTTTGAGACACATCAGGCCGATCCGGCGTCCACCCGTTCCTCTGAAGCAGATGCCACAATCTGTGCATGCCCCTCATTCAGGTTCTCAATGCGTCCCCTTCCTCCACGGAAAAGAAGCGTCAGCTGCTGGCTGCGCTAACGGCCACCTACGCTGAGGTCATGGAAATCCGTCCCGACACGATCCGGGTGATCTTGCACGAGTTCCCCCGCGAGAACTGGTCTGTCGCCGGCATCACCCTGGCGGAGTCAGGCCAAAACGAATCCGTCTGAACTGGCCCAATAGCCCTTGGAAATGCGCTGCGCCGAATCAATTTTGGATCACTGCAAGAACCCAAGGATCCCCTTGTGAAACACCGCGCGTGTGCTGGCGTAGAAATTCGCCGTCTTGCGCGGAATCGGCGTTCAGTATCGCCGCCTAGTGCCGTGGAATCCCGTCGATCTCCGTCATCTCGGACTGAACGTACAGGTGTTGTTCCGGGCATTCCTCGAGATGGATGCGAAGTCCGCCCGGCTGGTTGTTGCAGAGGGCAAAGGGTCTGGTGCCCAACGCCTTCAGCTGATGAGAGCTGGGGCGAGGATGTTCAGCAGCGCCTCTGGCGCGTCGAGCGGGATGATGTGCCCGACGTCCGGCAGGAGATTGCTGCGGAGGTCATCGGTCACGGCTTCGAGCTGTCCTGCGAGTGCCGGCCCGACGACTCCGCCGCCGATCGCGATGGTCGGGACCCTCAGCCGCGCGCTGCTGATCGCCTTGGCGATCTGGTCAGCGTTGATTGGCATCACGCGATAGTGTTCGAACGCGGCGCGCAGCGCCTCCCGCCCGGTGTACGCGGCGACGAATTCGTCGCGGAGTGAGTCTCCTACTCCACGGCCCCCTGCCGTCCCGCTGTGGAGGAAAAAGTCGATGTAGCTGGGTTCGTGACCGAGCAGGACCTCCTCGGCCAGACCGGGGACGGCGTGGAATCCGAACCACCACGGGGCGCCAGCGCGGAAGAAGCCCTCGGCTCCGGGGAGCCGGCCGATCGTGCCTTCCATCAGTGCCAGCCGGGTCACGCGGTGCGGGTGCTCGAGGCCGAGCATGAAGGCGGGCGGCACGGCCGCGTCCAGGGCGACCACCGTTGCAGCGCCTTCGTCGAGTGCGTCGAGCAGCCCGCGGATGTCAGAGGCGATGTTCCGTGCGTCGTATCCGGAAGTTGGACGGTCGCTCGCGCCGAGTCCCCGGAGGTCGGGCGCGATGACGCGGTGCTTCTCGGCGAGGGTCGGGATCATCTTGGACCAGACCTTCCAGGTGTGCGGGAAGCCGTGCAGCAGGACGATCGGCGCCCCTTCTCCGGAGATCGCCACGTTGAGGCGCGTTCCGTTCGTGGCGATCATCGTTTCGGTCAATTCGGGCATGAGGGACTCCATTCGCGGTTACTATGAGGTACTACCAAACGGTAGGAGACTGGACGTGAGCTTGGAAGACGGCACTTTGACCGCACCTGGTCACCTGGCGGTAACCGCCGTCGGGCGACGTGGCGATCTTTTCGACCCGCGGTGCCCGACTCGCCAGCTTCTCGACCGGATCGGTGGCAAATGGGTCGCAATGGCGATCACGGTGCTGGGCGCTGAGTGGCCGACGGAGGTGCGCTTCGCGGAGCTGAAGCGGCGGATGCCCGGGGTGTCGCAGAAGATGCTCGCCCAGACTCTCCGAAGCCTCGAGCGGGACTCCTTGGTCGCCCGTCGTGTGGAAGCGACGACGCCGCCGCGCGTGCACTATGCCTTGACGGAGCTTGGTATCACGTTGTGCGATCCCATTGCGGCGCTGCGGGAGTGGTCCGAATTGAACATGGCCGCCATCGATGACGCAGCCACTGCCTGGGATGCGGCCCATTAGCGCGAGCTGCGCGACTCGACCGGTGCCATTTGTTCAGACGAGCGCGGCCTCCACGGGTTGAGCCGCCAGCTGGTCGTCGACGAAGCGGCTGACGGGCTCGAGCGCGGCGTCGCTGGGACGGCCCCGGTCGGCGGAGGGCTCCCCCTCGCGCGTTCTGTAAGGGATCCTCTCACGGAGCCTGTGTAGGCGTACGGAGGGCACTGCCGTTGCGCCCCGCCATGCGCCGTGCTCGGGCTAGCTGTAATAACCACGGACGTTGGTGACAGGCGGCGTGGATAGGTGACAAAAAGAAGACCTCCGGGTGGAGTGGGGCTTGTCTAGAGTCCAG
>NZ_JBEPPA010000010.1:0-200226 GCF_040547075.1 Arthrobacter sp. UYCu512
AGCGGCGGCGGAGATCGTGACCGGAAGCCCTATGGTGACCGTGCTCCCCGCGAAGGCGGCGCAGAGCGCAGGAGCTTCGGTGCCGGCGGCGGCGACCGGAAGCCCCCCTACAGCGGCGGCGGCGACCGGAAGCCCCCCTACAGCGGCGGCGGAGATCGTGACCGGAAGCCCTATGGTGACCGTGCTCCCCGCGAAGGCGGCGCAGAGCGCAGGAGCTTCGGTGCCGGCGGCGGCGAGAACCGCAGGCCCTTCGGCAACCGTGATGACCGCCCGGCCCGCGGCTTTGACCGCGGTGATTCCGGCCCCCGCCAGTTCGGCCGGGACCGCCCGGAAGACCGCCCGGCCCGCGTCCCCAACGCCCGGGACCTGCGCAGCGCCAACCGCCCCGACCGCGAACGCTCGCCGCAGATTGACGATGATGTTACGGGCAAGGAACTTGACCGTGCCACCCAGCACCAGATCAAGACACTCGAGGACAACAGCGCCGAGTGGGTGGCCCGCCACCTCGTGATGGCAGGGCGTCTGATCGACGATGAACCGGAGCTGGCATTCCAGCATGCCCTCGCGGCAAGCCGCCGCGGTGGCCGCCTCGCAGCCGTTCGCGAAGCAGTGGGCCTGACCGCCTATGCCGCCGGCCACTATGGTGAAGCCCTGCGCGAGTTCCGCACCTACCGTCGGATCAGCGGTTCCAACATGCACTTGCCCGTTATGGCTGACTGTGAGCGTGGACTCGGACGTGCCGACCGTGCCCTGGAAATGGCCCGCTCCGAGGAAGCCAAGGACCTCGACGCGCCCGGCAAGGCAGAGCTCGCCATTGTGGCCGCCGGCGCCCGGACAGACCTTGGTCAACTAGACGCTGCGGTTTCCGAACTGGAAATTGCCCAGCTCGACATCAACCGTGCATTCTCCTACAGCCCGCGCCTCTTCCGTGCCTACGCCGATGCTCTGGGAGCGGTTGGCCGGACGGCTGAAGCGCAAAAGTGGGAACGCCAGGCCGCCGTGGCCGAGAATGCCCTCGGCCTCGACGTCCAGGAGGATCCCGACATCATCGACCTGGGTTGGGATGAGGACGAGGACGCCCGCGAGCAAGAGCAGCAGCGCAGGCTCCTCGCCGATCAGGCTGCCGAGCGGTCCGCCGCTGCGGCCCAGTCGCAGGTGCCGCGTGCTGCCAGCGCTGAGGCCGTCGCGGGCTTCGAGGAAACCGGTGAGGCGGCTGTGACCGCCCTCGACGACGGATCAGACGACGCCGAATCCGACTTCTGGGAATCCGACGACGCTGAATCCGATGAGGACTCCGTGGAGAAGGACACGCTGGACCGCTCCGAGCTCCTGGCCGGCGATAACACCGGCGAAACCGGTAGCGGCGACGCCGACCCGCACGAGCCGGAACGTTCCGAGGACTGATCCGAAATGGCTGCAGCCGAGCTGATTTCGACCTTCGACGCCCTACTCGCCGACCTTGACGGCGTCGTCTATGCAGGCCCGCAGGCCATACCCGGTGCCGTGGAGTCCCTGCGCCGGCTGGCCGTGGCCGGCGTCGGGCTGGGGTACGTCACAAACAACGCCTCCCGGACGCCCGCGCAGGTCGCGCAGCACCTGCGCGAACTCGGCGCCCCGGCGGAGGATCATCAGGTGGTCAGCTCCTCGCAGGCCGCGGGTGAGCTGTTGGCTTCGCTGCTGCCGGCGGGCGCCCGCGTCCTGATCACGGGCGGCGACTCACTGGCGCAGGAGATTGAACTCGCCGGGCTGGTGCCCGTCCGCAGCGAGGCGGAGAACCCCGTCGCCGTCGTTCAGGGTTTTCATCCCGATCTCGGCTGGAAAGACCTCGCGGAAGCCGCCTATGTTGTTGCCGGTGGGGCCTTGTGGGTGGCCACCAACACGGACATGTCGATACCGCAGGCACGAGGCATTGCACCGGGGAACGGAACCCTGGTCGCTGCCGTGGCCGCCGCCACCGGAAAGCGGCCCCTCGTCGCCGGAAAGCCGGAAGCGCAGCTGTTCCACACGGCGGCCAAACGCCTTGCCGCCGACCGGCCGCTGGTTGTCGGTGACCGTCTGGACACCGATATCCTCGGCGGCAACAACGCCGGCTATGCCACGGTGGCCGTCCTGACCGGCGTCGACACGCGCGAATCGATCCTGGCCGCCCGAACCCTCGAACGGCCCGACTATCTTATTAACGACCTCACCGACCTCTACCGCCCGTACCCGGTGGTTGAGGTCGACGCCGGACAGCACCGCTGCGGCGCGGCCTCCGCCGAAGTGCGAGGACGGACAGTGCATGTCAGCGGTGATCCCGGCAACCTCGATTCATGGCGGGCCGCCTGTTCGGCCTGGTGGGCGGCCAACCCTGAGGCCGCCACTGCCTTGGCGCCGGACCTTAAATGGCTGGATCACTAGACTGGGGACCATGACCGAGCTCAACCACATCACCGAAAAGGACTTCGCTGCGGCGCAAGTGCCGGCCAGCTGGCCGAGGCGTCCGGAGAATGCGCCCGATGCCGGCGGACAGCCCGTATCAACGGACCCGGCGGTAGCCGCCCTCCTGGGCGGCCTTAGGAAGCTGCCGGAGCTGCCGGTGGCGGGGCACGCGGAGATGTACGCCAGCCTGCACGATGAACTGCTGGCCGCCCTGAATGAGTCCGTAACTACCACGTCACCAGGGGATGCCACGACATGAGCAGGCTTGACCAGGCCCTCGTCGGCCGTGGGCTGGCGCGGTCCCGCACCCACGCAGCGCGACTGATATCCGAAGGCAAAGTCAGTTCCAACGGGGCCGTACTTGCGAAGGCCTCGCTCCAGGTCCGGGACGATGCAAGCCTGGACGTGGCAGCCGCGGATGAGGACAACTACGTCAGCCGCGCCGGGCACAAGCTGGCCGGCGCACTGGATGCTTTCCCGGCCGTCGGGGTTGAAGGCAAGCGCTGCCTGGACGCGGGCGCCTCCACCGGCGGGTTCACCGAGGTTCTGCTGCGACGCGGTGCCGCCCACGTGGTGGCCGTCGATGTGGGCCACGACCAACTGGTCCCCGCGATCCGCAATGACCCCCGCGTTTCCGTCCACGAGGGACTGAATGTCCGCTACATAACACCGGAGGAGATCGGCGGGGCGGCAGCGCTGACGGTGGCCGACCTGTCATTCATTTCCCTCACCCTCGTGCTGGCAGCCCTCGCCGCGTGCACGGAGCCTGGCGGGGACCTGGTCCTGATGGTGAAGCCGCAGTTCGAGATCGGCAAGGACCGGCTGGGCCGCACCGGTGTTGTCACCTCGGACCGGGAGCGCCGCCTTGCGGTGGGCAAAGTGGCGGCGGAAGCGGTGGACACGGGCCTGGAACTGAAGGGCCTCGCCAGCAGCCCGCTGCCCGGCCAGGACGGAAACGTCGAGTACTTCCTGTGGATAAAGCGCGGGATGAGGACAGACCTGCCTAAGATCGAAGAGCGGGACGCAGCCGTTGCTGCGTTACTCGGAACGATCTGGCCCAAGTACTAGAAGCACTAGAAGGCGGAACCCGATGAGCAGGCGCGTCCTCATCCTTGCCCACACCGGCCGTGAGGAGTCACTCAAGGCTGCCTGGGAGGCGTGCGCCGGGCTCCACGACTCCGGCATCGTTCCCGTGATGCTGAAATCCGAACTTGGCGACATGGTCCGCTTCTTCGGACGACTCGACCAGCCTGTTGAGATCCTCCATGACCATGTGATGCTGCCGGAAGTGGAGCTCGTGATGGTCCTCGGCGGCGACGGGACAATCCTTCGTGCCGCGGAACTGGTGCGCGAGGTCGACGTGCCGCTGCTCGGCGTGAACCTCGGCCACGTCGGATTCCTGGCCGAGAGTGAACGGGCGGACCTCGCCCAGACCGTGGAGTGGATCGCGAGCCGCGAGTACACCGTGGAAGAGCGGATGACCATCGACGTCCAGGTCTGGGTCCGCGGGCAGAAGATCTGGCATACCTGGGCCTTGAACGAGGCAGCCATCGAGAAGGGCAACCGGGAACGGATGCTCGAGGTAGTCACCGAGGTGGATGAGCGCCCGCTGACCTCCTTCGGCTGCGACGGCGTTGTCCTGGCCACTCCCACCGGCTCCACCGCTTACGCCTTCTCCGCCGGCGGCCCGGTGGTGTGGCCCGAGGTTGAGGCGCTGCTGATCGTGCCGATCAGTGCGCACGCGCTCTTCGCCAAACCACTGGTGGTCTCGCCCCGGTCCCGGCTCGCCGTCGAAATCCTGAACCGGACCGGAGCCCAGGGGGTGCTGTGGTGTGACGGGCGGCGCTCGGTGGACCTCCCGCCCGGAGCGCGCGTGGAAGTGACCCGCTCCGCCACCCCCGTCCGCCTCGCCCGAACGCACCAGACGCCGTTCTCCGGCCGCCTGGTCCGCAAGTTTGAACTGCCCATCCAAGGCTGGCGCGGTCCGACGCCCGCAGCCTCCGCGATCAACACCGGCCCGGTGCCGGTGATCCGCACGCCCCGGCCGATGCCCCCGCTGCCGACTCCGCTGCCGACTCCGCCGCAGGCTGGGCCGCCGCACGCGGGCCCGGGCGAGACTCCTGATCCATCGACTGCGAAGTGAACCATGCTTGAAGAACTGAGAATCCGCGACCTCGGCGTTATTACCGACGCCACGCTTCCCCTCGGCCCGGGCCTGAGCGTCGTGACTGGAGAGACCGGCGCCGGTAAGACCATGGTGGTCACCGCCGTCGGGCTGCTGCTCGGCGCACGCTCCGACGCCGGGGCCGTGCGCAGCGGCGCGAAGAGCGCCTCAGCGGAGGCAACAGTGACGCTCGACGCCGGCCACCCAGCCGTGGCGCGCGCCCGCGAGGCCGGGGCAGAGATTGAGGAGTTCGACGGCGGTGCTGAGTTGCTGCTCGCCCGCACTGTGGGTGCAGACGGCCGCAGCCGAGCCTATCTGGGCGGGCGCGCCGCGCCCGTAGGGGTGCTCGGCGAAATAGGCGAAACCCTTGTGGTGGTCCACGGACAGTCCGGGCAGATCCGGCTCAAGAGCCCCGTCGCGCAGCGCGAAGCCCTCGACAAGTTCGCGGGGGAGGGCCTGACCGCGGCGCGCACCAGCTACCAGAAGCTCTACGCCCGGTGGAAGTCCAGCCAAGCCGAATTGGCGGAGCTCCGCAGCGCCGCGCGGGAACGGCTCCGGGAGGCCGAATCCCTGGAAGCTGCGCTGGCCGAGATCGATGCTGTCGACCCGCAGCCCGGCGAAGACGAATCGCTTAAGGCCGAGGCCGTCAAACTCGCCAACGTCGAGGAACTCCGGATCGCTGCCACCACCGCACATCAGGCGCTCATCGCCGAGGACTTCGGCGAGGGTAACGATGCTACGGCCCTGGTGGATTCCGCCAAGCGCACCCTCGAGCATGTCGCCGAACATGACGGGGAACTCGGCTCAGCGGCTGCCCGCCTGGCCGAGGTCGGCTTCCTGCTGAACGATATCGCCACCGAACTCGCCAGCTACCAGGCCACCCTGGACACCGAGGGCCCGGAACGGCTTGCCGAGATTGAGGACCGCAGGGCGGCCCTCGCGACGCTGGTGCGCAAATACGCCCCGAGCATCGATGAAGTACTGGTGTGGACTGAAGAATCCCGGAAACGGTTCCTGGAACTGCAGGACGACTCCCTCCGGATCGAGGCGCTGGAGGCCGAGGTGGTTCGCGCAGGCACCGAACTGGCCAAGCAGGCCGCCGGACTCAGCAAGCTGCGTAAAAAGGCCGCCAAAGACCTCTCCGTTCGGGTCAGCGCCGAGCTTAAGGCCCTGGCGATGGCGGATGCCACCCTGGTGATCAACGTCGAATCCGCCGGGCAGCCCGGACCGTTCGGAGCGGATGAGATCTCCTTCCTGCTCCAGCCCCACTCCGGCGCCCCCGCGCGCCCGTTGGGCAAGGGCGCATCCGGCGGTGAATTGTCCCGCGTGATGCTCGCCATCGAAGTGGTGCTGGCCGCCGTCGACCCGGTCCCCACCTTCGTTTTCGACGAGGTCGACGCCGGCGTGGGCGGCCGTGCCGCCGTCGAGATCGGCCGCCGGCTGGCGATGCTCGCCCGGCACGTCCAGGTCCTTGTTGTGACCCACCTGCCCCAAGTGGCGGCCTTCGCCGATCAGCACATCCGGGTCACCAAGACCTCCGTGCGCGGCGCCGACGGTTCCACGGCGGCCGGTTTCACCTCCAGTGACGTCCAGCTACTCGGCGAAGCGGAGCGCGTCCGCGAACTCGCCCGGATGCTCGCCGGGCAGGAGGATTCCGAATCTGCGCAGGCCCACGCGCAGGAGTTGCTGGACGATGCCCGGCTCCTGCCGCAGCAAGCCTGAGCGCCCCGTGCGGCGGCCCGTATACGGGATGACCAGCACGGCGGAATCCCGGGGACAGGACCTTGGAAGGCCGAATTGATGATAGGCTCGAACTCCGTGGTGCAGCGATCAAATTCCCGTGTAAATTCCCGGTTCCCGGGCTCGTCCAAGACGACCAAACACATCTTCGTAACCGGTGGTGTGGCGTCCTCGCTCGGTAAGGGACTGACGGCTTCGAGCCTCGGTCACCTCCTGCGGGCACGCGGCTTGTCTGTAACTATGCAAAAGCTCGATCCCTATCTGAACGTGGATCCGGGCACGATGAACCCCTTCCAGCATGGCGAAGTCTTCGTCACCGACGACGGCGCCGAAACGGACCTCGACATCGGCCACTACGAGCGCTTCCTCGATGAGAACCTCGAAGGCTCGGCCAACGTCACAACCGGGCAGGTCTACTCCACGGTCATTGCCAAGGAGCGCCGCGGCGAGTACCTCGGCGACACCGTCCAGGTTATTCCGCACATTACCGATGAAATCAAGCGGCGCATGCGGCTTCCGGCCGAGGGCAAGCACGCCCCCGACGTGATCATCACCGAAATCGGCGGCACCGTGGGCGACATCGAGTCGCAGCCGTTCCTTGAATCCGCCCGTCAGGTCCGCCAGGACATCGGCCGCGGAAATGTGTTTTTCCTGCATGTCTCCCTCGTGCCCTACATTGGACCGTCGCAGGAACTGAAGACCAAGCCGACGCAGCACTCCGTTGCCGCATTGCGCTCCATCGGCATCCAGCCGGAGGCGATTGTGGTCCGGTCGGACCGCGAAGTCCCGCAGGCCATGCGCGACAAGATCGGCCGCATGTGCGACGTCGACCTTGACGCCGTCATCGGCTGCCCCGATGCTCCGAGCATCTACGACATCCCGAAGACCCTGCACTCCCAGGGCCTGGATTCCTACATCGTCCGCGCCCTCGACCTGCCGTTTAAGGACGTTGACTGGACCAGCTGGGATAAACTCCTGGACGCGGTTCACAACCCCAAGCACGAGGTTGAGGTCGCCCTGGTCGGAAAGTACATCGACCTGCCGGACGCCTACTTGTCCGTAACCGAGGCGTTGCGTGCCGGCGGTTTCGCCAACGACACCAAGGTCAAGATCCGCTGGGTCCCCTCGGACGAATGCGAAACCCATGAAGGTGCTGTCACGTCCCTGGCCGGGGTCGACGCGATCTGTGTCCCAGGCGGCTTCGGCATCCGGGGCCTCGAAGGCAAACTCGGCGCGCTGAAGTACGCCCGCGAGAGCAAGCTCCCCGTGCTGGGACTCTGCCTGGGCCTGCAGTGCATGGTGATCGAATACGCCCGCAACGTGGTGGGCCTCGAGGGCGCTTCCTCGTCCGAGTTCGAGCCGGATTCAAAGTACCCGGTGATCGCCACGATGGAAGAGCAGTTGGACATCGTCGACGGCAAGGGCGACCTGGGCGGCACCATGCGCCTGGGCCTGTACGAGGCCAAACTGGACGAGGGGTCCGTGGTCGCCGAGACCTACGGCACCACCACGGTTAGTGAACGGCACCGCCACCGCTACGAGGTCAACAACAAATACCGTGAGCAGATCGCGGCCAAGGGGCTGGTGTTCTCCGGAACGTCACCCGACGGCAAGCTGGTGGAGTACGTCGAGCTGCCCCGCGAAACCCACCCGTACTACGTTGCCACGCAGGCGCACCCGGAACTGAGCTCACGCCCGACCCGGCCGCACGCGCTGTTCTCGGGACTTGTGAAGGCTGCCCTGGAACACCAGAAGGGCGCCGGACCGGCGGAGGTATCAGCAGGGACTGCTGTGAAGGCTCCGTCGGCAGCCAAAGCAGCCCCGGCAGCTTCGAAGTAACCACCAACTAAATCAAAGGACGGCGCGATGCCCGGTAAGCCTGAAACCCCCCATGCTGCACGGCAGGTTTCGGATGAGCCGAGCCCGCGCCGTCTTTTGTCTTCCAGTACGGTCTATCAAGGCCGGATCTGGGACGTTGTCAGTGACAGTTTCCAGCTCAACGACGACGGCGATCCGCTGGTCCGCGACTACATCGACCACCCCGGGGCGGTGGCGGTCCTGCCGATGAACGACGCCGGGGAAGTGCTGTTGATCAAGCAGTACCGGCACCCCGTCGGGATGGATCTGTGGGAAATCCCTGCCGGGCTCCTTGATGTAGAAGGCGAGGACTTCGTGGTCGGGGCGGCCAGGGAACTCGCCGAGGAGGCCGACCTCGTCGCCGGGCAGTGGAATGTGCTGGCGGACTTCTTCAATTCCCCCGGCTCCTCCAGCGAAGCCATCCGCATCTACCTCGCCCGGGACCTGAGCGATGTGCCCGGGCACGAACTTCACGTCCGCACCGACGAGGAAGCAGAAATCGAACTCCACTGGATTTCCCTGGACGACGCCGTCCAGGCGGTGTTGGAGGGGCGCCTGCACAACCCGTCCGCCGTCGTCGGACTCCTCGCCGCCGCAGCCGCGCGGGCCGGCAACTTCACGGGCCTTCGCCCGGGCAACGCGCCGTGGCCGGCGCACCCCAGCCAGCGCTGACGATGGAACCGCTCACTGCCGAGCCGCCGGCTCCGGCGCACCTTCCGGCTCCGGTGCCCTCGGTCGCAGAAGCGCCCGCCCCCGTCCCGGCACAGCCCCCGGTGCGGCCGCCGACGGCAATCGACCGCGCCATCACGGATTACCTCCAGCACATGGGCGTGGAACGGGGGCTCGCGGCCAACACCCTTTCCGCCTATCGGCGCGACCTGGCCCGCTATGCCAGGCACCTCTGCCGTTCGGGCCGCCAGCGTCCGGACGAGGTCACCCGGCAGGACGTCACCGGCTTCGTCCAGGCGCTCTCCGACGGCTCCGACGGCGGCTCTGCACTGGGCATCCGGTCGGCGGCCCGAACGGTGGTGGCGGTCCGCGGACTCCATAAGTTTTGGGCCCTTGAGGGCGTCACTCCCACCGACCCGGCCAGCGATGTCCACCCGCCCATGCCCGGCAAACGGCTGCCCAAGGCCATCAGTGTCGACGAAGTCACCAGGATCCTGGAAGCGGTCGGCACAGACACCGCCACCGGGCTGCGGGACCGGGCGCTGCTGGAGTTCCTCTATTCCACCGGCGCCCGGATCAGCGAAGCGGTGGGCCTCGACGTCGACGATATTTCGCTGCACACAGCAGGGCGGAACGAACAGGACGACGCCGGGCCCGCGATTGTCAGGCTGTTCGGCAAGGGGTCAAAAGAACGGCTCGTCCCGCTGGGTTCGTTCGGCGCACGCGCACTCGACGCCTACCTGGTCCGAGGCCGTCCGCTGCTCTCGGCCAAGGGCAAGGGCACCCCGGCACTGTTCCTGAACGCCCGCGGCGGACGCATCAGCCGGCAGAGCGCCTGGACCATCCTCAAGACCGCGGCTGAGAAAGCCCACATCACCAAGGCCGTTTCGCCGCACACCCTCCGCCACTCGTTCGCCACGCACCTGCTCGAGGGCGGCGCCGACGTACGTGTGGTGCAGGAACTGCTGGGCCACGCATCCGTGACCACCACGCAGGTTTACACGCTGGTCACGGCGGACACCCTTCGGGAGATCTACGCCGCCGCGCACCCCCGGGCGCTGGGCTAGAAGGATTTTTCCGGACGGCTGTAAGAATTGCCTGCTATCCGGAAACATGGAGTACACCGGAGGGATTTCGGGTATCGGGGTAGCGGGGCGGTCCCATGCTGTTGGAACGCGAAACGGAGTTTGAAGCCCTTTACCGGGCTCACTATCGGCGCGTCTACCAGTACGTCCTCCGCCGGATCGGCGATCCGGAGACCGCACAGGAACTCACCGGCGACGTCTTTCGGATCGCGTGGCGGAAGTTCGCCGCGCAGGAGGACGCCGGCTTGCCGTGGCTCTGCGCGGTGGCTCGAAACGTCCTGGGCAACGAATACCGGGGCCGCAAGCGTCGGCGGGAACTTTTGTTGAAACTGAAGGATTTTTCGTCGCGGCGCCCTGAGCCGGGAGGAACGGGCAGCGGAGGATTCGGCGAAACGGGGGAGCCGACGTCGGAGCCGGTGATCGCCGCTCTTGGCCGGATCGCGGCGAGACACCGTGAGGTCCTGATCCTCGTCTACTGGGACAACTTCACCACAGCGGAGCTCGCACAGTGCCTGGGCTGCTCGGAAGGGGCCGCCAGTGTGCGCGTGCACCGGGCGAAAAAGGCGTTTGCGGCGACCCTGTCACCGCACCTCGATGAGAGCGCAGGAACCTAACATGGACCGGATCGACAGACTCTTAAGAGGCGCCAACCCGGTGCCGGATGATTCGAAACCTCCGATCGATCCCGCGTGGCAACTACGGTTGTTGCTGTTGCCCGGCCCGGACGAAAGCCACCGGTCCGCGGATACCCGTCCAGAGGCGGGCCGACGCCGTCTTCTGCCGGCCGTCGTAGCCATCGCGGCAATGCTGGGGCTGGCCGTCGTGGCCGCCTTTGCCGTGACGACCTGGCCGCACCCGGCGCGGCCGGTATCAGGTCAGTCGAGCACTGCCACGTGGACGCCGGACGGCTGGCGTCTCACCGGCTACCCGGCGTCCCCGGACGCGGGAAGCGAAACATATGTGCGACTGACGATTCCGCCGGACTGGGGGTTCGGCTGGACCGCCGGAGACCCGGATTATCCGGCTAATGGCGGCTACCTCTTTGCCCCGGTGCCGGGCGCAGCGGACGGGCCGGACTTCACCCGCGCAGCCGTTATGATCTACTACGGCCCGATGGGACCGCGCTATGATCCGGGTGCCTGCGGCGGGCCGCAGGAGTCCTATGCGGAACTGGACAGTTCCCCTGTGAACATTCCCTACGACCCCGCAGCCCCGGGCACCGTACCGCCACGGTTTGTCTATCGTGTCAAGAGCGCGGGCAACAGCTTCGTGGCCTCCTTCGGCATTACCACCCGACCCGCCGGGGCCAGCATCGACTCCTGCAGCCAGTTCTTCCAGATTCGGGCAGCCCGGCCGGGCTACTACTTCGCGTTCTCCAGCTATGCCGTGTTTTCCGGTGCAAATCCGGGCTGGGTCACGGATGCCCCCGGCCCGGCGTCCCGTGAGTTTGGCTCGCTGGAGGATGCTCGTGCGTTTCTGGCGACGTCCACGTACCAGGACATCAAGCGAATGTTCAGCTCGATAACTGTCACTGCACCGTAATCCAGGCTGGCGGAATGATTTCCGCCCGCTGTGTAAGGTCCGGGGATGAGCCGGAAACAAGTGGGGTAGAGGGGAATTTTCGAGTCAAGGCATAAAACGGGCCGGCAGAATCCAACGTCCGGGAGCCTGCCGGCAGCCGGCAGCAGAGGACTGATTGACGTGACTACCCGAAGATTCTTGTGGATCGGGTCCCAGCCGTGAACGGAGAACAGGTCATGACCGCACAGCTCGCAGGACTGAGCGATGATCCGGCCGAAGACTTCCGCCGCATCGTAGCCGCGCTCACCCGACGCACTGGCGACCCTGACTACGCGGTGACGCTCACTGCTGACGTCTTTCGGACAGCCTGGGCCGAGGATCGAACTGGCACGACGGTGGGCTACTGTTCACTGCTTTCCCTTGCGTTGCGCGCCGCCGCAGCAGCAGTCCGGGACGCCGACGCAGCCGCTGCCCGCCAGCCTTCCGACGCCGGCGCGATCGCTTCGCTGAGAGTGCGGGACCGCGAAGTCCTGCGCATGGTCTACTGGGACGAACTCAGCATGGCGGAGTTGGCTGAATTCCTCGGTTGCTCGATGGCCCAGGCCGGTATCCGGCTCGACCGGGCCTACCGCAGGGCCGAAAGGCGGCTGCAACGGCGTGAGAACCGGCGAGCTCAGACATCCCGGAGACGGAACGGGGTGCCGCTGTGAACCGGATCGAACAGCGGCTCCACGATGCAGCACCGGCGGTTGGGGCGACGCAGCAGACTAACCCGGAGGCGGAGATCGCCCAACTGCTAACGGCAGCCCCGAACCACGAGCAACTGCTGCCGGGCCGGGCGGATGATGCGGGGAAGATCCGATTCCGGGCCGGGATAAATGCTTTGGACGACGCAAGCCGGCGGCCGGCATGGCTCGGATTCATCCTCGCGCTCCTGGTCGCGGGCACCTGGCTGCTAACCCCGGGCCGTGCCCCGGAAAATTCGGCTGCGCCGGTGGCTGGTGCGGCGGCGGCCAAGGCAGGCGCGCGGGAGGAAGCACCAGGCGGGTCCTCAGCGGCGCCCGCTTTGTGGTGGCACGCCAGGCTGACCCGGCCATGGTCGGCAGTGGACTTGGGCTTCGCCGCAACTGTGGAGCTGCCGTTCGGCTGGACAGCCGTCCCGCAAAACGCCTCTGCTGAATATCCGGGACTGCACGCTGACATCTTCGACCAGGACCTGCTCCCGGTGGCCATGCTCTACTTCGGACCGGCCCCCGCCACCGACGCCGGCTTCCAGCGCTGTGGACTGGCTTCCCGAAGCGGGGAGGATCTCGACCGACGCAGCATCGTCACCGGTGCGGAGACCCTGGACCCGGCACTCGCGGCAGCCTTCTCATTTACCGTCGCGGCCGGTCCGGAACCCCGGAGCACCTTTGGCCTGGTGCGGGCCACGGCGGGAGACACACCGTGTGTTCCGGACCCGCTCGCCGCCCCGGCTGGCGGACTCCTCCTTCGCTTCGGGGACGAGCTGCTGCTGCCCGGCGCCGCCGGCGGTCCCGGCCCCAGAAGCGGCTATGCCAGGATGTTCGCTGCCAGGGACGACGCCCGCCGGTACCTCAAATCGGTCGAATACGCCACGCTCCGCCGGATGGTTACGTCGCTGCGATTTACCCTGCCGGCTGACACCTCGGAAATCTGGACGTTGGGTTCGTCCCGGTCCGCGCGGCTCGGGTAGCCCGCCGGCCGGGACTGTTGACTGGCCCAGGGGACCCGGCAGCGGGTCCCGACGTCGTGGCAGGCTCGGCGCGGCTACCCTTGGACCTATGCCGTCGACTCCCGTCACCCTCTGCTTTCTGCTCCGCGAGCCGGAGGCAGGTTCAACCGAGGTGCTGCTGGGCCTGAAGCTCACCGGCTTTGGTGCCGGAAAGGTCGTGGGCATCGGCGGCCATGTGGAAGCAGGGGAGAGCGATGCCCAGGCCGTTGTCCGGGAAGTGCGGGAAGAAACCGGCCTGATGGTGCACCAGGAGGATCTGGCCGACGCCGGCAACGTCGAGTTCATCTTCCCCGCCCGGCCGGAATGGAACATGTACTGCCGCCTCTTCACCACCCGCCGTTGGGAAGGGGAGCCCGCCGAGAGCACCGAAATCGCGCCGGAATGGTTCGCCGTCGATGCGCTTCCGCTGCAGCGTATGTGGCAGGATGCGGAGCACTGGCTGCCGCCGGCGCTGGCAGGCGAAAGCATCGACGTCGTCGTGGTTCTCCATGCTGACAACGAAACAGTTGCGACGGTCGATAGACTGCCCGTGGGATCGCGGCCCCGGCGCCGGCCAACCGGGAACTAACCCGGGGAAAATCATCAGCTTGCACACACCGGAGGACGAACATGGAATCAATCAAGGACACCACGGGAAGTGCCTTCAGCGACGATGAAGTGATGCCGGGTTCCGGCGCGGAACCGGTCCCGCGCCGCCGGTGGCCCTGGGTGGTTGCGATCGCTGCCATAGCCGCGGCCGGAGTCGCCGCAGGTCTGGTGATAGCTGGCAACCTGGTCCCCGCGCCGCCTGCCGTAACGGCCGGAAGCGTAGCCGCACCCACGGCTTCCGCTCCGCCGAGTACGGAACCGGGCCCGGGCCCTTCCGCCAGTTCAGCGTCCCCGTCGAGCGCGCAGTCAACGGCCCCGGCAACGGGCGGGCCCGTCGCCGGGCCCGCGGACCGGCGCTACGTTAGCGCTGCGGCCGGAGCGTCTTTTGAGCTGCCCGACGGCTGGACAGCCGAGGAGTCCACGGTCGGGTCCGCCGACTATCCGGGAACCCGCATCATTGTTTTCAACGAGGACCGGATGCAAGTCGCGGCGCTTTACCACGGCGCCGGCAGCGGGGTTGGCGGGGCCTGCGGTCCTGGTCCCTACCCCATAACGGAGCTGGACACGGCGCCCGCCCTGGACAATAAGTGGGCAACCGCGGCCGGGGTGCGGTTTTCCTACCGGGTCCTCGATCTGCGGGCCGACGGCGGTGCCTTCGACTACCAACTTGGACTGGTCGACAGGGCGAGCGGCGAGTTGACCGACGGGTGCCTGATGTACTCGTTCGTCAACGGCGCACCCCGGGGCACACTCTCCTTTGCAAACCGGGCCGCCCAAAGTCCCCGGCACGATGACCCCATCTTCAACTCGATGGCCGAAGCCCGGGACTACCTGGCGACACCCGAATACCGCAAGCTCAAGGCCATGATCCTCAGCCTGGAGATGCAGGACTAGGAGCACAACAAGGAACGGCCGGTTACCCTTGGGGTGACCGGCCGCTCCGCATTGTTTTGCGGGATCTAGCTCAGGTGCCGTTCCTCCACGCCGTTGTATTCGCTCAACGGGCGGATTAGCGAGTTGGCAGCCAGCTGTTCCATAATGTGCGCCGTCCAGCCGGTGATCCGGCTGGCAACGAACAGCGGAGTGAAAGTCGGGGTGTCGAAGCCCATCAGGTGGTACGTGGGTCCGGCCGGGTAGTCGAGGTTCGGCTTAATTGCCTTGGCCTCTTCCATCGCCGACTCCAAACCGTTGTACAGCCCCAGCAGCTCCCGCCGGCCATAGTGCGCGATCATCTTGTCCAGGGCGGCCTTCATGGTGGGCACCCGGGAGTCGCCCTGCTTGTAGACGCGGTGGCCGAAGCCCATGACCTTCTTCTTTTGCGCCAGCGCATCCTCCATCCACGCCTTCGCGCGGGTGGCTGCCTCGTCCAGGGACTCTTCCGGACGGATTCCAATCTCATCGAAGGTGTGCATGACGGCCTCGTTCGCCCCGCCGTGCAGCGGGCCCTTTAGCGCCCCGATCGCACCGGTCACAGCCGAATGCAGGTCCGAAAGCGTCGAGGTGATCACCCGGGCGGTGAACGTCGAGGCATTAAAGGAGTGCTCCGCGTACAGGATCATTGAGACGTTAAAAGCCTCAACAACTTCCTGGACGGGCTCCTCGCCGAAGGCCATCCAGAGGAAGTTGGCTGAGTAGCCCAGGTCGTCGCGGGGCTCCACCAGCTCCTGGCCATGGCGCCGGCGCTGGTCGTAGGAGACCACCGCCGGCATCGCGGCGACGAGGTCCGCGGCCTTTGCCATGTTTGCCTCGCGGGAGGAGTCTTCGGCGAGGGGATGCCGGGCACCCATAACGGAGGCCGCCGTGCGGCAGACGTCCATCGGGTGCGAGCTGGTCGGCAGCGCATCAATGACCTGCTTGACGACCGGGTCCAGCGCCCGCCCGGCGCGTTCCCGGGCAGTGAACTCCGCCAGTTGCGCCGGCGTCGGCAGCTCGCCGTTCCAGAGCAGGTATGCGACTTCCTCGAAGCTGCACTTGGCGGCCAGCTCCTGCACGGGGTACCCGCGGTAGAGCAGTGAATTGCTGTCCGGGTTCACCTTGGAGACCGCGGTGTAATCCACCACGACGCCGGCGAGGCCCTTTTTGATCTCTTGTTCAGCCATGCTGAGACTCCTTTGTTCCTGTCGCCTGTTGAACCGGCCGTGGCCGGAAGTCCGATGCGAGCCTACTGACCCGGGATCTGGAAGTTGAAAACGCCGGTATCAAAGCTGTTGTAGGCCTCGTAGTCCACGAGATCATATAAACGCGCCCGGGTCAGCATGTTCCCCACCTGGGCCTCCTGCGTACCGTCAGCCTTAATCGACTCCAGCGTACGCTCCGCAGCACCCATGGCACTACGGAGCAGCGTCACCGGGTAGATGATCATGTTGACCCCGACGGCGGCGAGCTGCTCCACGGTGAACAGCGCGCTCTGGCCGAACTCGGTCATGTTGGCCAGAATCGGCACGTCGACGGCGTCCCGGATCGCCTGGAATTCGCTGAGGTCTTTCATGGCTTCCGGGAAGATGGCGTCCGCCCCGGCCTCCACGAGCGCCTTGGCGCGGTCCTGCGTGGCCTTCAGGCCATCCGTGGCACGGATATCGGTCCGGGCCATGATCAGGAAGTTTGGGTCGCGCCTGGCATCTGCCGCGGCCCGGATGCGTTTCGTGGCGGTGTCCAGGTCCACGACGTTTTTGCCGTCGAGGTGGCCGCAGCGCTTCGGGTTGAACTGGTCCTCGATGTGCAGGCCGGCCAGGCCCGCATTCTCAAGCTCCTGGACCGAGCGGGCGACGTTCATCGGCTCGCCGAAGCCCGTGTCGGCGTCGACGATGCTGGGCAGATCGGTCATCCGCGCGATCTGCCCGGCGCGGGTGGCCACCTCGGTGAGTGTGGTCAGCCCGATGTCCGGCAGGCCCAGGTCATTGGCCAGGACAGCGCCGGAAATGTAAACCCCGGCAAAGCCCTTCTCCTCGATCAGCCGGGCTGAGAGCGGGTTGAACGCGCCCGGGAACTGCTGGATCGTACCCGACGCCAGGAGCTCGCGGAAGCGGATCCGCTTCTGCTCCGGGGTGACCTTCGAGTACAGCATTAGAAGAGTCCCTTCGGTGCTGCGGCCAGGTCGATCACACCGTCTGCGGCCTTGATGTTCAGCTGGTCCAGCTCCCCTGCGGCGAGCTCCGGCAGGCGGGCGGCGGCGGCGAGGAAACGGTCGATTTCCGCATCGGCGACGAGGCCGGCAGCGAGGGTGCGGAACTTGTTGACGTACTGTTCCCGCGCGAACGGCCGGGCGCCCAGCGGGTGGGCGTCGGCGACGGCAATCTCGTCAGTGATGACAGTTCCGTCCTTGAGCGTGATCACCACGGTGCCGCCGAAAGCCTTCTCCGCAATGTCCAGGGAGTGGTAGCGGCGGGTCCATTCCGGATCCTCCACGGTGGTGACCTTGTGCCAGAGTTCCACGGTGTCCGGACGCGCGGCGCGATCGGGCGCGTAGGAATCGACGTGATGCCAGGAGCCGTCCTGCAGGGCGACCGTGAAGATGTACGGGATCGAGTGGTCCAGCGTTTCGCGGCTTGCCGTGGGGCTGTACTTCTGCGGGTCGTTTGCCCCGGAACCGATGACATAGTGCGTGTGGTGGCTGGTCTTGATCAGCACGGATTCCACGTTGGCCGGGTCGGTGACCTGCGGGTGGGTGCCGTGGAGTTTGCGTGCCAGGTCGATCCAGGCCTGGGCCTGGTACTCGGCCGAGTGTTCTTTAGTGTACGTGTCCATGATGGCGCGTTTGGCTTCGCCGGGCGTTGGCAGCGGCACAGTGTAGGAGGCGTCGGGGCCGTCCAGCAGCCAGGCGATTACACCGTCCTCGCCTTCGTAGATCGGCACCGGCGACGTCTGGCCGCGGATGGCACGGTCCGCGGACTCGACGGCCATTTTGCCCGCGAACGCCGGGGCGTGGGCTTTCCAGGTGGAGATCTCGCCCTTGCGGGACTGCCGGGTGGCGGTGGTGGTGTGCAGGGCCTGTCCGATGGACTGGAAAATCGTTTCGACCTCGAGCCCGAGCAGGGTCCCGATACCGGCGGCGGCAGAGGGGCCGAGGTGTGCGACGTGGTCGATCTTGTGCTTGTGCAGGCAGATGGCCTTGACCAGGTTGACCTGGATCTCGTAGCCGGTGGCGATGCCGCGGATCAGGTCGTGGCCGCTGGAGCCCACATGCTGGGCAACGGCGAGGATCGGCGGAATATTGTCGCCCGGGTGGGAGTACTCCGCGGCCAGGAACGTGTCGTGGTAATCGAGTTCACGGACGGCGACCCCGTTGGCCCAGGCCGCCCATTCAGGCGCCACCCGCTCTTCGATGCCAAAGACCTTCGAACCCTTGCCGCCGGTGGTGGGGCCGTGGGTCAGCGCCTGGGCGCGGGCGGCGACGATCGGTGCGCGGTTGAGCGAGGCAATCGCCACCGAGGCGTTGTCGATGACGCGGTTGATGACCATGTCGGTGACCTCGGCGGTGACGGCGACGGGATCCGCGGCCACCGTTGCAATCTTGAAGGCGAGCTGGTCCTCGCGGGGCAGGTTTTCTTCGCTCTTGTAGACGCGGACGTGGTGTTCCTTGACCATGGTGCTCCTTAGTTAGTGGGGTACGTGGGTGGCTTTGACGTGGGTAAGACTGCGGTGCAGGTGCAGCGTGGTGGCAGCCTCGGCCAGCCGGGGGTTGCCGGCGGCGATCGCCTCGGCGATGGCGGCATGCTCGGCGGCGGCGGCGGTGAGCCGCTCGGCGTCGTCGGCTGCCAGCCGGCGGACCCGGACCAGGTGGACGCGCAGGCTGCGCATTGCCTGGGCGAGGTAGGAGTTATGGATCGCGGCGTCGATGGCTGCGTCCAGCCGTCCGACCAAGGCGTAGTAGTCGTGCAGGGCGGGATTCTCGCCGCTGACCAGGGCCGGGGCCCGGCGCAGTTCGTTGCGCAGCTGTTCGAAGGTGGCGGCGTTGCCGCGTTCGGCCGCCAGCGCCGCGGCCTTGCCCTCGAGGGTCTCCCGCAGTTCAAAAAGTTCGTCGATGTCCTCCAGCGAGATGTCGGTGACAACAACGCCGCGGCCACCCGCCGTCGTGGTCAGACCCTCCGCGGTGAGCCGGCTCAAGGCCTCCCGCAGCGGGGTGCGGGAGATGCCGAGCCGCTCGGACTGTTCGACTTCCGCGAGTACCGTTCCCGGCGCCAGCCGCCACTCGATGATGTCCTCGCGCAGGGCCGCATAGGCCTTGTCGCTTGCGCGCATCCTGACTCCTTCGTTGCCTGACGCTCCCAGTGTATACAGGAAGACCAATTTTGCCCAGCTTTTGCCGGTCATCCGTTTCATTGTTTCCATCTGTGTATACATAAGCCTTGTGCGGGCAGCTCCGGCGGGACTACCATAAGCACCATCACATCGTCGTGGACGGGACACATTCTTATGGTTACCAAGAACTACCAGGACAGCTACCAGGCCAGCCTGGCAACACCGGAAGCATTCTGGCTGGAAGCCGCAGCGAAAGTCTCCTGGACTGTCCCGCCGCAGCGTGCCCTCGATTCCGGCCGGGCCCCGCTGTACGACTGGTTCCCCGACGGAGTGCTCAACACCTCCTATAACGCGTTGGACCGTCACGTGGCGGCGGGCCGGGGCGGGCAGGACGCCCTGATCTACGACTCCGCCATGCTCGGCACGCAGCAGCGCTTCAGCTACAGCGAGCTGACGGACCTCGTTGCCCGGTTCGCCGGCGTTTTGCGCCGCCAGGGCGTCGGCAGGGGAGACCGTGTGGTGATCTACATGCCGATGATCCCCGAGGCGGCCATCGCCATGCTCGCCACGGCCCGGCTCGGCGCCGTGCACTCAGTGGTCTTCGGCGGCTTTGCCCCCAAGGAACTCGCCGCCCGCATCCGCGATGCCGCCCCGGCCGCGGTGGTCACGGCCTCCGGCGGCATCGAACCCTCACGCCGGATCGAGTATCTCCCGGCGGTCGAGGAGGCCCTCGGCCTGGCCGGGTCGCCGGGCACTCCGGTCGTGGTCAAGGGCAGGGAAGGCTTCGCTTCCTCGGTGGCCGGCCACGCCGGCTGGCTGGACTGGGATACCGAGATGGCGACCGCCGCGCCCGCCGCGCCGGTGGACGTCAGGGCCACTGATCCGCTGTACATTCTCTACACCTCGGGCACCACCGGCGCGCCAAAGGGCGTGGTGCGGGACAACGGCGGCCATGCAGTGGCGCTGTGCTGGACCCTTGAGAACATCTACGACATCGGCCCCGGCGACGTGATGTGGACCGCCTCCGACGTCGGTTGGGTGGTGGGGCATTCCTACATCGTCTACGGCCCGCTGCTGGCCGGCGCCACAACGGTTCTCTACGAAGGCAAGCCCGTGGGCACACCCGACGCCGGCGCGTTCTGGCGGGTCATCCAGGACCACAGGGTCAACGTCCTGTTCACCGCGCCCACCGCGCTGCGGGCCATCCGGAAGGCCGATTCCGAGGCGAAGCTGCTGGCCGGGTACGACATTTCCAGTCTGCGCACCCTGTTTGCCGCCGGTGAACGGCTGGACACCGATACTTTCCACTGGGCCTCCCGGATCCTGGGCGTTCCCGTGGTGGACCACTGGTGGCAGACCGAGACCGGCTGGGCCATCTGCGCGAACCCGCGCGGACTCGACGGGCTGCCGATCAAGGCAGGCTCGCCCAGTGTGCCAATGCCGGGCTTCAAGCTGAATATCGTGGACGGCGCGGGCGGGGACGTCGAGGCGGGCACCGAGGGCAACATCGTGCTGTCGCTGCCGCTGCCGCCGGGCACGCTGACAACGCTGTGGGGCGATGACGAGCGCTACATCTCCTCGTACCTGCAGGCGTTCGAGGGCTACTACGCCACCGGGGACTCCGGTTACCGCGACGAGGATGGATACCTCTTCGTGATGGGCCGCACCGACGACATCATCAACGTCGCGGGCCACCGGCTCTCCACCGGCGCCATGGAACAGGTGATCGGCCAGCACCCGGCCGTCGCCGAGTGTGCCGTAATCGGGCTCGCGGACCCGCTGAAGGGCCAACGTCCCAGCGGCTACGTGGTGCTGAAGTCTGGGGTTGAGGTGTCCGCGGAGATTCTGGTCAAGGACCTCATCGCTTTGGTCCGGCGCGACATCGGCGCCGTCGCGGACTTCAAGCACGTCACAGTCGTCGAGGCGCTGCCCAAGACGCGCTCCGGAAAGATCCTGCGCAAGACCATGCGTCAAATCGCCGACGGCGAAGACTACGTGGTGCCCTCGACGATTGAGGACGCCGGCGTGATCGACCAGCTGATCGGTACCCTGCGCCCGGGCCGGTCAATCTCGCCTTAGCAGGCGGCGCCGCGGTACGGGCGGGTCCGCTAGCCCCCCCGCCGGGTCCAGCGGTATTCGTTCTCCGGCCGGCCCGGTGCGCCATAGCGTGCCGTTCGGGAGACCGTACCGGCGTCGGCGAGGTATTCCAGGTAGCGCCGCGCGGTCACGCGGGACATACCCAGCGCGTCCATTACCTCGCTGGCGGACACCGCACCGGACTGCTGCTTCATAAAATCCTGCACCGCTTCCAGGGTGGACACGGCCAAACCCTTGGGCAAGGGCAGGTCGGAGGGGGCACGCAAGCTCGCGAAAGCCTGGTCCACGTCGCTCTGCGACGGGCCCGGGCCGGTCTGTCCCTCGGCGGGGGAGGCCAGCTGCTGCCGGAAGTGGCGGTAGCTGGTGAGCTTGTCCGCGAAGGTGGCAAAGGTGAACGGTTTGATCAGGTACTGGACCACACCGGTGGCGACGGCACTGCGGACAATGCTCAGTTCCCGCACCGCGGTGATGGCGATGATGTCCGCGAACAGCCCGGCGGCACGCATGCGCCGCGCGATGTCGAGGCCATGCAGGTCCGGCAGGTTCATGTCCAGCAACACCAGCTCCACCGGGGTGCCCGCAGCCGCGAAGTCCGTCATGAGCCGGAGCGCGGACTGTCCGTCCGGGGCCGAGCCGGCCAGCGTGAAGCCCTCCAGCCTGCCGATATATGCGCCGTGGGCGGCTGCCGCGACGGGCTCGTCTTCGACGACGAGTACACGGATTTCGCTCATGGCTTTCCTCCGGTGGTCAGTGGTGGCGGCGTCGCTGCCGCCGGTGCGGCTGGCAGCGTGACGTGGAACAGCGCCCCGGCGGGGCTGGTGATCGTCATGGTACCGCCGAGCCGCAGCACCGCCTGGCGGACCAGTGCCAGGCCAAGGCCGCGCCCGAACGGACCGGGTGTTTTGGTGCTGAAGCCGTGCCGGAAAATGTCTTCCACAGCCTGCGGATCGATTCCGGGCCCACTGTCCTCCACAGTGATTTCAAGGGACCCTTTTGATGCTGCCACAGTGAGCTCCACGAGTTTCGGGGCCGGCGCCTCGGCCGCCGCATCGATGGCGTTGTCCAGCAGATTACCCAGGATCGCCACGAGGTCCTGCACGGCCAGGCCGGTCGCAGCGGATGATCCCGTCCCCGTCCCCGCTGTGGTGAGGGCCAATTCGACGCCCCGCTCATGGGCCTCGGCGGCCTTGCCCATAATGAGGGCGCCGAGCACGGGCTCATCGATCGAGCTCACCACGTCATCGGTCAGCCGCTGGCTCAGTTCGAGGTCCTGGGTAGCGAATTCCAGGGCTTCGGTGCCGCGCCCCAGCTCCATCAGGGAAACAATCGTATGCAGCCGGTTGGCGTGCTCGTGGGTCTGGGCCCGCAGGGCATCCGAGAGTGTGCGCATGGTTTCCAGCTCGCTGCCGAGGGATTCGATTTCGGTGCGGTCGCGGATGGTGGCCACGGTGCCATAGACGGGCGGGCCGGTGCGTCCCCGGGCAGAAACCGGACCGATGGCCGGCCCCTGGTTCACCACAAGAACCCGCGAGCCGGTCAGGTGGATCTCGTCCAGCGCGGTCCGGCCCGATTCGAACAGCTCCCCGAGGCTCGGGGCCAGCGGGAGCTCAGCGAGCGACGGCGCCTCCTGCCGCACGCCGTCGGCGGACGTGCCTTCGTCGTCGGACGCCCGGCGGGTGAGGCCCAGCAGTTCCGCGGCCTGGTCGTTGTACATCACGACCTTGCCTTGGGGATCGATCAGGATGACGCCTTCCCGGACCGAGTGGAGGACCGATTCGTAGTACGCAAAGAGCTGGGCGAGCTGCTCCGGTCCCCAGCCGCGGGTGACCTGCCTCAGATACCGCCCCAGCAGCCAGGACGCCACCGAGCCGCCAGCGAGGAGGGCCAATCCGATCGCCAGCAGCGCCGGAAGCCTGCCGGAGACGGCGATGTCCACGGTCCGGACGGTCACACCGGCCGCAACCAGCGCCCGGACGGTCCCGTCCGCGTCCTTGACCGGGACGATGGTGCGTACTGATGGTCCCAGGGTTCCGGCAGTGATTTCGGTGAAGATCCGGCCCTCGAGGGCCGGATCGATGGAGCCGATGTAGGGCTTCCCGAGTTCTTCCGCCCGGGGGTGGGTCCACCGGGTGCGGTCCGGTGCCATGATCGTGATGAAATCCGCCTGGGCATCCTCCATGACCTTCAGGGCATACGGCTGCAACAGGGCGGTGGGATTCGCGTCCCCTGCCGCCGCCAGCACCAGGGGGTTGTCCGCCACAGCGGTCGCGACGCCGGCCATCCGCCGGCCCGCCTCGTAATAGGCGTGATCGCGTGCGTCAACGAAGGTGGCAGTGCCGACGATGGCCGTCAGGGCCAGCATAAAGAGCAAGTGGGCCACAAACAGCCGTCTGGCGATGCTCCAGCGGTGGATCATCAACACCTTCCATGACCAATATGAACGCAACGGTGATGCGCGTCACTGCATCCCCAATGATGGTGGAACACGCAGAACGGACGCGGTGGGCCCACAGCCTGCGCCACACCAACGTCCAGCCTATCCAAGGAGAACACCATGACCTCTCAACGAGGAGAGTCGGCGGCGTTGACCGCGACGCCGGTCAAGAAGCGCAAGAGGCTCGACAAGTCCCATTATCTTTACATGGCGGTAATTGTGGCCGTCGTCCTCGGCGCTCTCATCGGGCTGTTGTTCCCCGAGGTCGGCAAGTCCTTGAAGCCGTTGGGTGACGGGTTCATCAAACTCATCAAGATGATGATTGCGCCGATCATCTTCTGCACGATCGTGCTGGGCATTGGCTCCATCGCCAAGGCCGCCACCGTCGGCAAAGTCGGGGGACTGGCCCTGGGCTACTTTATGGTGATGTCCACCTTTGCGCTCGCCATCGGCCTCGTCGTCGGCAACCTGATCCATCCCGGAGAGGGCCTTAAGCTCGCGCCCTATGATCCCAACAAAAAGGCCGCTACGGACAGCACTGTCGACTTCCTGCTCGGCATCATCCCGTCCGACATTCCCGTGCTGCCGACTCTCTTCGCGGCGATCCTGGTCGGCTTCGCCCTCCAGCGGATGGGTCCGCAGGGCGTCCCGATCCTCAAGGCCATCAGCCACGGCCAGGTCCTGGTCTTCCGCATCCTCATCATGATCATGTGGGTGGCGCCGGTGGGTGCGTTCGGTGCGATTGCCGCCGTTGTCGGTGCCACCGGAGTCCAGGCCATTGTCGGTATGGCTACGTTGATGATTGCCTTCTACATCACCTGTGCCCTGTTCATTGTCGTCATCCTGGGCGGGCTGCTTCAGGTGATCGCCGGCGTCAACATCTTCCGGCTGATGAGGTACCTGGGCCGCGAGTACCTGCTGATCTTCTCCACCTCATCCTCCGAAGCCGCACTGCCCCGCCTGATCGCCAAAATGGAACACCTCGGGGTGTCCAAGCCTGTCGTTGGCGTCACGGTCCCGACCGGTTACTCCTTCAACCTGGACGGCACGGCCATCTACCTGACGATGGCGTCGCTGTTCGTCGCCAACGCCATGGGCACACCGCTGGACCTCGGCGCCCAGATTTCCCTGCTGGTCTTTATGATCATCGCCTCCAAGGGCGCAGCCGGCGTCACCGGTGCCGGCCTGGCCACCCTGGCCGCAGGCCTCCAGGCGCATGCGCCGCAACTGCTGGGCGGCGTCGGCATGATCGTGGGCATTGACCGCTTTATGTCCGAGGCCCGCGCCCTGACCAACTTCACCGGCAACGCCGTCGCCACGGTGCTGATCGGCACCTGGGTGAAGGAGATCGACGGCGGACAGCTTGAGCGGGTCCTTTCCGGAACCGAACCTTTCAACGAGCAGACCATGCTGGCCGGACACGGCGCCCCGCAGGAAGCCGCTGCGTCGGCCCAGCCTGTTCCGGCCAACGCCTGAGCCGTTCCGCAACCCGCGAGTGACCTGCTGGAACCGCCCGGACGCCGCAAGGTGTCCGGGCGGTTTTTTGCGTCGCGCCGGTAACCTTCGACTTCTACCAGAGGGTTGAGGCTCAAAAGACGGCGGCTGTCAAGGTCCACGGAATACCGTGTCGGTGGCTGTAACCTTGGGTGGAACAGGACCGGCGCTGGAAGTCCAGCGGCAGCATTGTCAAGCACAACAATCACCGTCATCGAAAGTGTGGATAGATACGTGAGCAGCGAACAGGGTTCAGCAACTCTGGAAGGCACCGAACTCGATCTGGAAGACGCCGTTATGGGCCCCACCGGGCGCCCTCAACGCGACTTTCCGGAGCCCGCACCGCTGTCTTCCCACGGTCCTGCACGGGTCATCGCCATGGTGAACCAGAAGGGCGGAGTGGGTAAAACCACCTCCACCATCAACCTTGCTGCGGCGCTCGCGGAGTTCGGCCGCCGGGTGCTGGTGGTGGATTTCGACCCCCAGGGTGCCCTGTCCGCCGGTCTCGGCATCAACCCGCACGAACTGGACCTCACGGTCTACAACGTTTTGATGGACCGCAAGGTGGACATCCGCGACGCTATCCACAAGACCGGCGTCGACAACCTGGACCTGCTCCCGGCCAACATCGACCTCTCCGCCGCGGAAGTGCAGCTCGTTAATGAAGTGGCCCGGGAACAGGTGCTGGACCGGGCCCTGAAGAAGGTCGAGGACGACTACGACATCGTGCTGATCGACTGCCAGCCGTCACTGGGCCTGCTTACCGTTAACGCGCTGACGGCCGCCCACGGGGTCATCATCCCGCTGATCTGCGAGTTCTTTGCCCTGCGTGCCGTCGCCCTGCTGGTGGAGACCATCGACAAGGTCCAGGACCGGTTGAATCCCAGGCTCCAGGTCGACGGCGTCCTTGCCACCATGTATGACGCCCGCACCCTGCACAGCCGGGAGGTGATCTCCCGCCTGGTGGAGGCTTTTGGCGACAAGGTCTTCGAGACGGTTATCAAGCGGTCCATCAAATTCGCGGACGCTACCGTCGCCGCCGAGCCCATCACCAGCTACGCCGGAAACCACATCGGCGCAGACGCTTACCGCAACCTGGCCAAGGAACTCATCTCGCGCGGCGGCGCACCCTAGCCAGGACCGTGGCGGAAACAGGCGTTCCGGCGGCGGAGCCCGCGCCGGCCGGGAAGAAGCCGGGGTTCGAGGTCCGGCTGGCCAACTTCACCGGCCCCTTCGATCTGCTCCTGGGGCTGATTTCCAAACATCAGCTGGACATTACCGAGGTGGCGCTTTCCACCGTCACCGATGAGTTCATCAAGTACATCAAGCGGCTGCAGAACCTGGGCGAAGAGTGGGCACTTGACGAAGCCAGTGAATTCCTCGTCATCGCCGCCACGCTGCTCGACCTGAAGGCGGCGAGGCTATTACCGGCCGGCGAAGTTGAGGACGAGGAAGACATTGCATTGCTGGAAGCCCGCGATCTGCTGTTCGCCCGGCTCCTGCAGTACAAGGCGTTCAAGCAGGTGGCCGGAATGATGGGCGCCACCCTGGCACTCGAGGCCGGGCGCTATCCGCGGCAGGTCGCGCTGGAGGGGCATTTCGCCGCCCTGCTCCCGGAGCTCCTCTGGCGGCACACCCCGCAGCAGTTTGCCGGCCTTGCGGAGGCCGCGTTCAAGCCGAGAGAAGCCGCACCTTCCGTCGTGGGCCTCGCCCACCTCCACGGCACAGCCGTCAGCGTCAAGGAGCAGGCCGAACTCCTGGGCCGGCGGTTGCAACACGGCACCCCGCTTACCTTCCGGGCCTTGATCGCCGACGCCGAATCAACGCTTGTGGTGGTGGCCCGGTTCCTGGCGTTGCTGGAGCTGTTCCGGGACAAAGCGGTGGCTTTTGAACAGCTGCTCCCGCTGGGGGACCTGACGGTCCGCTGGAGCGCCGACGGCGGGGCCTGGAGCAGCACCAACCTGAGTGACGAATATGAGGAGCAGCCGTGAACCAGACCCGACCGGGACAAGCAGCCGGACAGGCATCCGCCGGGGCAGGCGAAACACCGGCAGAAAAGGACACCGCAGACGAGGCAGGTGCCGACCTCGGCAGCATGCCCGGCGGTGCCCGCGCGGCACTCGAAGCGATCCTGATGGTCATCGACCAGCCTGCGACGGCGGCCGAGCTTGCCGCGGGACTGCACGTGAGCGTCGAGGTCGTCGAGGAACTGCTGGCGGAGCTGCAGCGGGACTACAACGGTTATACTGTTAATGCCCCGGCTGTGGACGACGCCAGTTTCATCGGTTTCACTTCCACCCCCCGGGGTTTTGAATTGCGGAATGTCGCCGGAGGCTGGCGGATCTATTCCCGCGCAGAGTTCGCCGACATTGTGGGCGGGTTTGTGCTGGAAGGACAGACAGCCAGGCTGACGCAGGCGGCGCTCGAAACGCTCGCCGTCATTGCTTACCGCCAGCCTGTTTCCCGGGCGCGGGTCTCTGCAATTCGAGGAGTTAACGTTGACTCTGTTGTGCGGACGCTGACACAGCGGGGGCTGATCGGGGACTCGGGAACCGATCCCGAATCCGGGGCCATCCTCTACCGTACGACGTCGTATTTCCTGGAGCGGATGGGAATCGGCTCGGTGGCGGAACTGCCGCAACTTTCCCCGCATCTTCCGGGGCTGGAAGGCATCGACGAGTTTTACGACGCAGCAAGAATGTAAGCAGGAGCAACTTCCTGCGCACGAGTATCCACCGGGGCAGAGGGTTTTTGCCCCTGCTGGCGGGTGCTGTCGGGAGACAGCGGCCGTTGGTCAACAAACGAAGGACGGGTCATGACACAGGCGGGACGCCAGGGTTCACCACGTAACAGTTCGGGACGCAACAGCGCCGGACAAAATTCCGCGCAGGGCTCCGGTCGCGGCGCGCAGGGCGGAGCCGGCCGCAGCGGCGGGGCCGGCTTCAAGGGCGGCGGAGACCGCCCCTTCAAACGACCAAAGCCCCGCGAAGAGGCCTTCATCGATCCGGACCTGCAAGGTCCCGACGGCACACCCGCGGCGAGCCGCCCGGCAGCTTCCGGAGAGTGGAAGTCCAAGCCGCCGTCCGGCAAGGAGGCAGCCCGCAAGGCTGCGGCCCGCAAGCCCGGGTCCGGCAAAGCCCCAGGCAGCCCCGGCGCGTTGAAGCCCAAGCCGCGCACCGGTGCCGCGAAGTTCGCCGGCCCCCGTGCTTTCGGCAGCGAACGCTTCGGCCAGAACCTCGGTCCGGTACGCAAACCGGCCCGCAAGCGCGGCCCCCGCGCCGAGGTTCCCCAGTCCGAGGTGCACGACCAGGACGGCACCCGCCTCCAGAAGGTTATGGCATCGGCCGGCGTCGCCTCACGGCGTGTCTGCGAAGAAATGATCGCCGAAGGCCGGGTGGAGGTCGACGGGCAGGTCGTCACCGAGCTTGGCGTCCGCGTTGACCCGAAGACCGCGGTGATCCACGTCGACGGACTCCGCATCCAGCTGGACGAGAACATGGTCTACATGGTGTTCAACAAGCCCAAGGGCGTTGTCTCCACGATGGAAGATCCGGACGGCCGTCCCTGCGTCAGCGACTTCGTCCGCAACCACCATGGCGAACGGCTCTTCCACGTCGGGCGTCTCGACGTGGCTACCGAGGGCCTGTTGCTGCTGACAAACGACGGCGAACTCGCCAACCGCCTGACACACCCGTCCTACGAAGTCCCCAAGACCTACCTTGTGCAGGTCCGCGGGCCGTTCCCGCAGGGCATCGGCGCCGAGCTTAAAGCCGGCGTCGAACTTGAAGACGGCATCGCGTCGGTTGACTCCTTTAAGCTTGTGGACTCCACCCCGGGCCACGTGCTGATCGAGGTTGTGCTGCACTCGGGCAAAAACCGGATCGTTCGGCGCCTCTTCGACGCCGTCGGTTTCCCGGTGCTCCGGCTGGTCCGCGTCAAGGTTGGCCCGATTGGCCTGGGCGACCAGCGCCAAGGCAGCATCCGCAACCTCGGCAAGCAGGAAGTCGGCCACCTGCTGGCATCCGTAGGGCTCTAGCATGTCCGCCTTTCGCACCCACGGCCGCGGCCACGTCAACGGTCCGGTGGTGGTCGTGGGCACCGGACTCCTGGGCACCAGCATCGGGCTGGGGCTGAGGGGCCGCGGCGTCGCCGTTTTCCTCTCCGACCCGTCGCCCACCAACCAGGCCGTCGCCGTGGACATCGGTGCCGGCTTGCCCTTGGCGCGCCTGGCTGGCGCGAAGCCCCAACTCGTGGTGGTCGCCGCGCCGCCGGATGTCACGGCCGATGTGGTGGAACGGGCCCTCACGGACTACCCCGAAGCGACAGTTGTGGACATCGCCAGCGTGAAGGCCGGGATCCAGTCCGAGCTCCGTGGCCGCGGAGCCGACCTCCGCCGCTACGTGGGCACCCACCCGATGGCTGGCCGGGAAAAGTCCGGTCCCGTCGCTGCCCGCGGCGAGCTTTTTACCTCCATGCCATGGGTCCTGTGCCCCTCGGCGGAGACACAGCCCGACGCGCTGGAGGCAGCGCGTGCGCTGGCATCGGACCTCGGCGCCGTTGTGTCCGAATTCGGGGCCGAGGAGCACGACGAGGCGGTTGCCCTGGTCTCGCACGTGCCGCAGGTAGTGGCTTCGCTCGTCGCCAGCCGGCTGCAGGGCACGCCCCTGCACGCGCTGTCCCTCGCCGGCAACGGACTGCGGGACGTGACCCGGATCGCGGCGAGTGATCCGACCCTTTGGGTGCAGATTCTCGGTGCGAACGCGGACAAGGTGGTGGCGATCCTGCACGGCGTCCGTGCGGACCTCAACCGGGTCATCGGCACGCTCGAGGAGCCGACTGCACCCGGCGCCCGGCTCGATCTTGCCCAATTGATCAGCGAAGGCAACGCCGGCCAGTCCCGCATTCCGGGCAAGCATGGCGGACCCCCGCAGGCATATTCCTGGCTGACGGTCCTCGTGGACGACACCCCCGGACAGATCGCCCGGCTCCTGACGGAGATCGGCGAGATCGGCGTCAACCTTGAGGACCTCCGGCTGGACCACTCTTCGGGGCAGAACGTGGGAATGGTGGAAATCTCAGTTCTGCCGAACAAACACGAACTGCTTATCGAAGCCCTCAACGACCGCGGATGGCGGGTACTCCAGTAATGACCCAAGAACTCATTAACACCGAGGAAGTCCTCCGCCCCGGAAAAAGCCTTGTCGTCGCCATCGACGGGCCGTCCGGGTCGGGCAAATCCAGCGTCAGCAAAGAGGTGGCACACCGACTCCGGCTGGCCTACCTGGACACCGGCGCCATGTACCGTGCGCTGACCTGGTTCTGCCTGGACAACGGCACGGACCTGCACGACGGGGCGGCCGTCGAGGCTGCCGCCAGGGGCCTTCCGCTGGAAATCAGCACGGGACCGCTGGACGAATACGTCCGGGTCGGCGGTGCCGACGTTACGCTCGCAATCCGCGAGCCGGCGATATCCGCCGCCGTCAGCACCGTCGCGACCACCCTCGGCGCCCGCACCGAACTGATCCGCCGGCAGCGTGAGCTGATCGAAACCCACCACCGCCGCATGGTGGTCGAAGGCCGGGACATCACTACCGTGGTCGCACCGCATGCCGAAGTGCGGATGCTGCTCACCGCGAGCGAGGAGGCGCGCCTGCGCCGCCGGGGGATCCAGCTCGGCGGCAGCCAGAGCGCCGAACAGCTCGCCGCCCAGGTCACCCGGCGCGATGAGAAGGACTCGACAGTGGTGAACTTCACCCGGGCTGCAGACGGTGTGGTGACGCTGGACTCCTCGGAGCTGGATTTCGCCGAGACCGTCGAGGCCGCCCTCAGCATCGTCAACAGCGTTGTCAACCACCGGGCCCCCCGCCTTGACTGAGCCCGGGCAGCGGCAGCCGGACCGCGCCGGAACAGCGGTACCGGCCCGTTGGACGACGGTCTGGAGCCGGCCCGTGGGTTGGGTTCTGGACCACGTCCTTTACCGGACCTCCGTCAGCGGCCGGTCGAATGTCCCGGCGACGGGCCCGGTGATTTTCGCCGCCAACCACATCAGCTTCCTGGACGGACCGGTGATGTTCGGGGCGGCCCCTCGTGCCATGCACATCCTGGTCAAGCAGGAAATGTTCAGCGGCTTCCTTGGCCGGGTGCTCCTTGCCTCCGGCCAGCTGGCCGTGGACCGCGGGGGCGACCGTGCGGCCCTGCTCACAGCCAAAGAGGTGCTGGACGCCGGACGGTGCATCGGCATCCTTCCGGAAGGCACCCGGGGGAGCGGAGAAGCGGCCGCCATCAACAAGGGGGTCGCCTGGCTTGCACTGAATTCCGGTGCGACAGTGGTCCCGGTGGCCATCCTTGGCACCAGGACAGGAAGCGAACACCTCGACGCCGTTCCGCGGTTTCGCCGCCGGCTGCAGGTGAGCTTCGGCGGAGCGCTCAATGTCAGCCGCAGGCCCGGTGAGACCGGCCGTGTTTCAATGGACAGGGCCGGAAGCGAGATCCGCGCCGCGCTGGCGCGCCACGTCCAGGACACGATCCAGAAAACCGGGCAGCCCTTGCCCGACGCGGACTCCCCGCAAGAATTCCATACAGCAGTAGCCGGGACGCCGGCAGATCACCCCATAAGGAAAGTGCAATGAGCGATACGACTCAAACATCCGGCCAATTTGGCGCCGGCGAAGACGAATACACGCCCACCGGCACGGACCAGGTGGCCGAGCACCTTGCCGCCCTGGACGACGACGAAGCAGAGCTGCGTGCGGCCTCACTCCGGGCTGGCCTGGACGATTACGAGCTGGACGAAGACGACGCTGCCCTGCTGAGCGGCGAGTACGACGACGAGGACTTCGACGGCCCGGTCAAGCTTGATCCGGTCCTGGCCATCATCGGCCGGCCCAACGTGGGCAAGTCCACCCTGGTGAACCGTATCCTCGGCCGGCGCGAAGCAGTGGTGGAAGACACCCCCGGCGTTACACGCGACCGGGTGATGTACTCGGCGACCTGGAACGGCCGGAACTTCACTGTTGTCGACACCGGCGGCTGGGAGCACGACGCGCGGGGCATCCACGCCCGCGTCGCCGAGCAGGCCGAGATGGCCGTGGAACTCGCCGACGCGGTCCTGTTCGTCGTCGACTCTGCCGTTGGTGCCACCGCTACGGACGAGGCAGTCGTGAAAATGCTGCGCAAGTCCAAGAAGCCGGTCATTATGGTGGCCAACAAGGTGGACGACTTCGCCCAGGAAGCCGATTCGGCAACCCTGTGGGGCCTGGGCTTCGGTGAGCCGTATCCGGTCTCGGCCCTTCATGGCCGCGGTGTTGCCGACCTCCTTGACCATGTGATGGACACTCTTCCGGAGTTTTCCACCATCGAAGGCCTGGAGCGCTCCGGTGGCCCGCGCCGCATCGCCCTGATTGGCCGGCCCAACGTGGGCAAGTCCTCGCTGCTGAACAAGCTGGCCGGTTCCGAGCGCGTTGTGGTGGACAACACCGCAGGCACCACCCGGGACCCGGTCGATGAGTTCATTGAACTTGGCGACCGCACCTGGCGCTTTGTGGATACCGCCGGTATCCGCCGCCGCCAGCACATGGCACAGGGCGCCGACTTCTACGCCTCGCTGCGGACCCAGAGCGCCCTCGAAAAAGCGGAGGTCGCCGTGGTGCTCCTCGCCGTCGACGAAGTGCTCAGCGAGCAGGATGTCCGCATCCTGCAGCTTGCCATCGAGTCCGGCCGGGCCCTGGTCCTCGCATTCAACAAGTGGGACCTGCTCGACGACGAACGCCGCACCTACCTTGAGCGTGAAATAGAACAAGACCTGGCGCACGTCGCGTGGGCTCCCCGGGTCAACATCTCTGCGAAGACCGGCTGGCACAAGGACAGGCTCGTTCCTGCCCTGGACACCGCCCTGGAAAGCTGGGACAAGCGCATCGCGACCGGCCGGCTCAACGCTTTCCTGGGTGAACTGGTGGCCGCACACCCGCACCCGGTCCGCGGCGGCAAGCAGCCCCGGATCCTGTTCGGCACCCAGGCTTCCAGCCGTCCGCCGAAGTTCGTGCTCTTCACCACCGGATTCCTGGACCCCGGCTACCGCCGCTTTATCACCCGCCGGCTGCGCGAAACGTTCGGGTTCGAGGGCACACCGATCGAGGTCAACATGCGGGTGCGTGAAAAGCGCGGCAAGAAGCGCTAATTGGGACACAGCCGGCCCGTGACATTCTCAAAGTGTCACGGGCACCCTCCGGAATCGTGTAAGCTTTTGGAGGTGGTTCGGCCGGACTGCTCAGATGAAATCGCACAGATGACGTCGAGGGCGGAGAACGGCGGAATCAGCGGGCTGTAGCGCAGCTTGGTAGCGCACTTGACTGGGGGTCAAGGGGTCGCAGGTTCAAATCCTGTCAGCCCGACCAACAGAAAGTACCCCGCCGTTCCTGAGGCTTAAGGAACGGCGGGGTTTTCTGTTTCCCCGGGGCTTCCGGGCGGCGGTGCCGGCAGCGGCGCCGCTGCCGGCGGGGCTACTTCAGGAAACGCGACGTCCGGCGGTCAGCCAGCACCTTTCCGTGCGTCTGGCATCCGGGACAGTACTGCAGGGAAGTGTCAGCAAAGGACACTTCACGGACGGTATCCCCGCACACAGGGCACGTTTCCCCGGTCCGGCCATGGACCCGCAGGTGGCTCCGTTTGGTGTCCTTGAGTTCGTTCGGCGCTTTGCCGCGCGCTTCCCGCAGCGCTGAGCCAAGAACGCCGTGGATGGCGTCGTAGAGACGCTGGACCTCGTCCCGGTCCAGCGAGCTGGCAAGGGCGAAGGGCGACGTCCGGGCCGCATGCAGAATCTCGTCGCTGTAGGCATTTCCGATGCCGGCAATGATGCCCTGGCTGCGCAGGACACCCTTGATCTGCCGGGAACTGGAGCTGAGGATGCCCGCCAGAGAATCAACGTCGAAGCCGGGACTGAACGGATCCGGTCCCAGCGCGGCGATCCCTGGAACCTCGTGCGGATCCCGGACCAGGTAGACCGCGAGGGCCTTTTTGCTGCCGGCCTCGGTCAAGTCCAGGGCCAGCGGGCCGGTGCCGCCGGAAAAGGACAGCCGCGCCGCAATGTACCCCTTTCCCATCTTCAGCGGGGCGTCGGTGGGAGCATCGGTGAAGCGGACCCAGCCGGCGCGTGCCAGGTGAAAGACGAAGAACAGCCCCTCGGCCTCCAGGCTGATGAACTTTCCGAAGCGGCCGACCCCCGTCACGGTCCGGCCCGCCAGCCCCGAAACAGGGGGATCTGCGGTTTTGAGCACCGCGACGGAGGCGATTTGGATCTTCGAGACTTCAGCGCCGAGCAGGCGCCCGGCCAGGAAGTCCGCCAGGGCCGCCACTTCAGGAAGTTCGGGCATTAACTAGCCGATTCCGGCGTGTTCCGTCATTGCCCCATCATGGCAGAGACCTGCCGGTCCCGGCCGGATATGCCTATACTTTCAGCGGCGGGCTGTTCACGTGACCGCCGCCGCCTTTGGTGTTTGACCCGATGAAAGGCCCATCATGAGCAACATTCCCGAAGAGCTGTCCTACACGGCGGAGCACGAGTGGGTTTCCGCCCCGAACGCCGACGGTGTTGTGCGTGTCGGTATCACTGATTTTGCCCAGGACGCCCTGGGGGACGTTGTTTATGCCCAGATGCCGGAGGCCGGCGCCGCGGTCAAGGCAAACGAGGTCGTCGGTGAAGTTGAGTCCACCAAAAGCGTGAGTGACATCTACGCCCCGGTTTCCGGCGAAGTAGTGTCCCGCAACGAGGCCCTGGACACCGATTCCGCCCTGATCAATTCGGATCCGTACGGTGAGGGCTGGCTGCTGGAAATCAAGCTTGCGGACGCCGACGCGATCGAGTCGCTGCTCAGTGCATCGGAGTACGAACAGCAGGTAGGCTAAAGCCAAGGCCATTCGGGCCGGGCCGTTCGAACAGTTGCTGGGAAGCCAGCCCCTGAACGGCCCGCCGGGGGCCGAATCCCGGGCTTGCAGGGCCTGTCCGGACGGCATGCGTTGTTTGCAGGGGGGACACCTGCAACGAATGGAGGAATCAATGTTTGGGAACGAACGCAACACCACCGGTGACGGCAGCGGCACGGGTGCACTGAAGGCGTCGGATACCACGTCGATCAACCTCACACCGGTCCACGATGAACCGAGCGTCGCCCCGAATCTCTCGGTCGAGGAACGGACCGCCGCTGAGGCGCTGCCGTACGGCTCAGCCCTGCTGGTTGCGCACAGCGGTCCCAATACCGGCGCCCGGTTCCTGCTCGATTCCGATGTCACTACGGCGGGCCGGCACCCGGACGCCGACATCTTCCTCGATGACGTCACAGTCTCCCGCCGGCACGTGGAGTTCCGCCGAACGGCGCGCAGCTTCGAGGTCGTTGATACCGGGAGCCTGAATGGCACGTACGTGAACCACGACCGAGTCGACAGCGTCGAACTGAAGTCCGGCAACGAAGTGCAGATCGGGAAGTTCCGACTCACCTTCTACCTGAGCCCTGCCCGCGCAGCAGGCAACGTCTGATTCCGGGGTAGTTGCCTGTGGCCATGGCACAACCGGAACGGCGCGGACCCCAGGTTCTGAACATCGGGGAAGTCCTGGCTCAGTTGAGCGACGACTTTCCGAGCATGACCGCGTCAAAAATACGCTTCCTTGAGGAAAAGGGGCTGATCAACCCCCAGCGCACCCCGGCCGGTTACCGGCAGTACGCCGACAGTGATGTCGAAAGGCTGCGCTTTGTGCTGGCCCTGCAGCGTGACCAGTACCTGCCGTTGAAGGTCATCAAGGATTACCTGGATGCGATCGACCGCGGCGAACGGCCAGACAATCTGCCGCCAGGGGTGACCGTCTCGCCCCGGATTGTCTCGGAGGAGCTCGCTGCTGAACTGCACAACCGGGTCCGTCGGCTTAGTGCGGAACAGCTCCGGGCCGAGTCCGGTGCCAGTGTTGCGCTGCTTGAATCGCTCCTGAGCTTTGGCCTGATCGGCCACGTCGACGGTAACTTCGATGAGCACGCCCTCCAGGTGGCACGCGCCTGCGTCCAGCTCGAGGGACACGGTCTGGAACCGCGGCACCTGCGCCCATTCCAGGCCGCCGCCGAACGCGAGTTCGGGCTGGTGGAGCGTGCGGTGTCCACTTTGACCTCCCGCAAGGATGCAGCCTCCCAAGCCCGCGCCGCCGAGGCCGCCCGGGAGATCAGCGAATTGTGTCTGACGCTGCACCGGGCCTTGGTCCAGGATCGCATTTCGAGGATGGACAGCTGATGATTGAGGTCGAAATTGTCGGCGTGCGGATTGAGCTTCCCTCCAACCAGCCCCTCGTCCTGCTGCGTGAGATCCACGGGGAGCGGCATGTGCCGATCTGGATCGGCACCCCTGAGGCCAGCGCCATCGCCCTGGCCCAGCAGGGGGTTGTGCCGCCGCGGCCCATGACGCATGACCTGCTGATCGACGTCGTCGAATCCCTCGGCCACACGATCGTCAGTGTGAACATTGTGGCCGTGGAAGACAACATCTTCTACGGGCAGCTTCAGTTCGAAAACGGGACCACCGTTAGCTCCCGCGCCTCCGATGCCCTGGCATTGGCCCTCCGGGCCAAGTGCCGGATCTGGTGCGCCGACGCCGTGATGGAAGAGGCCGGTGTCCGGATTGCCGAACATGACGAGGGTGAGGACACCCAGGCGGGTCCTGCCGTCGACGAAGAGGGTGAGCTGCGCCGGTTCCGGGAGTTCCTGGACGACGTGGAACCCGAAGATTTTGCGGGCTAATGTCACGCTAAGGTTAAAGTTGAGGATGAAAGTTTCGACACGCCCCCGGAATACCCCGAACGTCTTTGACCTTGGGCCGCGGCAGGCCTAACGTCGGAGTAGAAGTTCCCGTTGCACGCAGGCAGCCACTGGGCTCACACTGGGAGGTGCGGCCCCGGCAGAATCACTCTCATGGATTTTATCCGTCCGTGTGATGTTCAAGTAGGAATAACCGGTTGTTGCTGCAATTTCCGCAGGGGAGCCATAACAAGGAGGATCCACGTGAGTCCGAAAGGCGAAGCAGGCGAGCTCAAGCAGCCCCCGGCAGCTGGTGCGGCCATGCCCGCCAGCGGTTCCCAGGGCCTGCTGTTCACCGAGGATCTTCCAGTGCTGGATGAGGATGCGGGCTATCGGGGCCCGACGGCCTGCAAGGCAGCCGGCATCACCTACCGTCAACTGGACTACTGGGCGCGTACCGGGCTGGTGGAGCCTGCCGTCCGCGGTGCCGCCGGTTCGGGTTCCCAGCGCCTATACGGTTTCCGTGACATCCTGGTCCTCAAAGTCGTCAAGCGCCTCCTGGAC
Organism: Arthrobacter sp. UYCu512; assembly: GCF_040547075.1. NCBI lineage: Bacteria > Bacillati > Actinomycetota > Actinomycetes > Micrococcales > Micrococcaceae > Arthrobacter > Arthrobacter sp. UYCu512. Next base: position 37,394 of record NZ_JBEPPA010000010.1, read on the forward strand.
ACCGGCGTGTCTCTCCAGCAGATTCGCTCGGCCGTCGAGCATCTCCGGGAGCGCGGCGTCGAGGACCTCGCCCAGATCACCCTCATGAGCGACGGTGCCAGTGTGTACGAGTGCACCTCGGCAGACGAAGTCATTGACCTGGTCCAGGGCGGACAAGGCGTCTTCGGGATCGCCGTCGGCCGGGTCTGGCGCGAAGTTGAGGGCAGCCTCGCGGCTCTTCCCAGTGAACACGTCAGTGATCTCTCGTTCCCCGACGACGAACTCAGCAAGCGGCGGGCCACCCGCAAGATCAGTTAAGTTCCGCTAGCACAACAAAGGCCGCCTTCCGCAGGGAAGGCGGCCTTTGCAGTGGTGGGTGTGTAAGTTCGGAGGCCTGCGTCTGCCCGGGCCCGCTCTGCTCAGCGCTGACGGCGGTCCCGGACCCCGGCGTTTTGCCGACCGTCAGCGGTTAACAGGTTCGCCAGCAGGGCATCAAAGAGTGCGGCTGCGTTTTTCGCCGAGTCCCCGGGCCAGTGGTGGATGGAGTGGGCAGCACCCTGGATCTGCTGCCAGTTGGCCTGTTCCGGAATATGCGGTGAGAGCAGCAGCGGGCCGAACATGGAGTCCATCTCGGCGAGCCGGAATGTGTGTTCGGCGGAACCGGTCCGCACCCGGTTAGCCACAATGCCTGCGGGGGAGAGGTTTGGGGCGAACTCCTGGCGGAACAGCTGGATTGCACGCATGGTGCGCTCCGTGCCTGCGACCGAGAACAGCCCGGGCTCGGCGACGAGCGTGACTTTGTCGCTGGCGGACCATGCCATCCGTGTGAGGCCGTTCAGCGAGGGCGGGCAGTCTACAAGTACCAGTTCGTACTTCTGCGCTCCGGAAAGCACAGCGGAGAGCCGGCGAAGGTCGCGTCGACCCAAATCGGGTCGGTCGTAGATACCGGTGTAAGCGGAACCGACGGCCACATCCAGAATCGGTAATGCCGGGCCGGCGGGAGCGCCACCGGCGGCGGCAGCGCGTTCCACCCAGCCGCTGGGGACCACGTTCTCTGCCAGACGGGCCCGCCGGGGGGACTTGAGCATCCGGCCGATGTCCAGCCGTTCCCCTGGCTGGACGCCGAGCGCCGTGCTCGCATCGGCGTGCGGGTCAAGGTCGACGACGAGGGTGGGGATGCCGGCGGCCAATGCCGCGGACGCCAGTCCAGTGGTCACCGATGTTTTGCCGACGCCGCCTTTGAGGCTGCTGATGCTGACTACTTGCACTTGAAAAACCAATACCTAACGCCGGTTGCCGGGTCGGGGTCCTGCCGGCTCCCGCGTTCTCCGGAGCCGGGGCGAACATACGCCACCCACTCCTTCATCATATGTTGCCCGCTGCCCGAATCCTGCGTCATCGGATGCCGGGGCGGCAGATCATGGCGAAGCTGAATCGGCGGCCCGCGCCTGACCCCGCCTGATCTGCCTGCCAACCAGGCCTGCCAAAACCGGCATACGTGACGCGCATCGCTGTGACGGTCGCCACAAAGATTTGTGTTTATCCGGCCACGTCTTGGACACTGTGAGCAATTACCGGTAAACCCGCGATGATGCAGGAGAAGTATGTTTTCGAAGATTCTTGTGGCCAACCGCGGCGAAATCGCGATCCGGGCCTTCCGCGCCAGCTACGAGCTGGGCGCCAAGACCGTTGCCGTCTTCCCCCATGAGGACCGCAACTCCATCCACCGACAGAAAGCCGACGAGGCGTATCTGATCGGTGAAGAGGGCCACCCCGTCCGGGCCTACCTCGACGTCGACGAGGTGGTACGGGTGGCGAAGGAATCCGGGGCGGACGCCATCTACCCCGGCTACGGATTCCTCTCCGAGAATCCGCGGTTGGCCCGGGCCGCCGCGCAAGCCGGTATCACCTTTGTGGGTCCACCGGCGGACGTATTGGAACTTGCCGGCAACAAGGTCGCCGCCCTCGAAGCCGCCCGCAAGGCCGGGGTGCCGGTGCTGAAATCCAGCCAGCCCTCCAAAGACCTTGACGAACTCATCGCAGCCGCCGACGTGATCGGCTTCCCCATTTTCGCCAAGGCCGTCGCCGGCGGCGGCGGCCGCGGCATGCGCCGCGTCGACACCCGCGATGCCCTTCCCGAAGCACTGCAGGCCGCCATGCGCGAAGCCGACGCGGCCTTCGGCGACCCAACCATGTTCCTGGAGCAGGCCGTCCTGCGTCCCCGCCACATCGAGGTCCAGATCCTGGCCGATGCGGAGGGCAATGTGATGCACCTCTTCGAACGTGACTGCTCCATCCAGCGCCGCCACCAGAAGGTCATCGAGATCGCCCCGGCGCCTAACCTCGACGAAGGCATCCGGCAGGCGCTCTACCGCGACGCCGTGAAGTTCGCCAAGGCGCTGAATTACGTCAACGCCGGCACCGTGGAATTCCTTATCGACACTGTGGGGGAGCGGGCAGGCCAGCACGTCTTTATCGAAATGAACCCACGGATCCAGGTCGAGCACACCGTCACCGAGGAAGTTACCGACGTCGACCTCGTCCAGGCGCAGCTGCGCATCGCCGCCGGTGAGACGCTCGCGGACCTGGGTTTGTCGCAGGAGACCGTCCACCTCAAGGGTGCCGCACTGCAATGCCGCATCACCACCGAGGACCCGGCCAATGGTTTCCGTCCCGACGTCGGCAAGATCACCGGCTACCGTTCGGCCGGCGGCGCCGGCGTTCGGCTCGACGGCGGCACCGTCTATTCCGGCGCGGAGATCAGCCCGCACTTTGACTCGATGCTGGTGAAACTGACCTGCCGCGGGCGGGAGTATCCGGCAGCGGTGGCCAGGGCACGCCGTGCCCTCGCCGAGTTCCGCATCCGCGGCGTCTCCACCAACATCTCTTTCCTGCAGGCCGTCCTGGACGACCCCGACTTCATCGCCGGCAACGTGGCCACGTCCTTTATTGACGAACGGCCCGAGCTGCTCAAGGCCCGCGTCTCAGCGGACCGCGGCACGAAGCTGCTGACCTGGCTCGCCGAAGTTACGGTGAACAAGCCCAACGGCGAACTCACGGTCCACAGCGATCCGGCCGCCAAGCTTCCTGCCCTCACCGATGCCGCACCCCGGGAAGGTTCCCGGCAGCGGCTGCTGCAGCTGGGGCCTGAAGGGTTCGCCAAAGCCCTGCGCGAACAGGATGCAGTAGCCGTCACTGACACCACGTTCCGCGACGCGCACCAGTCCCTGCTCGCCACCCGCGTACGCACCCGCGACCTGGTGGCGGCCGGACCGGCGGTGTCCAGCCTCCTTCCCGAGCTGCTCTCGGTCGAGGCTTGGGGCGGTGCCACCTACGATGTCGCCTTGAGGTTCCTCGGTGAGGATCCCTGGGACCGGCTGGCAGCGCTGCGCAAAGCGTTGCCGAACGTCTGCCTGCAGATGCTCCTTCGCGGCCGCAACACGGTCGGCTACACCCCGTACCCGGAGGAGGTCACTGTGGCTTTTGTCAACGAGGCCGCCGCCACCGGCATCGACATCTTCCGGATCTTCGACGCGCTCAACGACGTGAACCAGATGGCCCCGGCCATCCGTGCCGTCCGCGAGACCGGCACTGCCGTCGCGGAGGTGGCGCTGTGCTACACCGCTGACATGCTGGACCCGGACGAGACGCTCTACACGCTTGACTACTACCTGGAGCTGGCGCAGCGGATCGTCGACGCCGGCGCGCATATCCTGGCGATCAAGGACATGGCCGGGCTGCTGCGCCCGGCGGCCGCTGCCCGCCTCGTGACGGCCTTGCGGGAGAAGTTTGACCTCCCGGTCCACCTGCACACCCACGACACCGCGGGCGGCCAGCTGGCCACGCTGCTGGCCGCGGTGGACGCCGGAGTGGACGCCGTCGACGTCGCTTCCGCCTCGCTGGCCGGCACCACCAGCCAGCCCTCCGCCTCCGCACTGGTCGCCGCGCTGGCCCACACGCCGCGCGATACCGGCTTGAGCCTGGCCAACGTGTGTGCCCTTGAACCGTACTGGGAGGCCGTCCGCCGTGTCTACGCCCCGTTTGAGTCCGGGCTTCCGGGCCCCACGGGCAGGGTCTACCGGCATGAAATCCCCGGTGGCCAGCTCTCCAACCTGCGCCAGCAGGCGATTGCGCTAGGACTCGGTGAACGGTTCGAGGCGATCGAGGACATGTACACCGCCGCGGACCGGATCCTTGGCCGGCTGGTGAAAGTCACCCCGTCCTCCAAGGTCGTCGGAGACCTCGCGCTGCACCTGGTGGGGCTCAATGCCGACCCGGCCGACTTCAACGAGAACCCGCAAAATTATGACGTCCCGGATTCAGTGATCGGCTTCCTGTCCGGTGAGCTCGGCGATCCTCCCGGCGGCTGGCCGGAACCGTTCCGCACCAAGGCCTTGCAGGGCCGCACCCTCAAGGTCCGCGACGTCGAGCTCAGCGCCGAGGACAGCGAAGCACTCAAGGGTGATTCCAGGACCGTGCAGCAGACCCTCAACCGGCTGCTCTTTGCCGGGCCCTCCAAGGACTACCAGAAGAGCGTGGAGACCTACGGCAACCTCTCGGTGCTCGACACCCGCGACTACCTGTTCGGGCTGCAGCGCGGCGCCGAGCACGAAATCGAGCTGGAGAAGGGTGTGCGCTTGATCGCCTCGCTCGAAGCGGTCTCCGAACCTGACGAGAAGGGCATGCGCACCGTGATGTGCACGCTCAACGGCCAGTCGCGCCCTGTGGTGGTCCGTGACCGTTCCGTCGTCAGCAACGTCAAGGCCGCTGAACGCGCCGACACGTCCCAACCGGGACAGGTGGCCGCACCGTTCGCCGGCGCCGTCACGCTGACAGTCAAGGCCGGCGAGGCCGTCCTGGCCGGTGACACTGTCGCCACGATCGAGGCCATGAAGATGGAAGCATCCATCACGACGCCGGTCGCCGGCACTGTCTCGCGCCTTGCCGTCGGGGCGGTTGAACAGGTCCAGGGCGGGGACTTGCTGCTCGTCGTCGAGTAGCGATAGCGAACAGCTCCAAGCCGAACGTGCAAAGGGACCCTCCGCCGAAGTGGAGGGTCCCTTTGCCGTGGTGGCTAGACCTGGCTGGGACGGGGTGTGCCGTACATTTCTTCGATGACTTTCTCGTAGTCCTTCATCACCTGGGCGCGCTTGACCTTCATCGACGGAGTCAGGTGCCCGGAAGCCTCAGTGAAGTCCGCGGCGACAATCCGAAATGACTTGATCGCCTCGGCCTTGGAGACCGACTGGTTGGCACCGTTGATGAGGTCCTGGACGGCGGCTTTGACCGCCGGGTTGTCGGTCGCTTCGGCGAGGGTGGTGCCGGCAGGCAGTCCGTGGCGGTGCAGCCAGCCGGGAAGCGCCTCTTCGTCGAGGGTTACCAGTGCGCCGATAAAGGGGCGGTTGTCACCGACTACAAGTACTTGGGAGACGAGGGCGTCGGCACGGATCTGGTCCTCCAGCAGCGCGGGCACAACGTTTTTGCCACTGGCCGTGACGATAATTTCCTTTTTGCGTCCGGTGATGGTCAGGAAGCCCTGCTCATCGAGCTGTCCGATGTCACCGGTTCGGAACCAGCCGTCCGTAAACGACTCCGCAGTCAGGTCCGCGCGCTTAAAGTAGCCGCTCATAACGCAGACGCCCTTGGCGAGGATCTCGCCGTCGTCGGCAATTTTCACGGCATTCCCGGGAATCGGGGCGCCGACCGTGCCGATCTTGATCAGGTTCGGAGTGTTGACCGTCACCGGGGCCGTGGTCTCGGTCAGCCCGTAGCCCTCCAGGATCTGCATGCCGATGCCCTGGAAGAAGTGCCCCAGCCGTTCGCCCAGCGGTCCGCCGCCGGAGACGGCGTGCGCCACCTCGCCGCCCATGGCCGCGCGGAGCTTGCCGTAAACGAGTTTGTCGAAGACGGCGTGCTTGACCCTGAGGCCCAGCCCGATCCTGCCGACCTGGCGGGCGCGGGAGAATTCGATGGCGGTGTCCGCTGCGCGGTGGAAGATGGCGCCCTTGCCGCCGTCCTCTGCCTTGGTCAGTGCCGAGTTGTAGACCTTCTCAAAGACCCGCGGCACCGCGAGGATGAAGGTTGGCTTGTAGCTCTGCAGGTCCGGCAAGAGGTTTTTGATGTCGGGGGTGTGCGCCACCGTGACGCCGGCGGCCACGGCGAGCACCGAGATGAAACGAGCAAACACGTGGGCGAGGGGCAGGAACATAATTGTCCTTGCCTGTTCGTGGACGATCGTGTTCAACGAGGTCGCCAGCGCGTTTTCGGAGAGTTCGACGAAGTTGCCGTGGGTCAGCTCGCAGCCCTTGGGCCGCCCGGTGGTGCCCGAGGTGTAAATGATGGTGGCGAGGTCCTTGAGGGAAGCGAGGCTGCGCCGCGCCTCCAGGTCCTCGTCGCTGATCGCGGCGCCTGCCGCGCGGACCTCATCGAGGCCCTTTCCCGCAAGCTGCCAAACATGTGCCAGCGCCGTAAGGTTCTCGGACGTGGCGGCCTGCCGGATGATGTTTTCGTGGTGGTCGGACTCGCCGAACGCTGCGACGGCGCCGGAATCTCCGAGGTTCCACGCAACCTGGGAGGGCGAGGAGGTCTCGTAGATCGGGACGGAGACGGCGCCCGCGAACCAAATGGCGAAGTCAATCAAGGACCATTCGTAGCGGGTGCGCGACATAATGCCAACCCTGTCGCCGGCCCCGACGCCGCTGGCCATCAGTCCCTTGGCGAGCAGCGAAACATCGGCGAGGAAGTCGGTGGCCCGGACGTCCTGCCACGCTCCGGCCGCGTCAAGGCGGGAGAAGAGGGCCGGGTCGGAAGCCTTCGCCGCCTGGCGCAGGACCAGGTCCGTGGCGTTCATTTCCGGCGGGACGTTGACTAGGGGCGGGACACTGAATTCTCGCACGGTAGCTCCTTTGATTTCCATGGACCCGTGAGGGGTACTTCCAAGACTAGTATGTGGCCCTCGGCGTGTGCTTTTCACCACACCTACTGGCGGGTAACTTTACGGTTTGGCGGCTCCGTTGCCAAGCCGCGCGGGACGGCGCCCGGGTGCCGGGGCGAATAGGATAGGGAATCATGCACACACCAACACCGGGGCAACAGCCCGGCCCGTACCGCAGGACGGCCGCCTGGCGGCGCAGGACACTGCCTGGTGTCGCCGCCGCACCGGCCGCGCAGGGGTTCCGTGAGCACTTGCGGCTGGGTCGCAAGGGCCTCGCCATCGGCGTGGACATCGGCGGGACCAAAGTGGCCGCGGGCGTGGTGGACGCGGAGGGCCGGATCCTGGCCCGGGCCAAGCGGTCCACCCCCGGCGATGACCCCCGCGCTGTTGAACAGGTGATTGTGGAGCTGGTCGAGGAACTGGGCGCGGGCCACCGGGTCTGGTCGGTAGGAATCGGAGCGGCCGGCTGGATGGACCTCGACGGCGGCACCGTGCTGTTCAGCCCCCACCTTGCCTGGCGCAACGAACCGCTTCGGGACAATTTGCAGCGGCTGCTCCGACGGCCCGTACTGCTGACCAACGACGCCGATGCCGCAGCCTGGGCAGAGTGGCGGTTCGGCGCCGGGCAGGGCCAGGACCGCCTGGTGTGCATCACGCTGGGCACCGGAATCGGCGGTGCCATGGTGATGGACGGCCGGATCGAACGCGGGCGCTTCGGGGTGGCCGGGGAATTCGGCCACCAGATCATCATGCCCGGCGGGCACCGCTGCGAATGCGGCAACCGCGGTTGCTGGGAACAATACGCTTCCGGCAACGCGCTCGGCCGGGAAGCCAGGGAACTGGCCGCCGCCAACTCCCCGGTGGCGCAGGAGCTGCTCAAAGCAGTGGACGGCCGCGTTGAACTCATCACCGGGGTGATTGTCACCGAACTTGCCAAGGCCGGGGATGCGACGTCCCGGGAGTTGCTCGAGGACGTCGGGGAGTGGCTCGGACTAGGACTTGCCAACCTGGCGGCTGCACTGGACCCGGGAAAGTTTGTGATCGGCGGCGGGCTTTGCGATGCCGGAGAATTGCTTGTCGGCCCGGCACGGAAGGCTTTCGCCCGGAACCTCACCGGCCGCGGCTTCCGCCCGGCGGCGGACATCGCGTTGGCCGCCCTTGGCCCGGATGCCGGCCTGATTGGTGCTGCCGACCTGTCCCGGGTCAGCAGCCGTATGCACAGCTAGATGCGTGCGCCGTCGTCGTGTTCATCCTTTTCGCCCGGCAGCTTCATGATCAGGAAAACCACCGACGCCGCAAACGCGGCCACCATTGCGAGGATGGCGAGCAGCGGGGCTGAGCGCCAAAACATCGCGGACATCACAAGCGCCACCGGCCCACCGACCGCCCCCAGCCACGCCAGGACCGTCATCGGATCGGCTCCGGCAAGGCTTGGCGGTTCTTCCGGCACGAACTCATCCGGCATCATCGGGTCGTCCGCGGCCCCGGGATAGTCCCGGGGGCCCCCGGCGTCCTGCGGCCGGCCGGCAGCGGCCCGCCCCTCAAGCCGTCCCCGCGCCTGCCGCTCCTCGGCGGAAAGTTCAACCGGCACCACCGCCGAGAGCCCCAGTGGGTCGAAATCGCTGAAAGGCCGGGGGGTCGCGTCGCTGGCTGCGCCGGTGGGCGTATCGGATGGTTCCGCGCCGCCCGGACCTTCCCGGGCCTCCGGACTCCCGGAGACTTCCGCAGGGTCCGGGGATTCCAGCCGCGCGACGAGGTCCAACCAGACGGCGTTGTCCTGGTTGGCGCTGGAATCCGGAGAGCCGGAGTCCGGTCTAGTCATCTGCGGTGTCCTTTTGGCGGGTATGGACGGGGTCCGGGACGCCTCCCGCAGCCAGCGACCGGACAAATTCGGCCGAGCCGCGGAAGATCTCGGGGGCATCGTTGTCCATCGTAGCCACGTGGTAGCTGTTTTGGAGCCGGATGACCTCCAACGGGGCGTGCGTGAGGCCGCGACGAAGAGCCACCATACTCGATTCGGAAACCACATGGTCAACCGCTGAACGGTACACCCGCACCGGGGCGGTGATCCGGGGGAGGAGCCTGACGGTGTCCTTGAACATCTTGTTCAACTCGTGTGCGGCGGCGACCGGTGTCCGGGAGTAGGCACCTTCATCGATGCCTTCCTTGCGGATGTCGTTGGCAATCGCCGGCGTACTCTTCAGGACAAACTTCAGGATGCCCGCCAGCGGCGCCCGGGGATCGTCGATGACAAGGCCCGGGTTGACCAGGACGGCCCCGGCAACGGGCCGCGTCGCGGCAATGCGCAGCGCCAGCGCCCCGCCCATGGACAGCCCGGCGACGACCACCAGATCACATTCACCGGCCAGCTCAAGGTAGGCGGCGTCGAGAGCGGCGTGCCAGTCCTGCCAGCGTGTCCTGGCCAGCTCTTGCCAACTGGTGCCGTGCCCGGGCAACAGCGGCATCCGCACGGCGTAGCCGGCGCCGGCCAGGGAGCTGGCCCATTCCCGGACACCGTGCGGGCTGCCGGTGAAACCATGCGAGACCACAACGCCGGTGCGGGTGCCGGTCCCGGTGAACGGGCTGCTGAACGGCGTGTGGTCCAAGGGGATGCTCATGGGGTCTCCGGAGATGTGCTGGCGGGCGGGGCAGGCGACGGCGCTGACTGCGGCGCGGCGTCTGCATGGCGCAGGAAAAACTGAACGGACTGCTCGAAAATCAGGGGGGCATCGACGTCGAGCGTGGCGACGTGGCCGCTGTCGGGCAGGCGGACCAGATTCAGCGCGCGGGAGCCAAGACGCTTCCGCAGCAGTTGCACCGAGGTGGGCGGAACCACAGCATCGGTATCGGATTTGAAGACGACGGCCGGGGCGCTGACTGCGGAAAGTTCGCGCGCCGTTGTCCTAAAAAGCCTGCTCAGCTGGTGGACGGCTGCCAGTGGGGTAAGGGAGTAGTCGCCGTCCTCGGTAGCTGGCGCGGTGGGATTCGCTTCCTGGACCGGGACGGTGGTGCGCTGGAAGTGCTTCAGCAGGCCGATGTAGCGCACCCTGCGGTCATAGAAGCCCAAGCCGGGGTTCACGACGGCGACCCCGGCCACGGGGTGGCGCGCCGCCGTCCGCAGCGCGATGGTGCCGCCCATGGACAGTCCGGCAACGAAGCAGTGCCGGGTTCCGGCGTCGAGTTCCAGATAGGCGTCCTCAAAAGCCCCATACCAGTCCCGCCAGTCGCGGGTGGCCAAATCGCGCCAGTCCGTGCCATGTCCGGGCAGCAGCGGTACAGAGACAGCAAAGCCCTGTCGGGCCAGGTGCCGGGCCCAGGGAAGGACGCTCAGCGGACTCCCGGTGAAGCCGTGGCAGATGGCCACGCCGATGCCCGCATTGGCTCCGTGGCCGGGATAACTGAACGCCGCGGGTGCCAGGGGAGTGCTGCTTCCGGTCATAAGCCCATCGTGTCACTGTTCCGGACAAATCTCACTAGAGTAGGGTTTCAGTGAAGTCCCGCCGGGTCCGACGGAGGGTCTGCCAGACGCCTTCCGGAGAGGTACACCACGTGTTTTATTGGTTTATGAAAACGTTCGTTCTCGGACCGGTCCTCAAGACGCTTTTCAGGCCCTGGGTCAAGGGCCTGGACAACGTCCCCGCCGCGGGAGCAGCAATTGTGGCCTCCAATCATCTGTCCTTCTCGGATTCGATCTTTATGCCGCTGATGGTGCCCCGCCCGGTGGTGTTCCTGGCGAAATCCGAGTACTTCACCGGCAAGGGGATCAAAGGCCGGCTGACGGCTGCCTTCTTCCGGCTCACCAACCAGCTCCCGATGGACCGCTCCGGCGGTGCTGCGTCAGCGTTGTCACTGAATGCCGGCATGGACGTGCTGAAGAACGGTTCGCTCCTGGGCATCTACCCCGAGGGCACCCGCAGCCCGGACTCCCGGCTGTACCGCGGCAAAGTCGGAGTGGCGCGCCTGGCCCTGCAGGCCCGGGTCCCCGTGATCCCGGTCGCGATGATCGGTACGGACAAGGTCCAGCCGATCGGCAAACGGATGCCCAACATCCGGCGCATCGGGATGATCTTCGGTGAACCGATGGATTTCAGCCGGTACTACGGCCTGGAGGACGACCGGTTGATTCAGCGGTCCGTCACCGACGAGATTATGTACGAACTGATGCGGCTCTCCGGACAGGAATACGTGGACGAGTACGCCGCCGTCGTCAAACTCCGGCTCGCCGGGAAGGCTGCCGGGGCTCCGGAGGACGGCGCGTCCGGCGCCGGCCCGGCCGCGCCCGGGACCGAGTAGCCTGACCGTGTGACGGCAGCGGTCCGGTCAATGACGCCCCGGGTCCGAGGATGGCCATGGAGGCAACTATCCTTAGAAGGTGACTGAGTTATCTGCGCCTTCGGCCTTTCCCCTGAACAGTTCCGCCAGTGGCTCGCCGCTGGCCGGCTCCGCCCTGACCAGCACCGCGCAGAGCGGTGCCGCCAACTATCCCGGCCTGGACCACTGGCGGGAGCTGCCCGTTTCCCAACAGCCGAGCTGGTCGGATCAGGCCGTCTTCGAGGCTTCAGTCAAGGAACTCTCCGTCCTCCCGCCGCTAGTGTTCGCGGGCGAAGTGGACATCCTGCGCGAACGCCTCGCCGCAGCGGCGCAGGGCAAGGCGTTCCTGCTCCAAGGCGGCGACTGCGCCGAAACGTTTGAGGCCGCCACCGCTGACAAGATCAGTGCCCGCGTCCGCACCATCCTCCAGATGGCAGTCGTCCTCACCTACGGCGCCGCCATGCCGGTCATCAAAATGGGCCGGATGGCCGGGCAATTCGCCAAGCCGCGCTCATCCAATGATGAGACCCGCGACGGCGTCACGCTGCCGGCCTACCGGGGCGACATCGTCAACGGCTACGATTTCACGCCGGAATCCCGCGCCCACAACGCCGGCCGGATGCTGCAGGCCTACCACACCTCCGCTTCCACCCTGAACCTGATCCGGGCGTTCACCCAGGGCGGTTTCGCGGACCTGCGGCTGGTGCACCAGTGGAACAAGGGTTTTACCGAGAACCCCGCCCATGCCCGCTACGAGTCGCTGGCGCGGGACATTGACCGTGCCATCAAGTTCATGGCCTCCTGCGGCGCGGATTTCGAGGCGCTTAAGCGGGTGGAATTCTACGCCAGCCACGAAGCGCTGTTGCTCGACTACGAACGTGCCCTGACCCGGATCGACTCCCGCACCGGATTCCCGTACGACACCTCCGCGCACTTCCTTTGGATCGGTGAGCGCACCCGGGAACTGGACAACGCGCACGTCGACTTCCTCTCGCGGGTGCGGAACCCGATTGGTGTGAAGCTTGGTCCCGGCACCTCCGGCGACGACGCTCTGCGCCTGATCGATAAGCTGGACCCGGACCGTGAACCCGGCCGCCTGACCTTTATTACCCGGATGGGCGCCGGCAACATCCGGGCGAAGCTCCCGCCGCTCGTGGAGCGGGTCACCGCTTCCGGCGCACAGGTCCTCTGGGTGACCGATCCGATGCACGGCAACACGGTCACCTCACCAAACGGCTACAAAACCCGGAACTTCGATGACGTTATCGATGAGGTGCGCGGCTTCTTCGAGGTACACGACGCGCTCGGCACAGTCCCTGGCGGCCTGCATGTGGAGATGACCGGCGACGACGTGGCTGAGTGCCTCGGCGGAGCAGACCCGGTCGACCAGGAGGCCTTCCTAGACCGGTATGAATCGGTCTGCGATCCACGCCTGAACCACATGCAGTCGCTCGAAATGGCCTTCCTGGTGGCCGGAGCCCTGTCCAAGCGTTAAACCGGGAGTTCCGGCACTAATCCGGAACGCTCCTCAGTGGGAAAAGCTCCGCCGGCTGGTTCAGCCGGGCGGAGCTTTTCTGCAGCTCGGGCCGCAGCCGGCGGCACTGACGTAGGCCAAGCCCCCGGGTCACACCACAGTAAGCGTAATGGTCGAGCCTTCCGGAACCCCCGTGTTCACCGGATCCTGGGCACGGACCGTGCCGAAGAACCCGCCGAGGATGTTGTCAACCTTGACCTTAAAGCCAAGCTGCTCCAAGGCTTTTTGGGCTTCCGCGGCCTGTTTCCCGATGAAACTGGGTACCTGGACCAGCTTGGGGCCCTTGGAAACGGTAAGCGTCACGGTCCCGCCCTTGGTCAGGTTGCCGGAAGGCGGGTCCTGCGACACCACGGCGCCCTTTGGCACTGCCCGATCGAAGACGGGATCGGGCGCCACCGCGGCTTTCAGGCCGGCGGCCTCGATGGCCTTGACCGCGTCGCCCTGCTGCTGCCCGCGCACGTCCGGCACCGGAATGGGCTGCGGCCCCTTGGAGACGGTGAGATCCACCGGAGTGCCGTGGCGCACCGGGTTGCCGCTGCGCGGCGCCTGTGCCAGGACAGTGCCGGCGGGCGCGGTTTCATCGTACGTTTCGCCGATCTGTCCCAGCGCCATGCCCGCGCCGTTGAGGGAGGTCTTGGCCTCTTCCAGGGATTTGCCGGTCAGCTGGGGCAGTGCGAACAGTTCGGCGCCTTTGGAGACTGCGAGTGAAACCGGCTGGAACTTACGGATGACTTCCCCCGCGGTGGGCGCGGATTCGACCACCAGTCCGGGGGCAACGTCGTCATCGAAGACGTCCCTGGTGCTGGACTGGAAGCCGGCCGTGCGGAGCAGTTGCTGGGCTTCGGCCACGGTCTTGTTCTTGAGCTGTGGAATCGTTCCGGGGGAGCCCGGGCCCATGCCAAAGAACCAGCCTGCCCCGCCCGCCAGCAGCGCAGCGAGAACCAGCAGCACGATCCACAACAGGCCGCGGCGGCTGGCGTTGCCGGCTCGCAGGCTCCGGACCGGCGTTGCCGCGGCTCGCTGGCGTGACCGATCGTCGACGCGGTCCTGCTTGCGCTGTGCCCGTTTGCTGCCCGGAACCGGTGGCTCCGGTTCGGGATTGTTATCCTCCGGGTAAGTAGCTTCCTCCGGGGCGGAGAGCGGACCGTAGCCGGGGTGCCGCGGAGAGGCGGACATTACAGCGGTGGGGTGGTTGCCGCCGGCGATGAATTCCGTGGCGTGCTGGCCGGCCCCGATGACTTCGGTGGCGCCGTTGCCGGGTATATGGTGCTGATCGCCGCCGGGTCCCGATGTGGCAGGGCCTGCTATCAGGGGGATCGCAGGGCGTGCCGCAGGGGGTTGCAGGTCGAGTTCGGCGTCGCTGAGGTTCCGCCGGATGTGGCGTAGCTCGGAGAGCAGGGCGGTTCCATCGACGGGCCGTTTGTCGGGGTCGTTGGCGGTGCACCACTGCACCAGTTCGTCGATTTCGGCAGCGAGTCCCGGCACCAGTTCGGAAGGGGCGCCAACTGCGGAGTTCACGTGCTGGTAGGCAACCTGGATCGGCACCTCGCCGTCGAATGGTTGTTGGCCGGTGATCATCTCGTAGAGCATGATGCCGACCGAGTAGATGTCACTGCGTGCATCGGACGGACGGCCGAGGACAAGTTCCGGGGACAGATACGCCACGGTTCCAATCAGCGCACCGGTGCTTGTCGACGTCGAAATAGCGCGGGCCAGTCCGAAGTCGCCGAGTTTGATTCGGCCATCGTCTGCGATCAACACATTCTCGGGTTTGATATCCCGGTGCAGAAGCCCCGCGTTGTGGGCTGCCCCGAGGCCCTCGACGACCGGGTCGATCAGCGCGAGGGCGAGGCGCGGTGGCAAGGCGCCCTTGGTTTTGAGGACGTCGCGCAGGGTGTGGCCTTTGATGTACTCCATCACCAGGTAGGCCGCCCGGTCATCCTCGCCCTGGTCCAGGACGCCCACAACGTGCGGGTGCGAAAGCCGGGCGGCTGCCTTGGCCTCGCGGCCCAACCGGTCGAGGAATTGCGGGTCGCCGGCGAGGTGGGGGTGCAGCACCTTCAGGGCCACATCCCGCTCAAGCCGCTGGTCGGTGGCCACGTACACGGTGGACATGCCACCGCCGGCGAGCCTGGATTGAATCAGGTACCGGCCATCCACGAGGGTGCCAACTAGCGGGTCCGACGAGTATTCCTGCACCATACGATCCTAATCGCTGCACGGAAACGGGCCCGGATCAACATGCGATCCGGACCCGTATCGTTATCCGCCCGAGGCCGGGCCAAGCGGCTGAATGCCGCGGCCCCGCCATGCCCGGGCTCCTAGCCGAAGGTTTTCTGCAGCGACTTGATGGATGCCACGTAGCGCTTGGTGTCGTCGTACATGCCGTACTTGCTGACAGAGTACTGGCCCTGGTAATACCCGGCGATGGCCGTGTCCAGGTCCGGGCTCGAACGGATCAGCTGGCGGATGATGGCGACGCCGGCCGTCGCGTTGTCGTAAGGGTCCAACAGGTTGAGCCGGCGTCCCACCAGGTCCGAAGCCCACTCGCCAGACGACGGAATGACCTGCATGGTGCCTATGGCATTGGCGGGGGAGACCGAGCGGTGGTCGAAGCTGGATTCCTGGAAGGCGAAGGCCATCGCCAGCGAGGGATCGACGCCCATCCGCCGCGCTGTGTCGGCCACGATGGATTTCATCTGTTCGCGGCTGGGGACGGGCGAGGCGTTGAGCAGGGCCTTGTTCGCGTTGGCGGAGCTCACGACGGCGGCCGGGTAAGTGAAGCCGAGAAAGCTGCCCGGGACGAGGGGCGTAACGGTGGCGGCCGGCGGGGTGGCAGCCGGGGCGACGGAGGACGGCGTGCTCGGCGAGCCCGTGAGGGCGAGCTTCTGGCCAGGGTAGATGATGCTGCTCATCGTCAGGCGGTTGGCGGAAAGGATATCGGCGAGCTTGACGCCGTTCCTGGCCGCGATGGCGGAGAGCGTGTCGCCGGATTTGATGGTGTATGAAGCCGAGGCGGGCGCAGCCGGCGCCGGAGCAGGGGCCGCCGGGGCGGGGGCGGGGGCTGAGGGGGCCGGTGCCGCAGCGCCGCCGCCGATCTTGATCTGCTGGCCCGGGTAGATAATTGAGCCCATGTTCAGTCCGTTCCAGCCCAGGACCTCGGAGAGCTTGACGCCGTGGCGGGCTGCAATGGCGCTGAGGGTGTCGCCGGACTTCACCGTGTAGGCGCTGCCGGCGGCGGCCGAGGGCGCCGGCGCAGCTGGTGCTGCGGGGGCGGGAGCCTCGCCCGAGCCGCCGAGCTTGATCTTCTGGCCGGGGTAGATGATGGTGTTCGACTGCAGCCCGTTCAGCTTCAGAATGGCGTAGGTATCCAGGCCGAACTTGCCGGCGATTCCGCTGATCGTGTCACCGCGGGCAATTGTGTACTCCGCCGGGGCGGAAACCTGGGCCGGCCGGAACGCTGCGGGCACGGCCGCCGGCACAAAACCGGCAGGGATCAACGCGGAACTCAGCGACCGGACGGTCTGTCCCTGGGCCTGGGCTTGAATGGCCGCAGCAAGTGTGGCCGGGATGACACGGGGACGCGACTCCGCTGCGGCCGGCTGGGCGATGGCCAGGGAAGACAGCACGACGGCGGGAAGGGCAGCCGTCGTGGCGGCAATCATCGGCAGGCGGGGCCTCGCGTTTGTTTTCGGCGAACGTGACGTCGTCATAGGAAAGGTCCTCTTCTTAGCGGCGACCGCTGCGGTCTACCCGGCGTTACTGGTGTTACCAGTGTGACTCATGTTAATGCTGTTACAAATGTGATCTATGTGAATATCTCACGACTCGCGATTTAGTACAAGAACAGTTTGATATTCCGCAAACAAGTCATTCTGGAGTGTCGGCGAGGGCTCCCGCGGCTCCAGCGGACATGTTCAACGGTGCCGCGGGGGATCGTCCGGCGGGCGCCGACTAGGCGCAGAGGCCGCCGGCATGGCAATCTTGATCCGTGAGCAATGTAGAAAGCCTTGTGGGCGAATGGCTGCCCCTGCCCGATGTCGCACAGCTTCTGAATATGTCAATTACCAAGGTGCATGCGCTCCTTGACGAACGTGCAGTGGCGGCATTGCGGGTCGGTGAACGCCGGATACGCTGCGTTCCTGCAGAATTCATCCAGGACGGCCACGCCGTCGAGAGCCTTAAGGGAACAATTGTCGTTCTGGCTGACGCCGGTTATTCCGACGAGGAACTTATTACCTGGCTGTTTACGCCGGACGAATCCCTGCGCGGCCGGCCCATCGATGCACTGCGCGAGGGCCGCAAGACGGAAATCCGGCGCCGGGCGCAGTCCCTGGCCTGGTAGCCGCTGGTTTCTGCCGCGCGGACACCAATTGTCGTTAAGCAACGACGCGGGCCTTGCACCTCAAAGATGAGGTGCAAGGCCCGCGTCGTTGGTGCTGTTGCAGGACAGCCCGGCGCTTAGGCTGCGCGGCTGACTGCGGCCTCGGCCAGTTTCCTGAGCGCAGTTTTCGGCAACTCCTCCAGCTGCAGGACATCCAACGCGGCAAACGCCGCCTGCCCGAATTCCTCGATGAGCACCTCCGTGGCCTGGAGCGCGCCGCTGTCCGTGATAATACGGCGGATTTCGTCGACGTCGTTTTCGTCCAGTCCGGGGCTGCCGAGCCTCGAGTCGATGAACGCAGATTCGGCCGGGCCGGCCAGATCCAGGGCAAACGCGATCAACACGGTCCGTTTACCTTCGCGGAGGTCGTCTCCGGCCGGTTTTCCGGTGGTCACCGGATCCCCGAAGACTCCCAGGACGTCGTCGCGAAGCTGGAAGGCCTCGCCCAGCGGGAGGGCAAACGCCGAATAGCCACGGAGCAGTTCGTCTCCAGCGCCGGCCAGTGCCCCGCCCAACGCCAGCGGATGTTCCGTGGAGTACTTGGCCGACTTGAAGCGGATGATGGACTTCGCCCTGCTGACCGCTCCGGCCCGGTCCCGCCTGGGCCCGGCTACTTCCTCGAGGATGTCCAGGTACTGGCCCGCCATCACCTCGGAGCGCATCAGGTTGAAAATCAGCCGTGCCCGGCTTCCAGCGGCCGCGCTTTGCCCGATCTCGGTAAACGATTCCTCGCTGAAGGACAGGCACAGGTCTCCGGTCAGAATAGCGGCGGCATGCCCGAACCGTTCGCTGTCCAGCGCCCAGCCCTGGGTCTCGTGTAATTCCCTGAAGCGCCGGTGCACGCTGGGACCGCCCCTGCGGGTGTCCGAGCGGTCAATGATGTCATCGTGGATCAGGGCCGCGGCCTGGAAAAGCTCCAGCGCCGCACCGGCCGTCACCACATCGGAGGATCCGGCGCCGCCGCCGGCACCCCGCCAGCCCCAGTAGCACATCAGCGCCCGGAGGCGCTTTCCGCCGGTGACAAGGTTCGAGATGGATCCCATCAGCGGATCTATGTCCGGCGAGATCGAGGACATCAATGACTGCCGGGTGGTCAGGAAATCCGTGAGTTTCCCGGCAACGGCGGCGACATACGCGGCCTGTTCCAGGCGCAACTGTTCAATGAGGGTCACTTGACGGACTCGGGGGCGACATTCGCGCCAATGGTGAACGTGGAGATACCGGCGGCTTCGATCACCGAAATGTTGACAGTTTCGCTGTCATTGCGCAGGAAGTCCTTCGACGGGACGGTACCGACGGATTCTCCCGGAACGGCCTGGAAGCCCTGGGCAGCCAGCACTGTTGTGTAAAACGCCAGCACTTCGGCCGACGGAGCGGAGATGCTTCCGACCAGGGCGACCGTGGCCGGGGTTATGGTCTTGTCAAAGCTGCTGGAGACGACTTTCGCGCCGGGCATCACCGGCAGGAGCTTCGCCGGGAACCCGGGAACCATGGCGCCAACGGTGGCCGAGGTGCCGGGTGCTGCCGGCGGGCTGGTCGAGGCTGTGGCGGAGGGCTGGGCGGCGGTCGGCGCGGCCGAGGCCGACGCGGAGCCCGGGGCTGTGCCCCCTTGGTCGGCGGGCGTGCAGGCGGCCAGGGCCAACAGCGTGCCCGCCGCCGCAACGGCTACCGCAGCGCGTCTGCGCTCTCGAAATTCCTTCACAGGGACTTTCCTCCTGGTGTTGACGCCGGATGCAGCTTCCAGTTTAGTCAGTCCCCGGGCATAGGATTGAAGTCGTGGGGCAGGAGCGGGATAACCAGCAGCGGGAGCAGCCTTCCGGTGGCGTACCCTCCCGGCCCGGTGAGGCACAATTGCGGGAGCTCCGGCGGAGCAGCATTATGCACGTGGATATGGATGCGTTCTTTGTCTCCGTGGAACTTCGCAGCCGGCCCGCACTGGTGGGCAAGCCCGTTATCGTCGGCTACCCTGCGGACCGTTCAGTTGTGCTGTCCGCTTCCTACGAAGCCCGGAAATTCGGTGTCAAATCCGCGATGCCGATGGTGGTTGCCATGCGGATGTGTCCATCCGCCGTCGTGATCGAGCCCCGGCACAAGCTGTACTACGAGGTTTCCGGCCAGATCATGGAAATTTTTGGTTCCATTACCGAACTCGTTGAGCCGCTCAGCGTGGACGAGGCCTTTCTCGACGTCGGGGGCGCCATCCGGCGGCTTGGTCCGCCCCGCGAGATCGGCGAACTCGTCCGCACCCGGGTCCGCAGCGAACTGGGCATCACAGCATCTGTTGGGATCGCGGCCAGCAAGTTCGTGGCGAAGATTGCGTCCACCCGCTGCAAGCCGAACGGACTGCTGCTGATCGGTCCGGAGGAGACGGTCCCTTACCTGCACAGCCTTCCGGTCAGCGCTCTTTGGGGCGTCGGTGCCAAGACCGTGGAGGTGCTCGCCCGGATGGGCATCCGAACCGTCGCCGACGTCGCGGCCTCCCCGCTGCCGTCCCTGCGCAAAGTGCTCGGCGCCTCGGGGGAGCACGTCCACCGGCTGTCGTGGGGGATTGATCCGCGCCCGGTGACCCCGGTGCGGCTGGAGAAAAGCATCGGTGCGGAAGAGACCTTCGCGGTGGACACCGCCGACGAGGCATTACTGCACCGCGAACTGCTGCGCCTCTCGCACCGGACAGCGGAACGGCTCCGCAGCGCCGGCATGCACGCGCGAACCGTGGCGCTTAAGCTGCGCTACGCAGACTTCTCCACGATCACCCGCAGCCGGACGGTCAGCACCCCCATCGACAGCGCGCAATTGCTGTACGCCGTCGCCGTCCAGTTGCTCGGGTCAGTCGGGGACCGCCCCATGACCGTGCGGCTCGTGGGGATCCGGGCCGAGCAGCTTGAGGAGGCGGCCCAGGCGCCCCTGCAGTTGAGCCTTGACCGCAGGGACGATAACTGGCGCGCCGCCGAGCAGGTCCTGGACCAGGTGACCCGTAAATTCGGGACAAAATCGGTACTTCCGGCCCGTCTGCTTGATCTCGGGAATACCCCGGGCTGAACCCGGCAGTTCCGTGGTCCTGTTCATCACGCCAGGGGGACTTTCGGCATCTTTCAGAACGGGGCACAACAAACTATCCTTATTAATACGAAGGTTTGGAACGACTGGATCGAGCGTTCGGATTAATGCAGGACCAGCTGGACACCCCGGAAGGGGCCGTGGAAGATCCCATTCGACCACCGACGGTGAATGGGAACCACACGGGATGCCCGCACGTTGTGGTTTTAGGGACACTGGTCGCGTCAGTCCGGACGTTGGCCGACTTAAGGAGGTCGTGATGCCGCTCTCGGAGCACGAACAGAAGTTGCTGGAGCAACTAGAGAAGCAGCTGCATGAGGACGATCCCAAGTTCGCCAGCTCGATGGGCTCGGACGCGGGGCGTTCATGGTCCACCCGCCATCTTGTGATCGGCGTACTGGCCACACTTGCCGGCATTGTGCTCCTGCTCTTGGGTGTAACGATTCAGGTCATCGTTGTCGGAGTCCTTGGATTCGTTGTTATGGGCGCTGGGGTTTACTACGCGACCATGCGGGGAGCCGCCGTTGGCAAAGCCAGGGCCGCTGGAGCGGACCGGAAATCGGGGAAGCCCAGGAGTTCATTCATGAGCAGCCTCGAGGAACGCTGGGACGAGCGGCACCGCGGCGAACCCTGAAGGGGCCGCCGGGCCCGTCCCGGTGTCGGCTCGTTGTTAAGCCTCCGGTAGCTGCCTCCACTTTCCACCACGGGAAGGACCGGCCGCAAAAAAAGATCCGCTTCGGCGGGTCTTTTTTCGTTAACTTCTGACTAGCGGGCCCAACTGAGGCGTTGCAGCGGCGCGCCGGGCTGCGGGGGAGGGCCCCGGCAAGACCCCACCCAAGCCCGTGTTGCCCGGACCGCCGCCGTGGCACCGCGTTTTCCTCCACTGCCAACCACCGGGCCCAGTTCCCTGCAGTTGCGGGGGACCGGAAGGAACGACGGGCGCAAATTGCGGCCGAAACCGGCGGTGTGTCGTTGACTGTGGAGGGATGTGGAGTAATGTGGAGGCCGTAAGAGGGTAGTGGCAGCACGGGGGACGTTGGGCTTCCTACGAACAGACAGGCGGTGGGCCGTGTTTCTCGGCACACATTCGCCGCGTCTGGACGAAAAGGGACGAATTATCCTTCCCGCCAAGTTCCGCGAGGAACTTGCCGGCGGACTGGTTCTCACAAGGGGCCAGGAACGCTGCATCTACGTCTTCAGTGAGGCGGAATTCGGCCGTGTTCACGAGCAAATGCGCGAGGCACCAATCTCCAGCAAACAAGCTCGCGACTACATCCGTGTTTTCCTCTCCGGAGCCTCTGACGAGGTGCCTGACAAGCAGGGGCGCGTGACGATTCCGCCGGCGCTCCGGGAGTATGCAGGGCTCGGCAGGGAACTGGCCGTTATCGGCGCAGGCACCCGTGCGGAGATCTGGGACGCCCAAGCCTGGAGCGAATACCTCGCTGAAAAGGAAACGGCCTTCTCGGAGACCGATGACGCAATACCGGGGATTCTGTGAATCCCCGCAGGAACCAAGCAGCACTGCACGATTCTTGACCGAGATCTCCAGCCGCCCATCCTGCTGTTTTCCTGGCTCACTTCCCCGGAGCCAGGCGGACGCAGGATAGGCGCGGATGGGGATCTGGATCAAGAAGCGGCACCAACAGCCAGCAACCGCACTCCAGGCATCAGCCCAACCACGAAAGGACGCAGGCATGACGGACCCTGACCAGTCGAAGCCTACGTCCGAACGGCATGTACCGGTCCTCAAGGACCGGTGCATCAATTTGTTGGCACCCGGATTCGACGCGGCACGCAGCCGCGGCGAGAGCCCCGTCGTCATCGACGCGACCCTGGGCATGGGCGGTCATTCCGAGGCGATGCTGCAACGCTTTCCGGACTTGCACCTGATCGGCATCGACCGCGATGAGGAAGCACTGGCCCTCGCGGAAGAGCGCCTCAAGGCTTTCGCAGACCGGATCGACCTTGTGCACGCCGTCTACGACGAGATCCCTGAAATCCTGGAAGACCTCGGCTTCGCGGAAGTCCACGGAGTCCTGATGGACTTGGGGGTCTCATCGCTCCAGCTGGACGAACGCGACCGCGGTTTTGCGTACTCCTTCGACGCCCCGCTGGACATGCGGATGGACCTGAGCCGCGGCCAGACCGCCGCCGACGTTGTTAACACCTACAGCGAAGAAGACCTTGTCCGGATCATCCGAAAATGGGGCGAGGAGAAATTTGCCGGCCGCATTGCCAACCGCATCGTGACCGTCCGGGCTACGAAGCCGTTTACAACGACCGGGGAACTCGTCGAGCAGATCCGCGACGTTGTACCGTCCGGCGCCGCCAAAACGGGCGGACACCCTGCGAAACGCACCTTCCAGGCGCTCCGGATCGAGGTCAATGAAGAACTCGATGTCCTCGAACGCGCCGTTCCCGCAGCGATCACCTCGATCGCACTCGGCGGCCGGGTTGTGGTGATGTCCTACCACTCGCTGGAAGACAAAATCGTCAAGGGCTTCTTCCAGGCCGGGTCCAAATCGTCCGCGCCTCTTGGTTTCCCGGTGGAACTGGAAGAACACAAGGCCGAGCTGAAAACTCTGACGAAGGGCACCGAAGTGCCCACCGCCGCAGAAATCGCCGAAAACCCACGCGCCGCGTCCGCCCGGCTCCGCGCAGTGGAACGCATCAAAACCAGGAGAGCCGTATGAGCACCGCCGCTGTCAACAGATTTCCCGTTGCCGCAGGCGCAACGGCCCGGGCACTGCCCGCGGGTTCCCCCGGCACCGGCCCCGCCAGGAAGGAGCGCACCCCGCTTTCACTGGTCCGTTCGGCCCCGCGGAAACGCCGCGCACCCTTCGTTGTGCTGTGCTTTGGCCTCCTTGCGGTCGCCCTGCTGGCCGTGCTGGTCCTGAACATCTCCGTCTCCACGGCCCAGTACCAGCTGGTGCAGCTGCGGGGTGAACAGTCCACCCTGACGAAGCAGAACCAGGACCTCACCCAGCAGGCGCAGAACTTTGACGCCCCGCAGAACCTGGCTGCCAAGGCCACCGAGCTGGGCATGGTGGCCTCCATCACCAAGGGCCAGATCGACCTGTCCACCCTGACCGTCACCGGCAAGGCCAAACCTGCGGTGAAAGGCGACGCCCCCGGAGCCGTTATCGCCGCTCCGGCCGTCGCAGGACAGCTCAGCGTCGTCCCGCCGGCCACAGTCAATGAGCCGCTCGCGAACCGTAAGCCTTCGCAGGACGCCCCGGTGCCGGCCGTGCCCGCGGCAGCTGTACCCGCGCCCGCTGCCGTGCCGGTCCCCGCCGCGCCGGCGGCTGAACTCCACGGCGGGTCCGTTCCCGCCCCCGCGCAGAAGATCCCGGGACAGTAACGCAGCTCGGATCACCCGCCAGGCAAAAGCAAGGAAACATCGTGGCTCAGAACACCGGCAAGGCAGGCAAAGCGAAAGCGCCGAGCACAACCCGGCGGCTGCGGCTGGGCCTTGGCCTGATGCTGACACTCCTTCTCGTCGTCGGCGGGAAACTCTTCCTGGTCCAGGGCCTCGACGTCGGGGGGATGGCCGAGGCCGCGCTCCAGAACCGGCTCACCCCCATTGAGCTGCCGGCCGAGCGCGGCAGCATTCTGGACACCAACGGCAATGTCCTGGCCAGCAGCGTGATCCGCTACAACATCGTGGTCGACCAGACCGTAAATACCAAAACCGAATCCTTCCGCCGGCTGGAGCAAATGGACGGCAAGGAACAACTGGTCAAAGTCTCCCGGGACCAGGGCATTTCCGAACTTGCCGCGGTGCTGGGCATGGACAGGGACACGGTGAAGGACGCCCTTACCGGTGAACAGCGCTACTACATTGTGGCCAAAGACCTGAAGCCCGACGTCGAGGACCGGATCTCAAAGCTTCGGATCCCAGGCATCGTCACCGAGGGCACCAGCAAGCGGGTTTACCCCAACGGCTCGGTGGCTGGCGGGATCGTCGGCTTCCTGAAAGACGGCAGCACCGGCCAGGCCGGCCTCGAGCAGACCCAGGACGAGATCCTCAAGGGCACCCCGGGCAAGCGGCTGTTTGAGATCGGTGCAGACGGACTGCGCATCCCGGTGGGAGTGGACCAGCTGACGCCGGCCGTGAACGGCAAGGACATCAAGCTCACCCTGAACTCTGACCTCCAGTACTTCGCCCAGCAGGCGATCCAGAGCCAGAAGGACAAGCTCAGCGCCGAATGGGGCGTGATAATCGTCTCCGATGCCAAAAACGGAAACATCATCGCGATGGCGGACACTGATGCACCCGACCCCAACGATCCCGGCAAGGTGGCGGCCAAGGACCGCGGCGTCCGTGCCGTCACGGCCGCCTATGAGCCGGGCTCGGTGGAAAAGATGATCACCGCCGCCGCCGCGATCGAAGAAGGCACGGCCCACCCGCTGGACCACTTTACGATTCCGCCGACCTACACCGTCGATGGCCAGACTTTCACCGATTCCTTCGTGCACGGTACTGAAGAGCGGACCCTCGCCGGCATTGTCGGGTATTCGATGAACACCGGCACAGTGATGGTGGGCCAGCGGCTCAGCAAGGAGAAACGTCACGACTGGCTGCAAAAGTTCGGTATCGGCGAAGCGCCGGACATCGGGCTGCCCGCCGAGTCCACGGGCATCCTGACCCCCGCTGAGCAGTGGGACGGGCGCCAGCAGTACACGGTCCTTTTCGGCCAGGGTGTCTCGCAGTCAACCCTGCAGACAGTCCGCGCCTACCAAAGCATCGCTAATGACGGCGTTATGCTCCAGCCGCGCCTGATCGACAGCTTCATCAACCCGGACGGCACCGAGGAGAAGGTCCCGGCCCAGGCGCCCCGGCAGATCGTCAGTGCGGACACCGCCAAACAGGTCCGCGATATCCTGGAGAGCGCCGTGACCGAAGGTGAGATTAAGGACGCCGCGATTGACGGCTACCGGGTCGGAGCGAAGACCGGGACATCCGAATCTCCCTGCGACGACGGCAAATCGGGCTTCTGCGGCTATACCGCCTCCATGGTGGGGATGGCGCCGATGGACGATCCGCGGTTTATTGTTGAAGTGGTCCTGCAACGGCCCAAGGGCAGCATCTACGGAATCACGAACGGACCGGTGTTCCGGTCCGTGATGAGCCAGACGCTGCGGACGTTCAACGTTCCGCCCTCCACCGGGGAGCCCGCCCGGTTGCCGCAGTACGCCAAGTAGGACCAAGCGCCACCCAGCACCCGAACCAAGGACTGCAGCCAGTGGCCGGAGGATTCCTCCGCGCAGCAGGTCCAGATCCACCAGCACCACCTACGGAGATCCACGTGTCAGATCAGTTTGCCCCCGGCGCTTCCGCCGCGCCGTCCGGCCCGGGGTCCACCCGCGGCTTCCGGCCCACCGCGGTTGCTGCAGTGCCGCTGGCAGCCATTGGCGAAGCGATCGGCGTCGACGTCCCCGGAGCTTCGGGGGCCGTACCGGTTACCGGGATCTCGCTGAATTCCCGCACCGTGCAGCCCGGAGACCTCTACGTGGCACTGCCCGGCGCGAGCCGCCACGGTGCCGACTTTGTCGCCCAGGCCGTGGAGGCCGGTGCGGCCGCCGTTCTGACGGACGACGCCGGCGCGCGCCTGCTGGCCTTCTCCCACGACATCGCCGTGCCGGTACTGCTGGCCCAGGAACCCCGCAGCCTCGTCGGCGGACTGTCCGCCCTGATCTACCGGAGCAGGCCCGACGACGCGATCGCTCCCGCCCTCTACGGCGTCACCGGCACCAACGGAAAGACCACCACCACATACTTCCTCAATGCCCTGCTGCAGGGCCTTGGACAGAAGACGGGACTGATCGGCACCATCGAGATCCTGGCCGGCGGCGCGCCGATTCCCAGCCTGCTCACCACGCCCGAGTCCACGGACGTCCATGCCCTGCTGGCGCTGATGCGCGAACGCGGCCTGGACGCGGCCTCGATGGAAGTCTCCTCGCATGCTGTGGCGTTCCACCGGGTGGACGGGGTTGTGTTCGACGTGGCCGGTTTCACCAACCTGACGCAGGACCACCTTGACCTGCACGGGAGCATGGACGAGTACTTCCAGACCAAAGCCCGGCTCTTTACGGCCGGACGGGCCCGCGGCGCAGTGGTAACCGTTGACGACGCCTGGGGCGTCAAGCTCGCAGCCACCGCTGGCATTCCGGTCACCACCCTGGCCACGCAGGCTGACAGCGCGGCGGCCCCGATCCGTGCGGAAGCGGACTGGACCGTCCACAACCAGGCACCGCGCGGACTCGGCACCGATTTCACCCTGCGGCACCGCGACGGCACTCAGTTGCGTGTGCACACCGGGCTGCCCGGCAGCTTCAACGTCGCCAACGCCGCACTGGCCACGGTTATGGTGCTCGCGGGCGGCCACGGTGCCGACGCCGTCCAGGCTGCCCTCGACGCGGCGGAACCCTTCACCGTCGCCGTTCCCGGCCGCATGCAGCTCGTCTCCACCGCCCCCGCCGCGGTGGTCGACTTTGCCCACAACCCGGACGCCCTGGCCCGGGCACTCGAAGCCGTCCGCTCCCCGCAACCGGGCTCCCGGGTGATCGTTGTGTTCGGCGCAACCGGACAACGGGACCAAAGCAAGCGGCCCGCCATGGGAGCCATCGCCGCACGCCTTGCCGACACGGTAATTGTCAGCGACGATGACCCGCACGATGAGGACGCCGCCGCAATCCGCGCCGACGTTATGGCTGGCGCACTGGACGCCAAAAAGCACGAGGGCCTCAGCTGCAGCATCATCGAGGTGTTCCCCCGCGCGGCCGCCATCCGGAAAGCCGTGGAACTCGCCGGTCCGGCGGACACAATCCTCGTCGCAGGGCGCGGCCACGAAATTTGGCAGGAGGTCAAGGGCGTCAACCTCGCCCTTGACGACCGGGTGGAGCTCCGCTCCGCCTTGACAGCCCGGGGATTCACCGTTCTCGAAGACCAGCGGATAGAGTCCTAAACCGAGATGATTGCATTTACCGCGGCGGAAATCGCCGAAATAACCAACGGCCGGCTAGCCGCCGAACCGGGCGTTACTCCCGGTTCGGTCGTAACCGACTCCCGCGAAGCCACCCCGGGTTCCCTCTACGTGGCCAAACCGGGGGAGACTGCCGACGGCCACGACTTCGTCGCCGCGGCTTTCGAACGCGGCGCCGTGCTGGCCCTCGTCGAGCATGATGTCACGGACGACGCCGGGCGCACCTACCCCGCCGTTGTGGTCCAGGACTCGGTCCTGGCGATGGGTGCCCTCGCCGCGGAGGCCGTCCGACGGATCCGTGCAGGCCGTGCCGCCAACGGCGAGCCGCTGACCGTGATTGGCATCACCGGTTCCGCCGGCAAAACCACGACCAAGGACCTGCTGGCCGGTATCCTCGGCGCGGAAGGCAGCACTGTTGCCCCGCAGGGTTCCTACAACGGCGAAGTCGGGGTGCCACTGACCGTCTTCAAAGCCGGTCCCGACACCCGCTTCCTCGTCATCGAGATGGGCGCCACGGGCGTGGGGCACATCAGCTACCTCGCCGGGATGGTCCGGCCCGACATCGGCGTGGTGCTCGGTGTTGGCACCGCCCACGCGGGCGAATTCGGCGGCGTGGAAAACATCGCCATCGCCAAGGGCGAGCTTGTCGAGGCCCTGCCGGCCGGCGGCACCGCAGTCCTGAACCTGGACGACGCCCGTGTTGCCGCCATGGCCGCCCGCACCCGGGCCGCGGTGCTGGGCTTCTCTGCCGCTCCGGCCAGCGCCGGCCTGTCAGGCGAAGCCGGGACCGGGCCTGCCGGGGCAGAATGCGTCCGCGCCGAGGGGATCGAGTTGAATTCCGGCGGAAGTCCCGAGTTTGAGGTGCTCTTCCCCGGCGGAACACCGCCGCATCATATTGCGGCGAAGCTTATCGGGGCGCACCACATCGGCAACCTGTTGGCAGCGGCGGCAGCGGCCCACGCAGCCGGTGTCCCCGCCGCGCGGATCGCCGCCTCCCTCAGCTCCCAGACGGCCGCCAGCCGCTGGCGGATGGAACGCACCGAGCGGGCCGACGGCGTCACCGTCATCAACGATGCCTACAACGCCAACCCGGAATCCATGCGTGCCGCGCTGCGGACCCTCGCTGACCTCGGACGGGGCCGCCGCACCTGGGCTGTCCTTGGTGCCATGCTTGAGCTGGGTCCGGATTCGATCCGCGAGCACATGGCAGTCGGCACGCAGGTGGTCCGGCTCAACATCTCCCGCCTGCTCGTTGTGGGCCGGGAAGCACGTTCGCTCTACGTCTCTGCCGTCAATGAGGGGTCCTGGGGCAACGAGTGCGTTTTTGCCGAAACAGCCGACGAGGCCTACGAACTGCTGCAGGCCGAGCTGGAGCCCGGTGACCTGGTGCTGTTCAAGTCGTCCAACAGCATCGGCCTGAGACACTTGGGGGATCGGATAGCATTGCCTCTTCAGGCCCCCGGTACCGTTTCCGGTGCGGCTGGGGGATCGGCTGCCGTGAGCGCAGCCGGAGATACTGCCGGAACCGCCACTGAAGGGAGTGCGCTGCCGTGATTGCACTGCTGATGGGCACCGGACTGGCCCTGCTGTTTGCCTTCCTGGGAACCCCGCTGTTTATCCGTTTCCTGGTCCGGAAGAGCTACGGACAATTCATCCGAGATGACGGGCCCACCTCGCACCACACCAAGCGCGGCACCCCGACGATGGGAGGCACTGTCGTCGTTCTCGCAGTGCTTGCGAGCTACGCCGTCACCCACCTCGTGATGTGGCTGATGAACCCGGCGTCGCCGGGACCCACCGCGTCGTCGCTGCTGCTGCTGTTCCTGATGGTCGGGATGGGGCTCGTCGGTTTCCTGGATGACTTCATCAAAATCTCCAAACAGCGAAGCCTGGGCCTCAATGCCAAGGCCAAACTCATCCTGCAGGCCGCCGTGGGCATCATTTTCGCCGTCCTTGCCCTGCAGTTCCCGGACGAAAACGGCGTGACACCGGCGTCGTACCAGATCTCGCTGGTCCGCGATATCCCATGGCTGAACCTCGCCTTCGCCGGTACGATCGTCGGAGCCATTCTCTTTGTGTTGTGGTCGAACCTGATCATCACCGCCGCCACCAACGGCGTGAACCTGACGGACGGCCTCGACGGCCTCGCCGCAGGGGCATCCATTATGGTCTTTGGTGCCTACACGCTGATGGGGATCTGGCAAAGCAATCAGGCCTGCGGCTCGCCACGGCAGGCCGGTGCCGGCTGTTACAGCGTCCGGGACCCGCTGGACCTGGCCCTGCTTGCCGCCATCCTCAGCGGGGCGCTGGTCGGATTCCTGTGGTGGAACACCTCGCCGGCAAAGATCTTTATGGGGGACACGGGGTCACTGGCCATCGGCGGTGCCGTCGCCGGCCTCGCCATCCTGTCCCGGACCGAGCTGCTGCTCGCCTTCATCGGCGGCTTGTTCGTCCTGATTACCCTTTCGGTGATCATCCAGGTCGGCTACTTCAAAATCACCAAGGGTAAAAGATTCTTCAAGATGGCACCGCTCCAGCATCACTTTGAGCTCAAAGGCTGGGCCGAGGTCACGGTCGTCGTCCGCTTCTGGATCCTCTGCGGGCTTTTCGTCGCCGCGGGCCTGGGCATCTTCTACGCCGAATGGGTGGTACTGCTGTGACTGGTCCGATCCCCGCGCCGCTCACGAGCTCGCCCCGGCTCCAGGACCTGGTCAGCTGGGACTCCGCCTGGGCCGGATTGCGCGTAGTCGTCACGGGCATCGGGGTCTCCGGCTTCGCTGCCGCCGACACGCTGATAGAACTCGGCGCCCGTGTGGTGGTGGTCGACGCCGCCACCGGGCCCACGGCACGGGCCCAGGCGGACACCCTGCGGATCGTTGGTGCGGCCGATGTCCTGCTGGGCGAGGACGCCGTTGAGTCCGTCCCCCGCATTGACGGAGCCACTCCGGACCTGATTGTCACCTCCCCGGGCTGGCGGCCGGACCAGGCGTTGCTCGCCGCCGCGGCGCGGGCCCACATCCCGGTCTGGGGCGACGTCGAACTGGCCTGGCGGCTGCGCGTGCGCAATGGACGCAAGACGGCCGACTGGCTCACCATCACCGGGACCAACGGCAAGACCACCACCGTCGGGCTGACCGAGTCGATGCTCCAGGCGGCGGGGCTGAAGGCCATCGCCGTCGGCAACGTCGGCACACCGATCCTGGATGCGCTGCGCGATCCTGTCGATTACGACGTTTTCGCCGTTGAACTTTCCAGCTTCCAGCTGCACTGGAGCCACTCCGTCTCCCCGCTGGCAAGCGTCTGCCTCAACGTCGCCGAGGACCACGTCGACTGGCACGGCTCCTATGCGTCCTACCTGGCGGACAAGGCCAAAGTCTACGAAAACACCCAAAAAGCCTGCATCTACAATGCCGAGCAGATCGAAACCGAGCGAATGGTCGAGGACGCCGACGTCGTCGAAGGGTGCCGTGCGGTGGCCTTCACCACCGTCACGCCGGCGGTCAGTATGCTCGGTGTGGTCGAAGGACTCCTCGTGGACCGCGCCTTCATCGCAGAGCGCAAGGACAGCGCGGCCGAACTGGCGTCCGTATCGGACCTCGGACCCGTGGCTCCGCGGCACATGGTGGCCAATGCCCTGGCCGCGGCAGCGCTGGTCCGGGCTTATGGCGTCGAGCCTGCGGCCGTCCGCGAAGGCCTGCGCAACTTCCTCCCGGGGGACCACCGCATCCAACTCGTCGCCCGGGACCACGGAGTTCTCTGGGTCAATGACTCTAAGGCCACCAACCCGCATGCCGCGGCCGCGTCGCTCTCAGCGTTCGATAACGTGGTCTGGATAGCGGGCGGCCTTTCCAAAGGCGTGAACTATGAACCGCTGATCCAGGCCCACGCCAAGCGGCTCAAGGCAGTGGTTCTGATCGGGGCAGACTCCAGCGATCTGCGCTCCGCGCTCCGGCGACACGCACCCGATGTCCCGGTGATCAGCGCCGGGAAGGGTGAAACTGAAGACGTGCAGACTGCCGGACCGGCCGACGCCGCAGCAGGACCTTCACCGATTTTCGGCGAGACTGTGATGGCACAGGCCGTAGCATCGGCGGCGCAGCTGGCCACCTCCGGGGACACTGTGCTCCTGGCTCCGGCAGCTGCATCCATGGATCAGTTCTCTTCCTACGCTCACCGTGGCGACGCCTTCCTCGAAGCTGTCCGCGAGCTCGTGGAAGGGCAGGCTCAGACCAGCGAGGAGTAACAATGGTCAGCACGCCCACACGTCACCCGGCGGCCGCAACGGCCGCTCGACAACAACCCGCCGCCAAGGCACCGAACAAGCCTGGGAAATCAGGCTTGCCATCAGGCCTCCGCAGGGTCCGAAGCTGGTACCGGGGGTTTTGGTCCGCGCTGGAAGGAACCGGGAAGTCGCGCAACGGCTCCACGTATTACCTGATCCTCGGTTCCACCCTGGCGCTCACGGCAATCGGCATCCTGATGGTGCTCTCCGCCTCCAGCGTCGAGGCGATCGCTGCCGGGGAATCGCCCTACACTGCGGCCCTCAAACAGGGGCTGTTCGCCGGAATTGGGCTGTTCGCCATGTTCCTGCTGTCGCGGGTAAACGTGGTGTGGCTCAAACGCGGAGCCTGGATGGCCATCATTGTTGCCCTCGTGCTGCTGGTGCTGGTGCTTCTCGTGGGACGCAGCGCCCTCGGTAACCAGAACTGGATCGACGTCGGGCCCTTCACCTTTCAGCCCTCCGAGGCGGCCAAACTGGCGCTGGCGCTGTGGATGGCAACGGTGCTGGACCGCAAAGCCAAGCTGCTGTCCCGGGCCAGGCACGCCCTCGTCCCCGTGGTGCTTCCCGGCGCCGCCGGAGTGATCGGGCTCATTTTGATGGGTAACGACCTGGGCACCGCCATGATCGTGATGATGATCACGGCTGCCGCCTTGTTCTTCGCCGGAGTGCGGCTCTACCTGTTCGGCATCGCCGGTGTTGTCCTCGCCGCCGGCACCGCTGTCCTGGCGATCACCAGCCCCAACCGTGTCTGCCGCATCCTGTCCTGGACCGGGCAGACGTGCGCGGACGGATCCAATGTGAACTACCAGTCCACCAACGGCCTGTACGGGCTTGCCTCCGGAGGCTGGTTCGGGGTGGGCCTGGGCCAAAGCCGGCAGAAGTACAGCTGGATTCCGGAGGCCCACAACGACTTCATCTTCGCCATCATCGGCGAGGAGCTTGGGCTGGTCGGAACCCTGGTGGTGCTGGTGCTCTTCGCCATTCTCGGCACCGCCATCTACCGCGTCGTTGCCGCCCAGACGGCCATGTTCCACCGCGTCCTGGCCGGTACCATCATGGTTTGGCTGCTGGGCCAGGCCACCGTCAACATGGCTGTGGTCACCGGCCTGGCGCCGGTCGTTGGCATCCCGCTTCCCTTTATTTCCTACGGCGGTTCGGCGCTTCTGATGTCACTGTGCGCGATCGGCGTTGTGTTGTCCCTGGCCCGCGCGCAGATGGCGCCCGGGCTGCAGCCGGAGCGGCTGTTCCGGTTCGGCCCCGCCACGCTGGCGGCCTCCCTGCGGAAGCGGGTCGCCGCGCGAGGCGGCGCCGCACGCACCCTCCGGCCCGCCGCCCGGACTCCGGTCCCGGATCGTTCCCGGACCGGAAAGACTCCTGCCGCAATACCTGCCGCCGGAAAGACTCCTGCCGCAATACCTGCCGCCGGAAAGACTCCTGCCGCCGGAAAAGCCGGTACCAGGATCCCCTCACCCAGCAATCCCGCACGAAAGCGTAAATAAGCCGCCATGAGCACCGAGTCGTTATTGTCCGTTGTCCTCGCCGGCGGCGGAACAGCAGGGCACATCAGTCCGCTGCTGGCCATCGCCAACGCACTGCGGCAGGCCCGCCCCGGAGTCCGGCTCCTGGCGGTCGGAACCCCCGGCGGAATGGAAGCCACGCTGGTCCCGGCCGCGGGACTGGACCTTGCCACCATCAGCAGGGTTCCTTTCCCGCGCAGGCCCTCACTGGAGCTGTTGCGGCTGCCCGCCCGGCTGGCGGGTGCCGTGAAGCAGGCCGGCGCCATCCTCGATGCGGCCGGTGCCGATGTCCTGGTCGGTGTTGGGGGCTACGTCTGCACCCCGATGTACATCGCCGCCTGGCGCCGGAAGATCCCCATCGTGATCCACGAGGCGAACACCCGGCCCGGTCTGGCAAACCGGGTGGGTGCCCGGCTGGGCGGACACGTTGCCGTGGCGTTTGCCGGCACCAAACTGGGTGCCTCGCAGCACGTTGGCATGCCGATGCGCGAGGAAATTTCCGGGCTGGACCGGTCAGCAGCCAGGACCGCTGCCCGGGTAGCCCTCGGCCTTGAGCCGGACCTTCCGGCACTGGTTGTCACCGGCGGCTCCTCGGGGGCCCAAAGTATCAACCGCACCATTGCCGCCTCGCTCGGGCTCCTGGCCGGGGCCGGCATTCAGACCCTGCACATCACCGGTCGCGGCAAGGCCGTCCACGACGCCGACGGCCGGCCGCTCGTTGCCCCCGGGTACCACCAGCGCGAATACGTGGACGGCATGGAAACGGTTTACGCGGCAGCAGACCTGCTCCTGGCGCGCTCCGGTGCCGCGACGGTGAGCGAGGCTGCCGCCGTCGGGCTTCCCGCCGTTTTTGTTCCGCTGCCGATCGGCAACGGGGAACAGGCGCTTAACGCCGCCGGGCTCGTGGACGCCGGTGGCGCCCTGCTCGTGGCGGACAGCACATTCTCCCCTGACTGGGTCCGCGATCACATCGTCCCGCTGCTCCAGGACCGGGACCGGCTGGCCCGGATGGCAGCCAGCGCTGAAAAGCTCGGCATTCGGGATGCTGACCGGCGGATGGCCGATCTCGTCCTGGGATCGGCCGCAGCGTGAACGACATGCCACGGAGCGCCATGCCATCCCGAAGCAGCAAAGCAGGAAGCGATAGAGGAATGACCCAGCCAGAACGTCAGCACGTACCCGGGCCCGCCAGCACAGGGGAGTCCCTTGGCCGCATCCACTTCATCGGCATCGGCGGCGTCGGAATGTCGGCTGTGGCCCGAATTATGGTGGCCCGCGGACTGCCGGTCAGCGGCTCCGACGCGAAAGACCTGCCGGTGATGGCGGACCTGGCCGCGGCCGGGGCCAGGATCTGCGTCGGCTATCACGCCGCTAACCTCGGCGACGCTCAAAGCGTCGTCGCCGGCTCGGCGATCCGCCCGGATAACCCGGAGCTGACCGCCGCCCGGGCTGCCGGATTGCCTGTGCTGCACCGCTCCGAGGCACTGGCCGCGGCCATGGCGCAGGACACCGCCGTGACCGTCGCCGGGACACACGGAAAGTCCACCACGACGTCGATGATCGCCGTTCTCCTGCAGGGCGCAGGCCTGGACCCGTCCTTCGCCATCGGTGCGAACGTTCCGGCGCTGGGAGTTAACGCCGCCAGCGGCAGCACACCGATCTTCGTCGCCGAAGCCGACGAATCCGACGGTTCCTTCCTGAATTACCGTCCGCAGATCGCAGTCGTGACCAACGTTGAACCGGACCATCTGGACTACTACGGCACCGCCGAGGCCGTCTACGCCTCCTTCGACCGCTTCACCGCACTGCTCCCGGCAGACGGGGTGCTGATCGCCTGCGCTGACGACGCCGGCGCCCGGGCGCTGGCCCGGCGAACCCTCGAGCGCGGCAACACCCGCGTTGTGCTTTACGGCACCAGCGTCGACGCCGGGATCATGCTCCACGACGGCGGTCCGGGCGATGTGTCGATCACCACCGACGCCGGACGCTTTCCGCTCGATCTGCACGTTCCCGGGCGGCACAACGCCCTCAACGCGGCGGCCGCGTTCGCCGTTGCGCTGGAACTCGGCGTGGAGCCAGGTCGCGCCGCCGCCGCCCTGACCCACTTCACCGGGGCGTCCCGGCGTTTCGAATTCAAGGGCGCGGGCCGCGGTGTAAGGGTCTACGACGACTATGCCCACCACCCCACCGAAGTGCGGGCAGCCCTGTCCGCAGCGCGCTCCGTGGCGGGCGGCCACAAACTCCACGTCCTCTTCCAGCCGCACCTGTTTTCCCGGACCCGGGAATTCGCCGGAGAGTTCGCGGCAGCGCTCAACGCCGCCGACACCGCACTGGTACTTGATATCTACCCCGCCCGGGAAGATCCGATCCCGGGCGTCAGCAGCCAGCTGATCGCCGCGCACCTTGGTGCCGGCGGCCGGCTCATCGGACCGGGCGATGAGGCCGTGCGGTCAGTGCTGGCCGCCGCGGCGCCGGGGGACATTGTGCTTACGGTCGGCGCAGGCGACGTTACCGCCTACGGGCCGATGATTGTCGCAGCCCTGAACGACCCCACCCCGCACGACCCCACCCTGAACAAGGGCACCCCGCACGAGGGACTGCCGGGCGGCGGTGGCCAAGGTGCCTAGCAGCCGCAGGCCCGGCTACCGGGCGGCTGGACCACGGGCCCCGGGGACCCGCGGGGATTCAGCGCCGGAGGACGCTATCTCGGCTACTAAGGACGGGACAGCAATCCGTGCCGCGACCCCCCGGCCGGCTCCGGATAACGTGCTGTCCTTTCCCGAACCCAAGGCCAAACGCCGGCTGCGCATCCTGCTGGCTACCATTGGGATCCTGGCCGTTCTGACCGCCGGGATCCTTGCCATTGCTGTCTACTCTCCGGTGCTGGCGGTTCGGACGGTCACCGTCGAGGGCACCAAACTGCTGACGGCGGACCAGATCCGAACGGCGCTCGCTCCGCTGGAAGGCAAGCCGCTGCCGCAGATCAGCGACGGCGACGTCACAGCCCTGCTGCAGCCCCTCGTGCAGGTTAAGAGCGTCAGCACCCAGGCCCGCCCGCCGTCGACGCTTCAGGTCAGGGTAACCGAACGCGTACCGGTTGCCCTCGTTAAGCAGGGTGAGGTCCACCAGCTCGTGGACGAGGACGGCGTGAAGCTCAGCGACACCGCCGACCCGGCCGCAATCCCGCTTCCTGTCATCGACGGCGGCAACGGCACGCTGCCCAAGGACCTGTTCCAGGCCATCACCGGTGTCCTCGGGGCGCTGCCGGCCGACGTGCTCGGACGGCTCTCCAGTGCCTCGGCGAAGTCCGTGGACGCCGTCGAACTTAAGCTTGTGGACGGACAGACGATTGTCTGGGGCAATGCGGGGGAGAAGGAGCTAAAGGCGCGGGTCCTCGAAGCCCTGCTGAAGGCCCCCGCCGACCCGAAGAACCCGGTCCGGGTCTACGACGTCAGTGCGCCCCGGCACCCGGTCACCCGGTAGCTGGGAAAAGAGGCTATTTCGCCGCTAATACCGCGACACGCGGGGCCGGTTATTGAATGTCATCTACATAGGAAATAGCGTCACAGCATGAGTTACTTGACATAACTATAACCTTCAACTCGAAGGTTAAGGTTATAAGCTTCAAGTCCGACTCCACCAGTTTTCGCAATAGAACACGAACAAGGGACACGTAACGTGGCAGCTCCGCAGAACTACTTGGCCGTCATCAAGGTCGTCGGCATCGGCGGCGGTGGCGTGAACGCAGTCAACCGCATGATCGAAGTCGGTCTTCGCGGCGTCGAATTCATCGCGGTCAACACCGATGCGCAGGCATTGTTGATGAGCGATGCCGACGTCAAGCTCGACATCGGGCGTGAGTTGACCCGAGGCCTGGGTGCCGGTGCTAACCCGGATGTCGGCCGACAGGCCGCCGAGGACCACGCCGAGGAGATCGAAGAGGTCATCCGCGGCGCGGACATGGTCTTCGTCACCGCCGGCGAAGGTGGCGGCACCGGGACCGGCGGTGCGCCCGTGGTCGCCCGGATCGCCCGCTCGCTCGGCGCGCTGACCATCGGCGTTGTCACCCGGCCCTTCACCTTCGAAGGCCGCCGCCGTGCCGGCTCCGCCGAAGCCGGGATCGACGCCCTCCGCGACGAAGTGGACACGCTGATCGTCATCCCGAACGACCGCCTGCTCTCCATCAGCGACCGCAACGTCTCCGTCCTTGACGCGTTCCGCTCCGCTGACCAGGTGCTGCTTTCCGGTGTCCAGGGCATCACCGACCTGATCACCACCCCGGGCCTGATCAACCTCGACTTCGCCGACGTTAAGTCCGTTATGCAGGGCGCAGGATCCGCGCTGATGGGCATCGGTTCGGCGCGCGGCGAAGACCGTGCGGTCAAGGCTGCAGAGCTCGCCATCGCCTCGCCGCTGCTTGAAGCATCGATCGACGGCGCGCACGGGGTCCTGCTGTCCATTCAGGGCGGCTCGGATCTTGGCCTCTTCGAAATCAACGAAGCTGCCCGCCTGGTCCAGGAAGTTGCCCACCCGGAAGCGAACATCATCTTCGGCGCGGTCATCGACGATGCGCTCGGCGACGAGGCCCGTGTCACCGTCATCGCCGCCGGTTTCGACGATGTCAAGGCCACCTCACCGTCCATGGACCAGTCGCTTCCGCAGTCGGCCCCGCAGCGGCCGGCGGCCCCGGCAGCGGCCCCGGTCCAGGCACCGTCCTCGGCCCACGTGCAGCCGCTGCACGCCACGGTTGGCGCTTCCGGTTACGGCGGCTGGGGGCAGCAGCGTCCGTCTGCGGTCCCGGCCGACTCCGGCTTCGACGCCGACCTTCCTTCAGTTGTGGAGCCGGACATGTCCGGCCGTCACTCCGATGATCTGGATGTCCCTGACTTCCTCAAGTAAGTCCTGAAGCACCGTGGCACTGCCTGATGGCAGTGCCACGGTGCTTTCTCTTAGGATCGTAGTTCTGCAAACAAGTTTGGGCGGTGGTCTGGGTGTTCTCCTGGCGGGCGGAAGTCCGGCCCGGCGTTTGGGTGGCCTTCACCGACGCCGCTGCCGGCAACCTGGCGCTCCATGTCGGTGATGATGCGACCGAAGTGGCCCGTCGTCGGCGGGCCCTCGAGTCGGCGCTGGAACTCGGCGGCCGGCGTTTCCAGTACATGAACCAGGTCCACGGCAATGACGTCGCCGTCGTTGGCGCGGCCGCGGGCGGCCCGGGCGGAGCTCCGGCTGCCGGTGGCCCGACGGCCGATGCCCTGGTGTCCCTCGGGGACCCGCTCGCCGTGCTGGTGGCCGATTGTGTGCCGGTCGTCCTGGTCGGGGAACGGGCCGGTGGCCCGGACCCCGTTCTGGCAGTCGTCCACGCGGGCCGTCCGGGCGTCGCCTCCGGAATTGTCCCCGTGGCCGTCGCACGTATGCGGGAGTTGGGTGCGTCGGCACTCCGGGCCTGGATCGGTCCGTCCGTCTGCGGGCGGTGCTACGAGGTGCCCGCGCGGATGCGCGACGACGTTGCCTCCCTGGTGCCCGCGGCCCGTTGCACCACTTCCCGCGGCACCCCTGGACTGGACCTGCCGGCTGCCGTGCACAGCCAGTTGCGCGATGCCGGAGTCACAGTTGAATACTCCGGCGCCTGCACCCTGGAGGACACAAAGCTTTTCTCCTACCGCCGTGACCAGGACACCGGACGTTTCGCCGGGCTCGTGTGGACCCACGCCGCGGCGGTCCCGGATGAATAATCAGCTGCGCGGCGGCGCCGATGAACCGCTGGCGGAACAGGACCCCGACGGCGGCCTGCCCGATGCCCGGCTGGAACAGCTCAGGGAGCGGCTCACCGCCGTCCGGCAGCGCATCGACACTGCCGTTGCGGCCGCCGGACGGCAGGAGCGCCCGCCCCAGCTGATCGTGGTCACCAAGTTCCATCCCGCCGAGGATGTCCGGCGGCTCGCCACACTCGGCATCACCGACGTCGGGGAGAACCGGGACCAGGAAGCAGCGGAGAAGTCCGGTGCGCTGCCCGGGCTGGACTTGCGCTGGCACTTTATCGGCCAGCTGCAGAGTAACAAGGCCAAGTCGGTCGTGAAGTACGCCCACGCGGTGCACTCAGTGGACCGCCCGCAGCTGGCCGGAGCCCTGGCCAAGGCCATGTCCGCACAGCAGGAACTGACGGGGCGCCCGCCGCTGGAGTGCTTCATCCAGGTCAGTCTCGACGGCGACGCCGGCGGACGCCGGGGTGGCGCCCTGCCGGCCGAGATCCCGGCGTTGGCCGCGCAGCTGGCGGGGGCAGCGGGACTCCACCTGGCCGGCGTAATGGCAGTGGCCCCCTTCGGCGAGGATCCGGTCCCGGCATTTGAAAAGCTCGCGGAGCTCTCCGCCCGGCTGACCGCCGTCCACCCCGGGGCCACGGGTATTTCCGCAGGCATGAGCCAGGACCTTGAGGCGGCCATCCGGTTCGGGGCGACACACCTTCGCGTTGGCTCCGATATTCTCGGTCCGCGTCCGGCGTTGCGGTAAGTTCAACGTATTGGAAGGTAACGGCGGGAATTCCAAGGCTGCTAAGTCATTGATCGGCCCGCTGACGGACACGATTAGGAGTCGACCATGGCCGGCGCTCTGCGCAAGACAATGATCTATCTTGGGCTCGCTGATGGCGACGAACACTATGAGTCCGAGCACCAAACATCGCACAAGGATGAGGACGATTCCATGGAGCACGACCGCGAGGAACGCCGTGCACCGGCGCCCGTCCGCGAGGCACCCAGGGACGAGCCCTACGCCGCTGAAGAGGAATACCGCGCACCTGTGACACCCATCAAGCGAGCGGCGTCGAGCCGCGAAGAGCACACCGGACTCCGCCAGATCACTACGATCCATCCGCGGTCCTACAACGACGCCAAACTCATCGGTGAAAGCTTCCGTGATGGCATCCCCGTCATCATGAACGTCACCGACATGGGCGAAGCGGACGCCAAGCGCCTGGTCGACTTCTCCGCCGGACTGGTGTTCGGCCTGCGCGGCAGCATCGAGCGCGTGACGAACAAAGTCTTCCTGCTCTCGCCGTCGTACGTCGAAGTGATTGGCGACGACAAAAAGGTCAGCGAGACCCAGGCAAGCTTCTTCAACCAGAGCTAGTTCCGGATTCTTTTGAAGGATGCCAGGCGGGGACACCTCGTCTGGCATCCTTGCTGCACGATCCGTGTTGAAATAGAGGCGGAACTATCAGGCGGACACTGCGGTATCCGGAATGAACATGGAGATATGAGCTAACTCATGGGAATTGTTTTCGGACTTGTCTATATCGCCTTGCTGTTGTTCCTGGTGGCGCTCATCATCCGCCTGGTGTTCGACTGGGTGCAGATGTTCGCACGGGGCTGGCGGCCCCGCGGCGCGGCTCTTGTGGCAGCTCACGCTGTGTATTCGGTCACAGACCGTCCGTTGAAACTGCTGCGGCGTCTCATCCCGCCGTTGCGGCTGGGCGGAATCTCGCTGGACCTCGGTTTCCTGCTGATCTTCGTGGCTGTCAGCATTGCCATGGCGTTTGCCAAGTACCTGGTGTTCTCCCAGCCGATCGCAGCCTAGCCCGTTCGTGGCCCGAAACAGATAGAAACTCCGGTTTGACACTGCGGTGTTGAATTAGAGGAACCAGACCATATTTAGGTACCGTAGTTTTTACGGCCGAAAGGCCTACTGACTAACTAGACCAACGAGGTGACCAGATGGCTTTGACGCCAGAAGACGTTGTCAACAAGCGCTTTCAGCCGACCAAGTTCCGCGAAGGCTACGACCAGGATGAAGTTGATGACTTCCTGGACGAAATCGTCGTCGAACTGCGACGCCTGAACCAGGAGAACGACGAGCTGCGCAAGAAGCTCGCCGAACTGGGCGCCGGCACGCCTGCCAGTTCTTCCGCCGCGGCGCCTGTCGTGGAAAAGGTTCCGGCACCGGTCAAGGTCGAGAAAGAAGACGGCGCTAAGGCGGAAGCCGAGGCCAAGGCCGCCGAAGCCGCCAAGGCTGCCGAAGCTGCCGAAGTTGCCAAGAAGAAGGAAACCGAGCAGGCAGCTGCCCCGGCCCGCACCGTCTCAACCCCCGCTGCGGAGTCCGCCGCCGGCCTGCTGGCCATGGCGCAGCAGATGCACGACAAGCACGTCGCCGACGGCGAGCAGCAGCGCGACAAAATCATCGCTGAAGCGCAGATTGAGGCCAGCAGCCTCGTCAACGACGCGCAGGAAAAGTCCCGCAAGATCCTCGGCGCCCTTGAGCAGCAGCGTTCGGTCCTGGAGCGCAAGGTCGAGCAGCTTCGGGGCTTCGAACGCGATTACCGTTCACGCCTGAAGGCCTACATTGAGGGCCAGTTGCGTGACCTCGATGCCCGCGGCTCCGTGGCTGCCCCTGAGGTGGAAGCCAACAGCTAGGACAGTTAGCAAGTATTCTGAAAGCCGGTGGCTGAGGATTCCTCGGCCGCCGGCTTTTGGCATTAACCGCCGGCTCCGGCCGCGGCCGTGACCAAGCACCCGGATTCCAGTGCCCGCACTGGCTCGCGAACGAAAGCCTTATGACTGACGCACCCCCACCTGACGCAACGCAGCACGCTGCGTCCGCCCACGCAGGCCGCACCGGCCACCGGCCGCGGCGCGCCCTGCTGCTATCCGTATTCTTCGGTCTTGCGGCGTTCGCCTATGTCTTCGATCAGCTGACCAAACTTTGGGTTACGGCCACCATGATCGAAGGCGACAGGATCCCCGTCCTCCCGCCGCTGCTGCACTGGTACTACATCCGGAACTCCGGTGCTGCCTTTTCGATCGGTGAGAACGTCACCTGGGTGTTTACCCTCATTATGACGGCCGTCTCGATCGCCATCCTGCTGCAGTTGCGCAAGCTGGGCTCGCTCTGGTGGGCGCTGGCGCTTGGGCTGCTCCTGGGCGGCGCCCTGGGCAACCTCACGGACCGGCTGTTCCGCGAACCCTCCTTCGCTATGGGCCACGTCGTGGACTTTATCCAGCTCCCCAACTTTGCGATCTTCAACATCGCGGACTCCGCTGTTGTGTCGGCCGTGGTAATTATCTGCCTGCTGACGCTGCGCGGGATTGCCCTGGACGGCTCACACCCGACCAAGGACACGGTAAAACATGACTCCTAATCACACCGTGCCCGGCGACGGCACGCCAGATACCGTGACTCCGGAGTGGACGGCCCCGGCCGGCCATGTCCCGGGAGTGATCCTCCCGGAAGACCTCGACGACGCCGACCGGTCCGACGCACCCGGCGGGCAGGACGCGCCGGCCGCCTCGTCCGCGCTTCGCTTTGTGGTCCCGGCGGACGTCGCCGGCGCCCGAATAGATGCCGGACTTGCGGGCCTGATGGCTATTTCCCGCTCGCAGGCAGCCACGTTAATCGCCGAAGGCCACGTCCGCAGCAACGGCAAAGCGGTGGGGAAGTCGCTCAGGCTTGCCGCCGGTGCCGTGCTCGACGTTGTTGTCCCGGAACGCCGGGACCCCCTGGAAATTGTGGAGGAAGTAGTGGACGGCCTGGACATCCTGCTGGACGATGACGAATTTGTCGTCATCGACAAACCGGTCGGCGTAGCCGCCCATCCCTCTCCCGGCTGGGTGGGACCCACTGTGGTCGGCGGCCTCGCCGGTCTCGGCTACCGGATTTCCACCTCAGGCTCGCCGGAACGCAAGGGCATTGTGCACCGGCTCGACGTCGGGACCTCGGGCGTGATGGTGGTCGCCAAG
Organism: Arthrobacter sp. UYCu512; assembly: GCF_040547075.1. Classification (NCBI taxonomy): domain Bacteria; kingdom Bacillati; phylum Actinomycetota; class Actinomycetes; order Micrococcales; family Micrococcaceae; genus Arthrobacter; species Arthrobacter sp. UYCu512. The sequence continues at coordinate 80,106 of NZ_JBEPPA010000010.1, forward strand.
ACGGAGCGTGCGTACACGGCGCTCAAGCGGGCCTTTAAGGAGCGCACCGTGGACAAGGTGTACCACGCGGTGGTCCAGGGACTTCCGGAGCCGCTGGCGGGCACCATCGATGCGCCGATCGGCCGTCACCCAGGCCACGACTGGCGTTTTGCGGTCATCGAGGACGGCCGGGACTCCATCACGCATTACGAAGTTCTTGAAGCCTTTGGAAAGGCCTCGCTTGTGGAGGTCCACCTCGAGACCGGCCGGACGCACCAGATCCGCGTCCATTTCTCCGCCCTGCGCCACCCCTGCGCCGGCGACCTGACGTACGGCGCGGACCCGCGCCTGGCTGCCACCCTGGGGCTGACCCGGCAGTGGCTGCACGCCCGGCAGCTGTCTTTCGATCATCCCCGGACCGGGGAGCGGGTTACGGTTACCAGTGAGTACCCGCAGGACCTGCGCTACGCGCTGGAAGTCCTGGAGTCGGGACAGGCCTGAGCCGCCCAGCACCTGGCCTGCCCGCCGGTGCGGCCTGAGCTCCGTGCCGAAAGCTCGGTGCGCGGCACTAGAATGAACCGGTGACTTCCAGCAACAACTCGTTCGTGCACCTCCACAACCACACCGAATACTCCATGTTGGACGGTGCGGCCCGGTTGGGGGAGCTGTTCGACGAAACCGAGCGGCTGGGCATGCCGGCCCTGGCCACCACCGACCACGGCTATCTCTTCGGGGCATTCGACTTCTGGAAGCGGGCCACGGACCAGGGCATCAAGCCGATCATCGGCGTCGAGGCGTACGTGACGCCCGGGACCGCGCGCACCGACAAGACCCGCGTCCGCTGGGGCGAAGAGAACCAGCGCAAGGATGACATCTCCGGCGGTGGTGCCTATACCCACATGACGCTGCTCAGCTACAACAACGTGGGCATGCGCAACCTTTTCCGGGCCTCCTCGATCGCCTCACTGGACTCGGTCTTCGGCAAATGGCCGCGGCTGGACCGTGAGCTGCTCAACACCTACTCGGAAGGGCTGATCGCTACCACCGGCTGCCCCTCCGGCGAGGTCCAGACGCGGCTCCGGCTTGGCCAGTACCGGGAAGCCGTCGAGGCCGCGGCCGAGTTCCGCGACATTTTCGGCGCCGAGAACTACTTCTGCGAACTCATGGACCACGGCCTGGACATCGAGCGCCGCGTCACCGGCGACCTGCTGCGCCTGGCCAAGGAACTGAACCTTCCCCTGGTGGCCACCAACGACCTGCACTACACACACGAGCACGACGCGAAGGCACACGAGGCACTGTTGGCCATCCAGTCGGGTTCCACCCTTCTGGAGCCGACGTACGACAACGGCGGCTCGCGCTTCGCTTTCTCCGGCAGCGGCTACTACCTGAAGTCGCCGCAGGAAATGCGGGAGCTGTTCCGCGACCATCCCGAGGCATGCGATAACACGCTCCTGATCGCCGAGCGCTGTGAAGTGTCCTTCAACACCGGCGCCAACTACATGCCCCGGTTCCCGTGCCCGGACGGGGAGGACGAAACGTCCTGGCTGGTCAAGGAAGTCGACAAGGGACTCCAGTACCGCTATCCGCAGGGCATTCCGGACAAGGTGCGCACCCAGGCCGACTACGAGCTGGGTGTTATCACCTCGATGGGCTTCCCGGGCTACTTCCTGGTGGTGGCGGACTTCATCAACTGGGCCAAGAACAACGGCATCCGGGTGGGTCCCGGACGCGGCTCGGGCGCCGGGTCCATGGTGGCCTATGCCATGCGCATCACCGACCTTGATCCGCTGCACCACGGCCTGATTTTCGAGCGCTTCCTCAACCCGGACCGGGTCTCCATGCCTGACTTCGACGTCGACTTCGATGACCGGCGGCGCTCCGAAGTGATCGACTACGTCACGCGAAAATACGGCGACGAACGTGTCGCGATGATCGTCACCTACGGCACCATTAAGACCAAGCAGGCCCTCAAGGACTCTTCCCGGGTGCTGGGTTACCCCTTCAGCATGGGTGAACAGCTGACCAAGGCGCTGCCGCCGGCGGTGATGGCCAAGGACATTCCGCTTGCAGATATCCAGAACAAGGACTCCAAACGCTATAGCGAGGCCGGCGACTTCCGGCAGCTGATCGCCACCGACCCCGAAGCCGCGAAGGTGTTCGAAACGGCGCTCGGCATCGAGGGCCTGAAACGTCAGTGGGGTGTCCACGCGGCCGGCGTCATTATGTCCTCGGACCCGATCATCGACGTGATCCCGGTGATGCGCCGCTTCCAGGACGGCCAGGTCATCACCCAGTTCGACTACCCGACCTCCGAGGGCCTGGGCCTGATCAAGATGGACTTCCTGGGCCTGCGGAACCTCACGATCATCTCCGACGCCCTGGAAAACATCACGATGAATCGCGGAATTGAGCTGGATCTGGAGTCCCTGGCCCTGGACGACGTGGCGTCCTACGAGCTGCTCGCCCGCGGCGACACCCTTGGTGTGTTCCAGCTCGACGGCGGGCCCATGCGCTCCCTGCTCAAGCTGATGAAGCCCGACAACTTCGAGGACATCTCCGCCGTCCTGGCCCTCTACCGGCCCGGACCCATGGGCGCCAACGCGCACACAGACTACGCGCTGCGCAAGAACAAGATCCAGGACGTCATCCCGATCCACCCCGAGCTCGAGGAACCGCTCGCCGAGATCCTCGGCGGCACCTACGGCCTGATCGTCTACCAGGAGCAGGTGATGGCCGTGGCGCAAAAGCTTGCCGGGTACACCCTGGGCCAGGCCGACATCCTGCGCCGCGCCATGGGCAAAAAGAAGAAATCCGAGCTCGACAAGCAGTTCGCCGGCTTCTCCCAGGGCATGCAGGACAACGGCTACTCGATGGCCGCGGTCAAGACCCTCTGGGACATCCTCCTGCCATTCTCCGACTACGCCTTCAACAAGGCCCACTCGGCTGCATACGGCGTGATCTCCTACTGGACCGCCTACCTCAAGGCCCACTATGCGCCGGAGTACATGGCAGCCCTGCTCACCTCGGTGGGCGATGACAAGGACAAGTCGGCCATCTACCTCAACGAATGCCGCCGTATGGGGATCACGGTGCTGCCGCCGGACGTCAACGAGTCGGCGCTGAACTTCACCCCGGTGGGCACGGACATCCGCTTCGGCATGGGAGCCATCCGCAACGTCGGAGTCAACGCCGTCGAAGCCATGGTGGCGGCCCGCGAAAAAGAAGGGGCCTACACCTCCTTCAAGGACTACTTGATGAAGGTACCGGCTGTGGTGTGCAACAAGCGCACCATCGAGTCCCTGATCAAGGCCGGCGCCTTCGATTCGCTGAACCACCACCGGCGCGCCCTGGCCATGATCCATGAAGAAGCCATCGATTCGGTCATCACCCTGAAGCGGAACGAGGCAATCGGCCAGTTCGACCTGTTCGCCGGAATCGACGAGGCCGAGTCCGAGGCCTCGTTGAGCATCGAAATTCCGGACCTCCCCGAATGGGAGAAGAAGGACAAACTCTCCTTCGAACGGGACATGCTCGGCCTCTACGTCTCGGACCACCCGCTGCAGGGCCTTGAAGGGGTCCTGAGCCAGCATGCCGACCAGTCCATCACCTCGCTCATCGCCGAAGACGGCCCGCACGACGGCGCCATCGTCACCAGTGCCGGCATGATCACCTCGCTGAGCCGGCGGATCGCGAAGGCCAGCGGTAATGCCTACGCCCGGGCCGAGATCGAGGATCTCGGCGGTTCCGTCGAGGTTATGTTCTTCGGGCAGGTCTATGGCCCGATCGCCTCCGTGCTGGCAGAGGACCTGATCGTTGTTGTGAAGGGCCGGCTGCAGCGCCGCGATGACGGCGCCGTGGCATTGAACTGCATGGAACTCTCCGTCCCGGACCTCAGCGAGGGCCTCAACGGCCCGCTGGTGATCACCATGCCGACGCATAAGGCAACCGAAGCAGTTGTGACCGAGCTCGGCGACGTGCTGCGGACCCACCGCGGCAAATCCGAAGTCAGGCTGCACCTGCAAGGTGACGCCAGGGTGGAAGTTATGGGCCTGCCCGTGCACTTGCGGGTCAACCCCAGCCCGTCGCTGTTTGGAGATCTGAAGGTGCTGCTGGGCCCGACCTGCCTGGACGGCTAAGGCCAGCCCGCGCGGGCCTCCGGCGGGCTAGATTTCGTAGTCGAGCGGCACGGGCTGGCCGTAGGAGCCGGAGTGGTAGAGCAGCGGGGCGCCGTCGGCACCGACTTCGCCGCCCACAACCTCGACCACCACAACGGCGTTGTTCTCGAAGGAGAGCCGCATCTGGACCTTGCCGATCAACCAGCCGGCAACGTCCTTGAGGACCGGCACCTCATGGGGCCCTGGCACCCAGTGGTCCCCCTCGAAGCGGTCGCGGGTCCTGGCAAAACGGTCGGCCAACGCCTGGTTCTCCAGTCCCAGCATGTGCACGCCGATGTACTTCGCATTGGCGACGGCCGGCCAGGAACTGGAAGTGCGGGCCATATTAAAGGTGAACCGGGGAGGTTTCGCGGAGAGCGAGGCCACAGATGTTGCAGTAAAGCCGAAGGGGACGCCGTTGAAGTTGGCGGTGATGATGGCCACGCCGGCGGCGTGCCGGCGGAACATCTCCTTGAAAGTACTTTCGAAGGCTTGGTCCTCTGCGGCCACTGCAATCCCACTCCCTGGTGCACATTTGTGTCATTCCTACCCCGCCAGCGTATTCTCTCAGCGCCCGGCCGCGGTACTTGTTGCCCGCGACGCGTCATGTGGACGGTCATCGGGCCCAGTGCGGCGTGGTGTGCCCGCCCGGCCAAAAGCTTGTTAAAGTTTGTTCCATGACACAGCCCGCACTCAATGGCCAGCTCCCGCAGCACGCCCGGCAGGACCCGCTGCAGGGACCGGCCGGGATGCCGGGTCCCGAATCCCGGCAGGGTATTCCCGCCGCAGCGCCGGGACCGCCGCCGCTCGTGCGCGTTGTGACGTGGCGTAAAGCTGCCGTTATCGCTGCTGCCGGTGTGCCGGCGGGGCTGCTGTGGTGGCTCCTGGCCCCGTCCGGCCTTAACCTGCTCTCGGGTGATCCGCAGTTGCGCAGCGGGGCAAACACCGAAGGGTGGCTGCCCCGGGACCTGGTCCTGGCGGCCCTGATGCTGCTGGCCGGCTGCATTTCCGGTGCCGTCGCTTCCGGCAGCAAGCATAACGGGCCGTCCAGCCGGGAGGTCCTGGTGGCAGTGGGTGCCGGCGCACTCGGCGCACTCGCCGCGTGGGGGACCGGCGTGCTGTGCGGCCTGTGGTGGGGAACGCCCGAGGACACGTCGGCGAACGCCAGTATCGCCTTTTCGCTGCGGTCCGTGGCGGTCCTGACAATGTGGCCGGCCGCTACTGCCCTTGCGATCTTTTTGAGCACCCTCGGGAGTAAACCGGCTCCGGAAAGCGGGCCTGGGGCTCACGGTGCGGACCCCGAAGCCCTGGAGTAGCCAGCCGGAACCACCCGGCGACGAGCGGCGCGGCACGTGCCCGCGGGACCCGTAAAATAAACGGGTGACCCTTTCAGCTGACAGTTCCGTGCCCGCCGCTACTGCGCCCCCGGCCCCCGCCGGGCTCACCTTCCGTACCGTTGACCTGCGCGGCCAGCGGTTGACACTTGCCGGCCTCCGCGCCGCGGTACCCCGCGCAAAAGCCGGCGCCATGGCGGATGCGGAGCAGACCGTCCTGGGCATTATCGCCACCGTCCGCGCCGGGGGCTTCGAGGCGCTGAGTGAACTGGCCCGAACGTTCGACGACGTCGAGCAAGCACACCCCCGGGTTCCCGGCGGGGCACTGACGGACGCCTTGGCCGGGCTCGACCCCGACGTCCGGGCAGCACTGGAAGAATCCATCTCACGTGCCCGGCGCTTTGCCGATGCCCAGCGGCCGGCCGACACCGATGTCGAACTCGGCGACGGGGCGGTGGTCAGCCAAAAATGGGTCCCGGTAGCGCGTGTGGGACTCTATGTGCCCGGCGGGCTGGCGGTCTACCCGTCCTCCGTCATTATGAACGTTGTTCCTGCCCTCGCGGCCGGCGTCGAATCCATCGCCCTGGCTTCGCCGCCGCAAAAGGACTTCAACGGACTCCCGCACCCCACGATCCTCGCCGCGGCATGCCTGCTGGGCATTAACGAGGTCTACGCGATCGGCGGCGCCCAGGCGATCGCCGCGTTCGCCTATGGCATCCCCGCCTCGGAGGGGAACGCCGGACTGGACCCGGTCGACGTTGTCACCGGTCCCGGCAACGTCTTCGTCGCCACTGCCAAACGCCTCGTCAAAGGTGTTGTGGGCATCGATTCCGAGGCCGGCACAACGGAAATTGCGATCCTGGCCGACGATTCGGCCCGGCCGGACCTCGTCGCGGCGGACCTGATCAGCCAGGCCGAGCACGACCCCAAAGCTGCGTCAGTTCTGGTCACGGATTCCGAGCTGCTCGCCGCCGCGGTTCGGGTGGAACTGGACCGTCAGGCGGCCCTGACCAAACACCGGGACCGGGTCCGCGAGGCGCTCTCCGGTCCGCAGTCCGGCGTTGTCCTGGTGGACAACCTCGACCAGGGCATTGCGGCGTGCAACGCCTACGCGGCCGAACACCTGGAAATTATGACGGCGGACGCTGCCAGTGTCGCGGGCCGGATCCGCAGCGCCGGGGCGATCTTTGTGGGCGACTACAGCCCGGTCAGCCTGGGCGACTACTGTGCCGGGTCAAACCATGTGCTGCCGACCAGCGGCACCGCGGCCTTCTCCTCGGGGTTGAACGTGACCACCTTCCTGCGCGCCATCCAGGTGGTTAACTACACCCGCGCGGCCTTGGAAGAGGTCAGCGGACACATCGTGAGCCTGGCTGGAGCCGAGGATCTGCCGGCGCACGGCGAAGCCGTCACCGCCCGCTTTGCCGGCGGCGCCTGACCACTACATGTAGTAATTACAGGATTGTTATTCGCCTACATCTAGTCGTAAACTGATGGTGGAGACAAAAATGCTCCGCCGAACCGCGGGTGTTCGCCCGCGTTTGGTCATCGGTCTGCGACAGGGGACGGAACGAGATGTATTGCCCGTTTTGCCGGAACCCTGATTCGCGGGTGGTCGACAGCCGGATAGCCGACGATGGCTCGGCCATTCGCCGCCGCCGGCAGTGCCCCGAGTGCGGCCGGCGTTTTACCACCGTGGAGACCACCAGCCTGAGCGTGATCAAGCGCTCCGGAGTCGGCGAGCCGTTTAGCCGCAGCAAAATCATCAACGGTGTCCGCAAGGCCTGCCAGGGCCGTCCCGTCACCGAGGACGACCTCGCCATGCTGGCCCAGGAAGTCGAGGAGACGATCCGGGCAGCCGGCGCCGCCGAAATCGATGCCCATGAAGTGGGTCTCGCAATCCTCAACCCGCTCCAGCGGCTCGATGAGGTGGCCTACCTGCGCTTCGCAAGTGTCTACCAGGCCTTCGAGTCCCTCGAGGACTTCGAGGCTGCCATTTCGCTGCTCCGCCACGAAGCCGAAAGCAAGGCCCGCGAAGGCCAGAGCCAACAGAAGAGCCCGCTCTAGGGGCGTATCAGGAGCGCCGGCTCACAGACTCCGGTGGTGGCAGCGGAGGGGAAGCCGCGGCCACCACCGGCACCAATCAAGAAAAGACCCACCACTCCGGGTCGTCGCCAGCGCGCAGGACAACCCGGAGTGAGAGCCCATCCGGCTACTTGGCCAGTTGGTGCTGCAGCGCGATTTCGAGCGCCGCCCCGACGATTCCGGCGTCATTCTTCAGCTTGGCCGACACAATCGGTGTGCGCAGCTGCAGCCGCGGCAGGTATTCGTCGGCGCGCTTCGAGATGCCGCCTCCGACGATGAACAATTCGGGGGAGAAGAGGAATTCCACGTGGGAGAAGTAGCGCTGCAGCAGAACGCTGTACTCCTCCCAGCTCAGTCCGTCCCGTTCCCGGGCAACGGCTGAGGCCTTGCTTTCGGCATCAAATCCGTCAATTTCGAGGTGGCCGAGTTCGGCATTCGGCACAAGCTTGCCATCGAAGATAAAGGCTGAACCGATCCCGGTGCCGAGCGTGATGACCAGCACGGTTCCTTTGACGGACTCGCCGGCGCCGAAGCGTGCCTCCGCCAGCCCGGCGGCATCGGCGTCGTTAATGACCTCAACCGGCCGCCCGAGGCGGGCGGTCAGCAGGGCATCGATGTCCATTTCCAGCCAGGACTTATCCACGTTGGCGGCGGAGTGGACCACGCCGTGCTGGATGATGCCGGGGAAGGTCACACCGACCGGCGAGTCCGGTGCCGGCGCGTCCGGCCGGGCCGTCAAATCGGCAACGACCTGGGCCACGACATCGGCAACGGATTCGGGGGTGGAGGGCTGCGGGGTGGGGATACGCAGGCGCTCCCCGAGCAGCTTGCCCTTTTTCAGGTCGACGATTCCGCCCTTGATCCCGGTACCACCGATGTCGATGCCGATCAGCGTGGTGTTTTTGGTCGACTTCTCGTCCTTCTTGGCCAATGTGGTTCCGTTCGTGGCAGGGGCGGAGCTAGCAGGGATCGGCGCAGGGCCGAGATGCGAAGACCGGGATCTTCTGTGGGGCAATCAGGGGAGGGTCAGCACTTCGGCACCGGTCTCCGTCACAAGCAGGGTGTGCTCGAACTGCGCAGTGCGTTTGCGGTCACGGGTGACGACGGTCCAGTCGTCGGCCCACATGTCCCAGTCCACGGTGCCCAGCGTCAACATCGGTTCAATCGTGAAGACCATGCCGGCCTCAATCACCGTGTTGTAGGCCGGGGCAGCGTCGTAGTGCGGGATGATCAGGCCGGTGTGGAAGGCCTCGCCCACACCGTGGCCGGTGAAGTCGCGGACAACGCCGTAGCCGAAGCGCTTGGCGTAGGACTCAATAGTTCGGCCGATGACATTGATTTCGCGGCCCGGGGCCACCGCACGAATCGCGCGGTTCAGGGATTCCTGCGTGCGCTCAACCAGCAGGCGGGATTCCTCATCCACGTCGCCGGCAAGGAAGGTGTAGTTGGTGTCGCCGTGCACGCCGCCGATAAAGGCGGTGATGTCGATGTTGACGATGTCACCGTCCCGGACCACAGTGCTGTCCGGGATGCCATGGCAGATGACTTCGTTCAAGGACGAGCACAGCGACTTGGGAAAGCCGCGGTAGCCCAAAGTCGATGGATACGCGTTGTGGTCCAGCAGGAATTCGTGGCCCACCCGGTCCAGCTGGTCGGTCGTGACGCCGGGCACGATGTGCCTGCCGACCTCCACGATGGCCTGCGCGGCAATCCGGGAGGCGGTGCGGATCTTCTCGATCGTCTCCGCCTGCTTGACCTCAGAGCCGGTGAACTTGGCCGGCGCGGGTTTGCCCACGTATTCGGGGCGCGGGATCGAGGCCGGAACGGGAAGCTGAGGACTGACAGCTCCCGGGACCAGCGTGCCGATGGGTGCAGTCGAGGCTAGGGAAGGCATACATTGATCATATAAGGCGCGGCCGGAGGCGCAGAAACAAATCCGAACAAAGCCACACCAGCTGAGGAGAATCCATGCCCGAGTACTGGTACAACGTCACCACCCATAAGGTTGAAGAGGACGCCATGTCCGACTGGAGCCAGCTGATCGGCCCGTACGCAACGCGCGACGAAGCAGAACACGCGCTCGAGAAAGTCAAAGCCCGCAACGAATCGTGGGAAAAGGGCGACGACGACTAGGCGGCCCACACTGAGCAGGCTGGTCCTGCGCGCCGGCATCCGGGGTCCGGCACGCCGCCGGGGACACCTGCTCCCTGGCCGGGCGCCCGCTGGAACGGGCGCCCGTCGGAACGGGGGCCCGTCGGAACGGCCGCGCCGGAAAAGGCGCGCCGGAACGGGTGTCCGCTAGAACGAGTGCTCGGGGCCGGGGAACTGGCCGGTGCGTACGTCCTCGCCGTAGGCCTTCGCGGCGTCGCTGAGTGAAGTCCGCAGGTCAGCGTACTGCTTGACGAACCTGGCCATTTTGCCGCCGCGCAGTCCCGCCATATCCTGCCACACGAGTACCTGGCCGGTGGTGGCGTTGCCGGCGCCGATGCCGATGGTGGGGACCTCGACGGCGGCGTCCACGGCTGCCGCTGTCGCGGCGGGCACCATTTCCATCAACACGCAGAACGCCCCGGCGTCGGCCAGGGCGACGGCATCGTCGATCAGGCGCTGGGCGTCATCGCCGCGGCCCTGCACCCGGTAGCCACCGAGGGCATGCTCGCTTTGCGGGGTAAAACCGATGTGCGCCATCACCGGAATGCCGGCCTGGACCATGGCCCGGACGGTTTCGGCATAGAACTGTCCGCCCTCGATCTTGACCGCGTGGGCGAGGCCTTCCTTGAGGAACCTGACTCCGGTGGCCACCCCCTGCTGGGCAGAGACCTCGTAGCTGCCAAAGGGAAGATCCGCCACCACCAGGGCGCGCTTGGCCGAACGGGCCACCGCCCGGCACAACGGGAGCAGCTCATCGACCGTGACGGGCAGGGACGTCTCATTGCCAAAGACATTGTTGGACGCCGAGTCGCCCACCAGCAGGACTTCGATGCCGGCCTGGTCAAAGATTTCCGCCGTGTACTGGTCGTAGGCGGTCAGCATGGCAAAGCGTTCACCGTTGAGTTTCGCCTGGCGCAGGTGGTGGGTGCGGACCCGGGCCACCGGCTTCCGGGTGACCGGCTCCTGGCCCGCGGCAGGCGCCGCCGGGCCGCTGCCGTAGGGTGCGGCTAGTTCTGCGGGCATGCTGGAATCGGTGTTGTTGCTTGTGGCCATGGCACGAGCGTAGTGCGATAGCGCGTGTCCTAGCTACCGGCTTCCGGCCCGCGCCCGGGTGAATCACGTCACACCGCGTTCGCCGCAGCGGCTTGCGGCGGCGAATTTCGGGGTCCGGGTGTTAACGCTGTGTTACGCGCAGCAGCCGTGCCAGCATTCGGTGGCAATGATTAGTAAAGTGAAGCCTGAGCAGCTGCGGGATCCATGCATGACGGGCCTGGGGCACGGACGAAAGAACCGGAAAGAGGCCACTATGGACCGCCAGCAAGAGTTTGTCCTGCGGACGATCGAAGAGCGTGACGTGCGGTTCGTGCGGTTGTGGTTCACCGACGTCGTCGGTTCGCTGAAATCGGTGGCGCTGGCCCCGGCTGAAGTCGAGGGCGCGTTTGAGGAAGGCCTTGGCTTTGACGGCTCCTCGATCGAGGGCCTCGCCCGGGTTTTCGAATCCGACATGCTGGCCCAGCCGGACCCTGCCACGTTCCAGATCCTGCCGTGGCGCGGCGAGACCGAGGCAACGTCCCGGATGTTCTGCGATATCCTGACGCCCGACGGCGAACCGTCGGCTGCTGATCCCCGCAATGTCCTCAAGCGCAACCTGGCCAAGGCCGCGGACATGGGCTTCACCTGCTACACCCACCCCGAGATCGAGTTCTACCTGCTCAAGTCCCAGCAGCCGGGCCCGGACGGTTCCCCCGTCCCCGTGGACGAGGGCGGCTACTTCGACCACGTTCCGGGCGGGGTGGCGCAGGACTTCCGCCGCACCGCCGTGACCATGCTCGAATCCGTCGGCATCTCGGTTGAATTCAGCCACCACGAGGCCGGCCCGGGCCAGAACGAAATCGACCTGCGCTATGCGGATGCGCTGCAGACCGCGGACAACATCATGACCTTCCGCACGGTGATCAAGGAGGTAGCGCTGCAGCAGGGCACCTACGCCACCTTTATGCCCAAACCCTTCACTGCCCACCCGGGTTCGGGCATGCACACGCACTTTTCGCTCTTCGAAGGCGACACCAACGCGTTCTACGAGGCGGGGGCGGAATTCCAGCTCTCCGAAACGGCCCGGCAGTTCATCGCCGGCATCCTCAAACACGCCCCGGAGTTCACCGCTGTCACCAACCAGTTTGTGAACTCCTACAAGCGGCTCTGGGGCGGCGGAGAAGCCCCCAGCTACCTCAGCTGGGGACACAACAACCGCTCCGCGCTGGTCCGGGTTCCGCTGTACAAACCAGGCAAGGGCCAGTCCGCCCGGATTGAGTACCGCGGCATCGACTCGGCGGCCAACCCCTACCTGGCCTACGCCGTGCTGCTCGGTGCCGGGCTGAAGGGCATTGAGGAGGGCTACCAGCTCCCGCCCGCGGCCGAGGACGACATCTGGTCGCTGAGTTCGGCGGAGCGCCGGGCGATGGGCCACGACCCGCTCCCGGCCAGCCTGCACGACGCCATCCGGTCGATGGAGGACTCCGAACTGATGCCCCAGATCCTCGGCGAGCAGGTATTCGAGCACTTCCTGCGCAACAAGCGGGCCGAGTGGCAGGACTACCGTCTTCAGGTCACGCCCTACGAACTGCAGCGCAACCTCGGCATCCTCTAGGCGCCCCGGGTGAGTCTGGCACGACGCCTGATAGCCGCGGGTTTCAGCGATCTGGAGAAGAGCGAAAGGTTCCTGGCCGCCCCGGAGCTGGACGGCCTGGACCAGGACATCCTTTTCGCCGGCCTGCAGCTTGCCGCGAACCCTGACACGGCCCTGCAGTCACTGGTCAGGCTGATCGAAAAACACCACGATCTGCGCCGGCTGGCAGTCGCGGACCTGGACCGCAGCGAGCCCATGTACCGGGTTTTGGGTGCGTCCGAGGCGCTCGGCGAGTTCCTCATCCGCCATCCGGAGCACCTGAACGCCTTCGACGTGAAGGCCGGCCCCGAACCGCGGGAGGCAGAGACGGCGGTGCTGCGCGATCGGCTGCTGCGTTCCGTGCGGGCCGATCCGAAATCCAGCCGCCCAGTCGCGTTGGTGACCGGGCAGGAGGGCTACGAGGCATTGCGCACGGAGTACCGGCGCGGCCTGGTGGAGCTCGCCGTCAAAGACATCTGTGCCGCGGACCCGTTGGACTTTATGCCGGCCGCCGGCGCCGAACTCGCCGATCTCGCCGGCGCGGCAATCGAGGCAGCGTTGGCGGTCTCCCGGGCCGAAGCTGGCGAGCAGTTCAGCGCGGCCGAAGTGGCCGACGTCGGGCTGGCCGTGATCGGTATGGGCAAGTGCGGCGCCCGGGAACTGAACTACATTTCCGACGTCGACGTCATCTACGTCATCGAGTCCGGCTCGCTTGACGATTCGCGGGCCAACACGATCGGCACGGCCCTGGCGGCCGGTATATCCCGGGCCATTATGTCCACGGGCCGGGAACCCGGGCTGTGGGAGGTGGACGCGAACCTGCGTCCGGAGGGCAAATCCGGACCGCTGGTCAGAACCCTTGCCTCGCACGAGAGCTACTACGCACGCTGGGCCGAGAGCTGGGAATTCCAGGCCCTGCTCAAAGCCCGGACCATTGCCGGGGACGCCGGGCTCGGCGCACGGTACGAGGCAGCCATTGCCCCGCTGGTCTGGTCATCCGCCGGCCGTGAAGGTTTCGTAGAGTCCGTCCGCTCCATGCGCCGACGGGTCACCGAAAACATTCCCGCCGAGGAGGAGCAGCGGCAGATCAAGCTGGGCCGGGGAGGGCTGCGGGACGTGGAATTCACTGTCCAGCTGCTGCAGCTAGTGCATGGCAAATCCGATGAGTCCCTCCGGTGCCGGGACACCACTTCGGCTATCGCCGCTTTGTCAGCCGGCGGCTACATCGGGCGCTCCGATGCCGCCGAGTTTGATCGCGCCTACCGCTACCTCCGGCTGCTTGAACACCGGATCCAGCTCTTCCAGCTGCGCCGTACCCACCTGATGCCTGTCAAGGAAGCCTCGCTGCGGGCCCTCGCCAAAGCTATGCTGGGGCCTTTCTCCAGCGAACGGCCCAAACCAGACGCCCTGGTCGCGGTCTGGCGCAAGACCAAACGCTCCGTGCGGGAGTTGCACGAACGCATCTTCTACCGTCCGCTGCTCAACACGGCCGCAGCGCTAAGCAGCGAGGAAGCCCGGCTCAGCCCGGAAGCCGCGCAGGGGCGCCTCGCCGCCTTGGGGTACCTCGATCCGAGGGGCGCCATGCGGCACATCGAGGCACTCACCGGCGGTGTGAGCCGCCGGGCTGCGCTCCAGCGGCAGCTGCTGCCGATCCTGCTCGGCTGGCTCGCGGAGGGCGTGGACCCCGACGCCGGCCTGCTGGCCTTCCGCAGGGTCAGCGAGGCGCTCGGAACCACCCACTGGTACCTCGGTATGCTGCGGGATTCAACGGCGGCCGCCGAGCGGCTCTGCCACGTGCTCTCCAACTCCCGGCTGATTGCCGACCTGCTGGAAGTGTCGCCGGAATCTGTGGCGTGGCTTGGCTCGGACAAGGAACTGGTCCCGCTGACTTTCGCGGCACAGTGGCTTGAGATCGCGTCGAAGATGTCCCGGCACGCGGAGCCGGAAAGCGCCATGCGGCTGATCCGGCTGATCCGGCGGCGGGAGATCCTGCGGATTGCGATCGCGGACAGCGCCGGGCTGCTGGACCAGGACCAGGTCGGCGCGGCGCTGGCGGACACCGACCGGGCCGCGGTCCTGGGTGCCCTGCGCGTCGCGGAGTCCGTGGTGGCTGCCGGGGCGCCGCTCAAGACGGACGTGCTGGTGGTCGCCATGGGCCGGCAGGGCGGCCGGGAGATCGGCTACGGCTCGGACGCGGATGTGATGTATGTGCACCGGGGGCTGCCGGGTGTCCCCGAGGCAGAGGCCCAGGACCAGGCGCTGCAGATCGTCAGCAGGCTCTCCAGCCTGCTGACCCAGCCGCTGAAGCCTGCCATCCTCGCCGAACGCGTGCTGCTGGTGGACGCCGATTTGCGGCCCGAAGGCAAAAGCGGTCCCATGGTGCGGTCGCTGGAGTCCTACGCGGAGTATTACCGCCGGTGGTCACTGGTGTGGGAGGCGCAGGCGCTGCTCCGCGCCCGCCCGATGGCCGGCAACGACGTGCTTGCCGCTGACTTCGTAGCGCTCATCGACCCGGTCCGCTACCCGGAGCTGCTTTCCGAGCAGGATGCACGTGAGGTCCGCCGGGTCAAGGCCCGGGTGGAAGCTGAGCGGCTGCCCCGCGGCGCGGACCCCGCCAGGCACCTGAAACTGGGCCGCGGCGGCCTCAGCGACGTCGAGTGGCTGGCCCAGCTGCTGCAGTTGCAGCACGCCGGGAAACATCCCGGTTTGCGGACGACCTCCACCGTCGAGGCACTCGAGGAAGCTGCCGCCGTCGGACTGCTCGAAGCGGGCGATGTGGTGATCCTGCTCCGGGCCTGGCGGCTGGCCAGCAGGATCCGGTCGGCCAATGTGGTCTGGACCGGCAGGGCCTCGGACGTGCTGCCGTCCTCGCGCCGGGATTTGGAAGCCGTGGCCCGCTGGTGCGGCTACGGGCAGGGGAACGCCGCAGCCCTCGAGGAGGACTACCTGCGGCTGAGCCGCCGGGCGCGTGGGGTCTTCGAACGGGTCTTCTACGGCCAGTAACGCCGCCGTTCTGGATCAGCCGCTGTCCGGACCGGTGAATGCGGGTAATCTCTAGGGATGTCTGGCCGGGCTTTGCGTGTCTGGCCGTGCACTCCATCCGCTCATCAACAAGGGGTTGTTACTCTTGCCCAGAACACAGCAGAACGGGGCCGCCAGAGGGCGGACCACCGCTGTAATCGGAGCCTTGCTCGCAGTTGCAGCAATGTTCTTCGGTGCCGCCGGCGCAGCCGCGGCACCGGACTCCGCAGCACCAGCCGCGGCACAGGCCGGCGCGACGCCGTCGAGCCTGTCCGGAAAGACATTCGTCATCGGCACGGACACCACCTTCGCCCCGTTTGAATTCCGCGACACCGGCGGCGAGCTGACCGGCATCGACATGGACATTATCCGGGAGATCGCCAAGAACCAGGGTTTTGCCGTCGAGATCAAGTCGCTTGGCTTTAACGCCGCACTGCAGGCACTGTCCTCCAACCAGGTGGACGGTGTCATAGCCGGAATGTCCATCACGGATCAGCGCAAGCAGATCTACGACTTTTCCGAACCCTATTTCGAGTCGGGCGTCCAGATGGCTGTCGCGAAAGCCAACACGGACATTAAGGGCTACGGAGACCTTAAGGACAAGACCGTCACGGCCAAGACCGGCAGCGAAGGGGAGACGTTCGCCAAGTCCATCGCAGGACAGTACGGCTTTACGGTCAAGTCGCTGGACCAGTCCGCCACGATGTACGAGCTGGTCAAATCCGGCAACGCCGTCGCGGTCTTTGATGACTACCCGGTCCTGGCCTATGGCATCAGCCAGAACAACGGCCTTAAGGCGGTGTCCGAGAAGGAAAAGGGCGGCTCCTACGGATTCGCCGTTAATAAGGGCCAGAACCCTGAACTGCTGCAGGCCTTCAACACCGGCCTCGCGGACCTGAAATCGAGCGGCAAGTACCAGGAAATCCTCGACAAGTACCTCAAGGACCCGGCCCAGGCCGTCGAGTCCAGCTTCTGGGACCTCCTGATCAACAGCTTCCCGGCACTGCTGAAGGGGTTGGGAAACACAGTCCTGGTCACCGGAATTTCGTTCGCCGTCGCCATGGTCGTCGGCCTGCTGATGGCCTTCCTGAAGATCTCGACCAGCCTCGTGTTGCGTGGTATTGCCACCACCTACGTCAGCATTTTTCGCGGCACGCCGCTGCTGGTCTGGGCCTTCTTCTTCTACTTCGGCATCCCGCAGCTTACCGGTGCGCCGATCGACATCTGGGTCGCCGGTGTGCTGACCCTCAGCCTGAACTCCGGCGCATACATTACCGAGATCGTCAGGGGATCCATCCAGTCCGTGGACCCTGGCCAGCTCGAAGCCAGCCGCAGCCTCGGCCTGGGCTACGCCAAGTCGATGCAAAAGGTGGTGGTCCCGCAGGCCTTCAAGATTATGACACCGTCACTGATCAACCAGCTGATCATCATGCTCAAGGACAGTTCCCTGCTGCTGGCCATCGGCTTCGCCGAACTTCTCTATCAGGGCCAGCAGATCTACGCAGGAAATTTCCGGATCACCGAAACGCTGCTGATCGTGGCGGTCCTGTACTTCGTGGTAATTATGCTGCTGACCAAGCTGGCCAACGTCGCGGATAAGAGGTTCAACAAATGAGCACGGCAGTCACTGCACCCAGTAAAATCTCCGTCCGCGGGCTGAAGAAGTCCTTCGGATCAAACGAGGTCCTCAAAGGCATCACCGCCGAAGTTGGCGAAGGCGAGGTCGTTTGCGTCATCGGACCCTCGGGTTCGGGCAAGTCAACCTTCCTGCGCTGCCTCAACAAGCTTGAAGACGTCACCGCCGGCCAGGTCACGGTGGACGGCTTCGACGTCACGGACCCCAAGGTGGACATCAACGAAGTCCGCAGGCACGTTGGTATGGTCTTCCAGCATTTCAACTTGTTCCCGCACATGTCCGTGCTTGAGAACATCATGCTCGCGCCGGTGGAATCCAAAAAGCAGGGCAAGGGCGAGGCCCTGGCCAACGCAGTCAAGCTGCTCAAGCGTGTGGGGCTGGCCGAGAAAGCGGATGCCCGGCCGGTGTCACTTTCCGGTGGCCAGAAGCAGCGGGTGGCAATCGCCCGTGCCTTGGCGATGAATCCGGACATTATGCTCTTCGATGAGGCGACCTCGGCCTTGGACCCTGAGATGGTCGGCGAAGTGCTCCAGGTCATCAAGGACCTGGCGGCCGAGGGCATGACAATGGTGCTTGTCACCCACGAGATGGGCTTCGCCCGCGAAGTAGCGGACCGGGTCCTCTTTATGGCGGACGGTGTCATTTGTGAAGAGGGGGCCCCGGAGGAGCTCTTCGGTAACCCCCAGCAGCAGCGGACCCGGGATTTCCTCTCCAAGGTGCTCTGACCCACGCTCCTGAGGGGGAGCGTTGGGGCTGGCAGGCGCCGGGTGACGGTGCTAATTTTGGGCCATGGCCAAGCAAATGTTCCTCAACCTCCCCGTCAGGGACCTGGAAAAGTCGGTCGCATTCTTCAGCGCACTGGGTTTTTCCTTCAACCCTGACTTCACCGACGAAAACGCCACGTGCATGATTGTCAACGACGATGCCTTTGTGATGCTGCTCGTCGAGGCATACTTCAAGACCTTTACCGCCAAGCCCGTCGCTGATGCCCGCAGCGCCACCGAGGCCATTATGTCCTTTTCCCTGGCCAGCCGCGAGGCCGTGGACGAGCTGGTCAGGACCGCCCTGACTGCCGGCGGAACCCCGTCCGAAGAAGCCCAGGACTACGGCTTTATGTACACCCACAGCTTCCAGGACCCGGATGGCCACCTCTGGGAGGTCTTCTGGATGGACCCGGCCGGGCCGCCCAAGGATGCGGCGCTCTGAGGCGATCCGGGCTCCCGGCTGCTATCCGGCCAGGGTGGGTACGCTTTTGGTATGCCTGAACTTGTGTGGCTGCTGCCACTGAAGAACCTCGACGACGACGCGCGCGCCATCAAATTGGGCGAAATCGCCGAACTGAACGTCACCGAAGAGCAGCAGAGGTTCGTTGGTGACCCGCTGCGGATGGTGCTGATCGCGCTCGAAGAGGACTCCCGGCACCCGTACGCGATTGACTGGAACGGAGCCGCCGTCGGGGTCCTGACGCTGCAGAGCGGGGCCGCGACCCTGGCTGGCTGGGCCGACGACGACTCCGTTTGGCTGCTGCGCGGTTTCCTGATCGACCGCTACCGGCAGGGCCGCGGCCTGGGCACCGCGGCGGCTGCGGCGGCCGTCCGGGCGGCAGCTCATCTCACCGCCACCCTCGGCGGCGCGCAGGCCGGCGTGGTGCTGTCCGTCAACAACGCTAACCCCGCAGGCCGGGCCGCCTACCGCAACGCGGGTTTCACGGACCACGGCCAGTATCTGGGCGGCGACGCGGGACCGCAGCGGACCTTCTACCGATCGTTCTGATGGTCGCAGCCTCTTGTCAACTTTCATTGACTTTTGGGCCTTCGTCAACTAACTTCGACGCCAGGAGGTGTCTGATGGAAACACTGATCGGTTCAATGGACGGCAAGGGTCCGGCGGAGGCGCTGTACGCTGTGGCCGAACTTCGCAAGGAGGTGGCACGCACCGAGACGGAAACGGTATTGCGCGCCCGCCGGGCGGGACTCTCGTGGGAAGCCATAGCAACCTGCCTTGGCGTGAGCAAGCAGGCAGTGCACAGGAAGTACGGCAAGCGCTGACCGACAAACGGGCGGCAATTGATTAAACAACGACGGCCCCCACCGGAAGGTGGGGGCCGTCGTCTGGACTGCGGAAAGCCGGGAAGCCCTAGACGCCGTAGTACAGCTCGAACTAAACAACGGTTATTGGCCATGCTTGAGAAGCGTTGGAATCCGCCAGATTCCGGGGAATTAGTGGTTGTCGGCGATGGGTGCAGACTGGGCTCTTGCGGACTTCCTGCGGACTTTCTGCGGACTCAAAGCCAGAGCTCGTCGCGCTTCCCGATGGAGTCTTCCAAGGATGGCTATCCTTGGCAGGTGACTGAACATGACCCCGGTGCGGGCGGCCAGGTAGGAACCACGGGCATCTCGAAAATAGTCGTCGACACTGCCATCGATACCGTAGCGGCTGCGATCGGTGGAGCAGCGCCGCCCCTCGCCCCCTGGGTGGCTGGCGGGGCAACTTTCATCAAGGCTATGGGGCCGCGGCTCTACGCCCATCAGCAAATAAACCTCGACACGATGATGGGTCAGGCTCGCCTTTCTTCAGGTATGGAGTTCGAAGACTTCACTGCAACCGTCGAGAACGATCCCGAACGCCTGCTTAGCTTTGTGGCCGCATGCGACGCGGCGCGGAGGACAGCACTAGACGAAAAGATCAAGGCGCTTGGCCGGGCAGTTGGTGACTTGGCCAGGGACGACGCGCTCGTGGACGAATCTGCCATTTGGATAGATCTGTTCTCCCAAATTGAAGCGCCGCACGTCCGCTTGGTACTGGCTCTCTTTGAGATGGATCCCGAATATCCAGGACAGGGGTATGCCCGGTTGTGGAACCGGAGTGAGCTCCGAGGGCGCCTGGGATTATCCGCAACAGTGAATATCCTTCTGAACACGCTGATATCCGTCGGATTGCTTCGGGAAATACCTTACGAAGAGCTCACCCCACACGATCGGGCCCGATGGGGCGTCAGTGGAGGCTCCAAGTACAGGCCGGTGTACACCAAGGGCCCACTGGCAAACGAGTTCCTTGAGCGACTCCAGATCCCAACAGACGGCTCATGGCTGGCGCAACGCCAGGGCGCAGGAGCTACGGGCCCCGCGGCCTCTTAGTTCCAGGGGACGCGGCGAGCGCTACCTCAGGAGAAGACCTTGATGGAAGCCGTGGCATAGAGATCGTTGGGTTCATAGTTGCTTGTCAGTACCCGCGCCAAGCAGGTCTTGGTGCCATGCCGTAGGACGGAGTCGAACAAGTTTGCGTGTTGGTCCGTGTACCGCGCCCCAATCTTTCCAAATGGGAGACCTTCGGCGCTGAACACCAGGCATTCTTGGCCCTTGTACTTACCTGAAGGCTCGAGCTCAATATCTATCACCGCAGTAAAAGTCCCTTCCCTGTACTTCCGGGACAGCGCCGACAATTGGGCCTGATACTTCTGCTTTTCCTTGAGCGAGACGTTTTCTTGCAGGCTGTCGAGTTCCATTTGCGCGCGCTGCTGTGGCGTGGATTTGAACCACTCACGTAGTAGATCCGGGGCGGGGATCATGGCCCTAACTGTTTTGCGGTCTTCAATCTCGCTGTTGGCAGCGCTGAGTTCCATGACTTTTCTCGTGCCCACGAAGGCTTTGGCTGTGAAAGCCTGTCCGACTGGGCCGGCGGACTGGAGGACCTTCGACAGGGCGTCGTCTTCGACCGAACCCATGTAGCCAATGGGCTTGCCCTTCCAGAAGATGTGGGCGCTCGTCAGCGGAGGATGAAAGTCTTTCGAGTTCGTCCTCACTTCGAAGGTGATTTCCGTTTCTCCCAGCGGCATTTTCGCCACCGTGTCTAAGAAGTAGGCCGTCCCCGCGCATGATATTCCTGGGCGCGCGTAAGGAAGCTCCACGGCCTCAGTCCTACTTCCCGTGGCGCGAACAGGTGGGCCTCCGGTAGTAGAAGCAACGAGTTTCTGGTTACCCCAACCCAATATGGCGGTTGCGGTTTCCGCCAGCGGATTGGAACTTTTCTTAAATCGATCGAGTATCCCCATGCCTTGGATCCTAGCCGCCGCATCAGTGTTAGACAGACCTAAGGGGAAGGCCCGGCCAATCATGACAACTGGCCGGGCCCACGTTGGCGGATTGTGAGTGGAGGGTCGGCGCGATCTCGCAGACCCGCAAGAGCCGGTGCTCGTGCGGGAAAGCGGTATTGTTCTTGGTCATATGAACACTTACGCCGAACGCCTCGAGGCCTCACTTTCGAGACAGATCAGAGTGGAGCTCACCGAGCGCGGCATGGAACAGAAAGACCTGGCCGACGCCGTCGGCATCGAAGCCGCCACACTGAGCCGATATCTGAAGGGCCACCGCAGCATTCCGTTGCCGACCTTCTTCAAGGTCGCTGAATCCCTGGATGTTGCTCCGCATGTTCTGTTGCAACGGGCAGATGCCCGCCTAGCCGGCTAGGGAACGACGGCGTCCGGCGCACCTCGCGCCCGTCACGCGCCGTACATAGTGACTAGACGACTTAGGCAGGGTCCGGCACGCGCGCCCGACCCCGGCTACCCTTTCGGGGGGATATGGCCTGCTATCGGCGGAGGGGGCCGCAAATCGTGAGCGGTGGCCCCTCCTGCGCCCTTACCCGTCGGGAGATGGTGCTCCGGTTATAGTCAGGCCATGGGGATATGGGAGCGGTTCAAATCGGCACTAGTGAGCACGAAGTCCACCGAGTCGCGGGAGCCGGTCCTGGACCCGTCCATTCGCCGCGACGCGGAGCCGGTTCCGGAACCGGCCAGACAGCAGGAAGCGGAGCCAGCGCCGTCCGCCGAATCCTTCAGGCAGTCCGAGGCAACGGCTAGGTTCTATGCCGCTGAGAGGGTCCGGGCAAAGGCCGCCGGCCAGACCGTCAAGGGATACCGCGCCGGGTACATGCCGGACGCCGAGGCGAAAGCGCAGCTGGAGGCCGGGCCTGACGGCCTGCCGCCCCTCAGGCTTGTGTCGTCGAATAATGGTTTGGACCTGGCGTTTCCCGACGGACAGCTCATGGACTATAAGAATCTTGCGCTGCGCCACTACCAGATCTTCGCGTTCCGCGTCGTCGGCATGGCCTACTACGAGGATCTGGACAAACCGTTCAAGTTCCGGAACGGCCAAAGCGTCGGGATGTGCCGTGAAGCGGACAACGAGCACGATGCAAACGCCGTCGCAATCACGATTGGCCGTTCCGCCACCAAGGTCGGTTACGTGAACAAGCAGCGCGCCAAATGGGTGGCACAGCTGCTGGACAGCGGACAAAAACTGGAGGGGATCGTCCTTCAATCGAAAGCTGCGTCACCCCGGGTTCTGCTGACCACGCCGGAAATTCTCGCCCACCTCCGCCGGCCCTAGATACTGTCAGCGAAGGACGCAGGTGATGGATGACGGGCCGGGATCTTCTTGAGGAGGCATTCCGGCCCGTCATCAGGTTGGCGCTGGAGAGCGTCACGGCCCTCCATGCCAGGGGGCCCCGCTTCTCCATCCTTCTCCAGGATCATGGACTGATCCCCGGGAGTGAGGTTGACGCCGTCCCTGGCTAGGCTGCGGCCAGGTGGATTTCGGCGAGTGCCCCGGGCCGGTGCGCCGCGAACCCGAACCTGCCTTCGAGCCGGAGGATTGCCTGGTTCTTGGTGAACAGCACGCCGGAACGGTCCACGGCCAGAGTCGCGCCCTCACGGACGACCAGCTCGGACTGTGTCCAGTCAGCGAGGATCGCCGTGCCGGCGGCCACCGCGTTCGACCGGACCCGCGGGATGGACCAGAGATTCTGTCCGCCGTCTCCTGCCGGATCCGCGAGGAGATACCGGCCCGTTGCCCCGGAGTCCCGGAGCAGGTCCAGCGCCTCGGCGTCCGTGGGATTCAGGACCAGCGCCGTCGGGATCACGCCGATGACTTCCAGGCTCGTGATCGCCTTGCGGATCGATGTGAGCGCGTCGACGGCGAATGCCTGGGTGATGATTCCGGACGTCGCCAGGATGCCCTCGAAGTTCTCCCCGAGCCCGTCACCGGAGACGATCTGCGTTTCGAGTGCCTGATACAGCCCGGCCTCGAGTTCCGTTTCCAGGAAGCGCTCGAGGTTCTCGTGGTCCGCGAAGTACCGGATCGGCGTCGGTTCGGTCAGGTGTGCGATCACGCGGCAGCGGTCCTCGACTTCCGCGATCGTGTACACCGACGTTGGTTTCACGGCGTTGTCCGCGACGGGGGCCGCGTTGTTCGTCCGTACGGTCTGCTTCAGATAGGAAAAGCTGTTGCCCGTCCCGAAGCCGCCGGCCAGGGGCTTGACCGGGATCAGGTCCAGGAGGGTCCGCGGCGCTTCCGAGAGCGCGACAATGTCAGTGACCAGGGGAACGGCCACGCCGATTGAACCACTGACCAGGGACTTTTCCCCGTCGATTCCGCCGGTCAGGGCCTTGTCCATGAGGTCAGCCGTGGACTTCGCCCAGGGGCTCCGGCCCGTTTTCCGGCGTCCGGATCCGCCGCCGTCGATTTCGTCCGCGAGGGCCCGGGCCTGAGCGAGGATATCCCGGTCAGACTTCGCCGATTTCAAGGAGTCCAGGTGGTCGTAGGCTTTCGCCATGTGCCCGTCGAACGTGGACTGTTCAGCGGCGGAAAGGTCCCGTCCCGCGGCCATGGCCTTTTCGGCAATGGCCCGGGCGGATTTCGCTTCAGTGGCAGCGGAAATCCGCAGATTATCAATTCGTGTGGTCGTCATGAGTCAGCCCTCCAGGGCAGGTGTGCGCCGGATCCCGGCACGAGTGAGTGAGGGAGTACACCGGGCGGGCTCCACGGTCCGGGCCCGGGTCCTGGGCCCTCGACCTTGACGCCCCGCAAAAGGGCGTCCTCGGTCTTGACCCGGTCCCGGTGCCGCGGCTGGCGGGCACACTGTCCTGGCGGGATCGTTGTTCGACGGACGGATTGAGCCGGAAAGAAATCCGGTATGACCGCTGGCCGATGATCCCTGCGCCGGGCCCGTTTGCGACGGGCCCGCTGCGTTGGTTTCAGAGTACCTCGCGTGCCCTCGGGCGCAGCGGCGAGGATCCCGTCCCCGCCGCTGCGCCCGGGAACGTCAGAACCCGTTCAGCGCCGTGCGCCGGCAGTGATCCAGGACCTGGCCCCGACGATCCGGATGCAACGAGATCAGCATGGACGCGGCCAGGGCACACGCCGCGGCCGCGAGCTGCAGGGGATCCTCTGATCCGTTGAGGATGACCTCGGCCCCGTCCAGGTCGCCCCCGTCGATGAGCTCAGTAACGGCGATCGCTTCGAGACGCGCTGTCTGCTTCGTGCTGGCTGGCTGGATCATTTGATCGGCACCGCGCCCGCCGTGACCGCTTCCTGGACCGTCCCGAATTCCCTGAGGACCGGAAGGAACGCCAGATAATCCGCCTGGAACTGTTCCAGCGCCTCGTCCTCGCGGTTCATGCTCTCGGCCCGGAGGTCGTACATTTCGCTCAGGTCATCGGCTGTCATGTGCCGCCAGGACTTCCGCCGGTCGTCGCCGATCGTGCAGACGGTGTCCATATCGGCGGCTTCCCCCCGGATCGTCCGGGCGAGAACCGTGTTCACGCTCCGCCCCTGGGCCTCGTCTATCCGTTCCACTTCGGCCCGGATCGCGTTCTCAAGTGCCGTCCTGTTGTCGTTGTCCATTTTGTTCGTCCTTCGTTGGTTTTCGTCGGCGTTTCCGCCATGGTCAGCGCACTGTGCGCCGTCCTGCTGTCCTCCCGGCCCCCGCCGGTTCCCCCCGAACCGATCAACACCACGGAACCGCATTGACTGGACGGCTTCCTGCACCCATTCCTCATGTTCCCGCGCAGCCGTTACAGCCTCAGCAGATCTCCGGTATGCCATCCGGACGGATGTTTGGAAGTCATCCCCCGTCCAGTTCCGGAGGGTCTTTGTCTCACCATCAGCTGAGCCGATCGGGTAGGACTGGTCCAGGAGCCCTTGGGCGTCGTCTATCCCGTCCACTGCGTCCCTGATCGCGTTCTGAAGTGCTGTCTGTTCCGATTCCTGGATCATGGATCTGCCCTTCGTTGTGTTTTGCGTTTGTCTTCCGTCAGCGCCCTATGCGCCGTCCTGCCGTCCTCCCGGGCCCGTCTCCCGCCGGTTCCCCCAAAACGTCCCCGACGCCCCCACAAGGTGCCACGGCGGGGGCCGGGCCCGCGTCACCGCTTCGCCTTCCAAGTGGCCTGACCATCCGGCGACCGGCCCCGCGACAAATGAGGCTTACACCGCAGACACGGCACCGGGAGCCCGTTTTTATCCTGCAGCCACCCGTCCCGGCAGATATGCGCCACCGGCACCTGGTCAGACGCCGGAAGAACGGGGAGCCCGAGATCCTGCCGCCGGGCCGCGTCCTCACTCATGCCAGCACCGCCGCGGAGTCCGGAACATCCATGCAGTTGGAACAGTCACCGGAGCAGTCCTGGCAGTGCCCGGCAAGCGAGCCGGTGGACCAGTTGTCCAGCTCCACACCGCAACCGTGACAAAGCTCCATAGACGACGGATCACGAAAGTTAGACGAAACGGACAAAGCTTTTAAAGCTTCTTCTTCTAGAGATTCCTTTCCTGTCCTGTCCTTGCCTGTCCTTTCCTTGCCTATGTCGTCACGTGATTCGTCACGTGATCCGTCACGTGACGGATCCGGCGTGACGTCACGTGATTCCGGAGCGTGACCGTCCCGCGCCCCCACCGCGTCCGGCCCAGGAGGAACCGCGTCCTCGTCGTCCCTGTCCCGGTCCCGTTTGGCACGCTGCCGGTCAGCGTCCTGGCGCTTCCGGAGCTCCAGCCCTTCGAGTTGGCCGCGGCTCGTTTGCGTCAGCTCGAAATCCACGATGCGCCAGCCGGTTTTGGTTTTGGACCAGAGCTCCAGGTCCACGAGCCGAACGGCGTGGCCGGGCCCGGCGTCCGGGATCAGTTCCAGGTCCGCGGCATCTATGTCGCCATCTGTCCTGTTGCCTACTACCCAGAGCAGCCCGAAAACGAACGTCCGGAGCTCGTCAGCGGAAAGCTTCCGAATCCGGCGGTCGTTGAGCCACCGTTCCGGGAGCCGTACGTCAGTCATGCCGTCACGGCCGGCACGCCGTCGCGTAGAGTCAGGGCAGGATGCTTCACCTTAGGGCCCGAGCCGTTACCAGCGGAGCGGTCCCATTTTTCTGCCCTTATGTCGCCCCTCCTCTCCATAATTGGAAGCATCAGGCGGATTTTTGGTCGTCAAAGGCCTTGCTTATGAATTCCTCGATGTCAGACCTCCGGAACATTCGGCGTCCCCCGATGCGCGCAGACTGCGGAGCGGTGCCGCTGTGGATCATCCAGCGAAGCTGTGCGGGGGACTTCCTGAGGATTTCGGCTGATTCATCGAGAGTGAGCAGGTTCACCGCCCGGCCATCTGGCCATTGAACGGCAGTTATTGGTTGCATAGTTTCCTTCCTATATTTTCTAGTTGGATGATGACTACGTTCCTCAATGTGCATGGGTTTTGGTGAGGTGTCAAGTTTCTAGTGGACGGATCACCGGGTTTTCTAGTATGGTCTTGGTTATGGTTGATGAAGATGGCCTCATGGGCATGCGAGTCGCGCAACTCCGGGGAGAGCGCAGCCAGAAGTCCGTTGCCGATGAGATGCGACTCCGCGGCTGGAAATGGTCCCAGGCGACCATGTGGAGCATCGAGCGAGGAGACCGGCCGCTAAAGGTGAGGGAGGCAAAGGAGCTGGCCGAAGTTCTCGGCATTGAACTGATGGATCTGTTCCAGGAACCGGCAATCCTCAGCATTGAGAAGGAAATCAAAGAACTGGTCCTGAACGTGAAGCGTGACCATGACGCCGCCGTGACGCAACTTCAGAAATTGCGCAGCTCACATCAGCTACTCCAGGACCGCGCGTCGGACTCCAGCCTGAAGGATGATGATCGCCTCGCGCCGATCACGAAGCTCGCAAAAGACACGCTAGAGAGATCCACGTTCGATCTTGCAGTCACGAGGGCCAAATCCGGCTTGGGACTCCCCGAAATTTTCTTTGACGAAACGGACTAGCCATGGCAAACATCCAAAAGCGTGACAACGGATCCTGGCGGGCACGGTACCGCGATGGGGCGGGCAAGGAACATGCCCGGCACTTCCCGCGGAAGATCGATGCTCAGAAGTGGCTTGATGAAGTCACCGCGTCCGTCCTTAGTGGGACCTATGTGGATCCGAAGACGGCGCTTATGACCATGGAGCAATGGTCTGTAGTGTGGCTCCGCGGTTACGAGAACAATCGCCCCTCAACAGTCCGGCAGGCGAGGACTCATATCAAACGAATCAACGGTGCATTCGGTCGCCGTGCGCTCAATGGCGTGCGGCCTTCCGAGGTAAAGGCATGGACAGCCAAGCTGAGGGCTGACGGCTTGGCGGACTCAACCGTCTACGCACTTCATTCTCGACTGGGGCAGCTCTACAGCGACGCCGTACATGATGGCTTGCTGGCGAAGTCGCCAGTAAGTCGTAGAACAGCCCCGAAGGCGGGCAAGCAAAGGCCATACGTCGGCACCACAGAACAGGTTTGGAGCTTACATGACGCCATGCCTGATGGCCTGCGACCGGCCATTCTTCTGGCGGCGTTCGCTGGTCTGAGGATCGCGGAAGCTGTGGCGCTGCGTGTTTCGGACGTGGATTTCATGCGCGGCATTATCGCGCCGGCCATCCAGTATCCGGGGGTGGAACTCAAGACTGCAGAATCCAAGACGCCGATCCCGATCCCTCAGAATATGTGCCTCGAGCTGTCGATGAACCACACAAAGTGGGGCAGTGAAACGCTCGTCACCAACGAGTGGGGGCGTGGGATCTCGCCACACCGGCTGGAGCACTATTTCCGTGAGGCGCGGGCAACGGTCAAGGGCCTGCCGGAGGGGTTCAGGTTCCATGACCTCAGGCACTACTTCGCCTCGCTGCTCATTGCCCAGGGCCTTGACGTGAAGGTGGTGCAGAAGAGCCTCAGGCACTCATCAGCGAAGACGACGCTGGACACGTACGGGCACATGTGGCCAGACAAGGAGGAATCAGCGAGGGCGGCAGTCGCCCAAGTTCTGGGGGAGCGGCTGAGCTCGCGGACTGAGCACCACGGCTAAGCGGAGCCCGGCACAACAAAAGGCCGGTCCCGGGGTGGTGCAACCTGGGACCGGCCTTTGCTGTTTCCGAATTCTTGCGGACTCTCCGCGGACTATGCCCGCTTCTGCCGCGTGATCTGGCTAGACGCCGTAGTACAGCTCGAACTCGTAGGGGTTCGGTCGCAGCGAGAGCGGACGGATCTCGTTCTCGTACTTGTATTCGATCCAGGTGTCGATCAGGTCCTGGGTGAAGACGCCGCCGGCCTGGAGGAACTCGTTGTCCTCGGCCAGGGCATCCAAGGCCTCTTCGAGTGTGCCGGGCGCCTTGGGGATGTCCTTGGCTTCCTCGGCGGGGAGCTCGTAAAGGTCCTTGTCGATCGGAGCGGGCGGCTCGATGCGGTTGCGGATGCCATCGATGCCGGCCATCAGCTGGGCCGCGAAGGCCAGGTACGGGTTGGAGGAGGGGTCCGGTGCGCGGAACTCGATGCGCTTGGCCTTGGGGTTGGAGCCCGTGATCGGGATCCGGATACCGGCGGAGCGGTTGCCCTGCGAGTAAACCATGTTGACCGGGGCTTCGAAACCCTTGACCAGGCGGCGGTAGGAGTTCACCGTCGGGTTGGTGAACGCGAGCACGGCAGAGGAGTGCTTGAGCAGGCCGCCGATGTACCAGCGCGCCATGTCCGAGAGTCCCGCATAACCCTTTTCGTCGTAGAACAGCGGCTCGCCATCGGTCCACAGCGACTGGTGGCAGTGCATGCCCGAACCGTTGTCACCAAAAACCGGCTTCGGCATAAAGGTGACCGACTTGCCCCAGGCATCGGCAGTGTTTTTGATGACGTACTTGAACTTCTGCAGGTCATCAGCTGCGTGGGTCAGGGTGGTGAACTTGTAGTTGATCTCAGCCTGGCCGGCGGAACCGACCTCGTGGTGGCTGCGCTCAACCTCAAGGCCGGCTTCGTCCAGGGCGATGCACATGGCATCGCGGAGGTCGGCCTGCTTGTCGGTGGGGGAGACCGGGAAGTAGCCGCCCTTGATCGGGGTCTTGTACCCGAGGTTTCCGCCCTCTTCCTCGCGGCCGGTGTTCCAGTGAGCTTCCTCGGAGTCGATCTTGTAGAAGCTGCCCTGCGGGGAAGACTGGTACTGGACGTTGTCGAAGACGAAGAACTCAGCCTCCGGCGCAAAGAAGGCGGTGTCGGCGATGCCGGTGGAAGCCAGGTAGGCCTCGGCTTTCTCAGCCACGCCGCGGGGATCGCGGTGGTACGGGTCACCCGTGCGTGGGTTGACGATCGAGAAGTTCAACGCAAGAGTCTTCTCCATGCGGAACGTGTCCAGGAACGCCGTCGTAACGTCCGGGATGAGCTGCATGTCCGACTCGGCGATGCCCTGGAAGCCACGGATCGACGAACCGTCGAAGAGTTGGCCGTTGACGAAGAAGTCCGCGTCGACACTCTTGGCCGGCACATTAAAGTGCTGCTGAACGCCGGGGAGGTCGGTGAAGCGAATATCGACGAACTTTACGTCTTCGTCTTTGATGAACTTGAGGACTTCGTCCGCAGTCTTGAACATCTATGCTCCTTATGCATGTGAAAGATCCGGCCATAGGCCGCGTGGTCCAGCGCAGTCCGGCAGCGGGGAAAACACAATGGTGTGCCCCGCTCCTGTGCCGCCGGCAACTGTTACCACCCTAAGGACACGGGATTTCCCCATGGTGTCCGCTTTGTTTCCGGCACGTTACAGAATGCCCTGACAGGTAAACGGTAGTCGCTGTCCACAACGTGGCCTATCCGTGACCAGAGTGTGGCCTCGGAAGGTCCACACTCTGAACAGAGCGGCGCGGCCGCCCAATGCCGATAGGCTTGGAGCGTGGTTGATCGTAAAGACATAGGCTCATGGCTCAGCGGGCCGGACACCTCCGGCATTTCGAAGTACCCGGGGGAGCGACTGGGCCTGCCCGAGTCCGGACCGGGGTCGATTGCCCGCGCCGGCCGACGCATTCTGGCCATCTGCCTTGACTGGGGAATCGCGTTGCTGATCAGCAACTTCGCGTTCGCCGGGGATTCCTGGGCTACGCTTGCCGTCTTCGCGATCGAGCAGGCGCTGCTGGTGGGCACCCTTGGTTACAGCATCGGCCACCGCATCGTGGGGATCCATGTGATCCGGCTCGGCGGCGGCCCCGCAGGCCCCTTGGCCGCCCTGGCCCGAAGCGTCCTCCTGTGCCTGGTGATCCCGGCTGTCATCTTCGACCCTGACCACCGCGGACTCCACGACAAGGCCATGAACACAGTCCTGGTCCGGATGTAGCCATCTGCGGGACGCTGCGGCTGACGGCTCGCGGCTTCCGTGCGGACTCGACGCCCCTAACCCGCGAGCGACGGAGCGGACGGGGGAGTAAGGCTACGTGCCGGCCGTCTGGCGTGCCGGCGTCGGCGTGCCTTTACCGGCGGGCACGTCCAGGTAACCGTGGCGTCCGGCCCAGCGCTCAAAGCCGATCGTGGCGAAAGGGAACACCGCGGACAACCCGGCGAACAGGGCCGCCAGGAACGGCCACCGCTGCATCTTCCATAGCGTCAGCGCTGAGATTCCGTAGCCGATGAAGAAGGCACCGTGGATCGGACCCGCGATCTCCACACCGAGCTCAGTGGTCCGGGTGACCCACTTGAGGAACATGCCTATCAGCAGAGCGGCCCAGCTAAAAGCTTCGGCGATGGCCAGCGCCCGGAAGAGGCGGATCACGGCAGGAGTGGAGGGCAGTTTCATGGCGGAATCTCCAGGTTCGGTCCCGGCGGGACAGGGGAAAGTCTGGTCAGGGAAGTCTGGTAAAACGGAAAAGCCCCGGCGGCCGGCCTTAACGGCGGTTACCGGGGCGTCCCTGGTCTTTGGCGTGTGGCTTAGCGTCCGCGGGATGCCTTGCGGTCCGGGCGGGCCTTGTAGGGATCAATGCCCTTGGGGATCGGCAGGCGGCTGCCCAGCGACGAGATGCGCTTGGAGACCGTGCTGACCTCGAGCTTCGTCAGTTCGCTCTTCATCTTGGTCATCTTCTTGGCGACCTGGCTGATCGGAACCTGGCCTTCGCCGCGGCCGCTTTCAATAACGTGGATGGTGACGTTGGGCAGGATGCGGCTCAGGCGCTTGCGTTCGGCGTCGAGCAGGGGCTTGACGCGGGCGCTGGGGCCCTCGCTGACGAGTACAACACCGGGACGGCCGATGGCGCGGAAGACGGCGTCCTGGGTGCGGGGGTTAACCGCAACAGGCTGCTCTTCGACGATCCAGCCGCGCTTGAGCGTGCCCATAGCCGCGCCCGAGGCACCTGGCTGGTTTTCGATCCGCGCGAACGCGGCACGTTCGGCGCGGCGCGAGAGGATGAGGGTGGCCGCGAGGACGCCCAGCGGGATGCCGATGATCAGCCCGGTAATCCAGTTATCCAGCAGGAACCCGACAAAAAAGCTGACAGCGATGACGCCGAGGAATGCCAGGAGCATCAGCCACTGGACCATCGGATCGTGCTGGCGGGTCATCTGGAAGACCTCGCCGATTTGCTTCAGGCGGCTCGGCTTCTTGACCTTGGCCACTTTGGGCTTGCGCGAAAAAAGGCCACGCTTCGGGGTGTCGGAAGCCGGAGTGGAGTTGCTGGGATCAGGGGAATTCGCCATAGTGCCTTACATTCTACGTGATCTGCGCCGGAGGGCCGGACGCCGGATTTCCCCGGTGCCGGCCGTGAACGGCCTTCGTCGGCGCTGGCTCAGGAATGCGCCGCGAGCAGCGAGCTGGCTTCCTGGCGGGTGCTGCCGGAGCTCTCGATGTGGGCGAGCGCGGCCGGGATTTCCCAGCCCTTTTTGCGCATCGCGGTGGCCCAGAGCCGGCCGGCCCGGTACGAGGAACGCACCAGCGGTCCACTCATCACACCGAGGAAACCGATCTCGTCGGCCTCCTGCTGCAGGTCCACGAACTCCTGCGGCTTGACCCACCGGTCCACCGGGAGGTGCCGTTCGGACGGGCGCAGGTACTGGGTGATGGTGATCAGGTCGCAGCCGGCATCGTGCAGGTCACGCAGCGCCTCGGAGATCTCCTCGCGGGTCTCGCCCATGCCCAGGATCAGGTTGGACTTCGTCACCATGCCGAGCTTGCGGCCCTGCGTGATAACATCCAGCGAGCGTTCGTAGCGGAAAGCCGGACGGATGCGCTTGAAAATCCGCGGGACGGTCTCAACGTTGTGGGCAAACACCTCTGGCTTGGAGTCACAGATCGCAGCAATGTGCTCGGGCTTGCCGGAGAAATCCGGGATCAGGAGTTCGACGCCGGTGCCCGGGTTGAGTTCGTGGATCTTGCGGACCGTTTCGGCGTAGAGCCAGACGCCCTCATCGGCGAGGTCATCGCGGGCGACCCCCGTGACGGTGGCATAGCGGAGCTGCATCGCCAGGACCGAGCGGGCCACCTTGGTTGGTTCGAAAACATCCACAGGGGAGGGCTTGCCGGTGTCGATCTGGCAGAAGTCGCAGCGCCTGGTGCACTCGGAGCCACCGATCAGGAAAGTTGCTTCTTTGTCTTCCCAGCACTCGAAGATGTTGGGGCAGCCGGCCTCTTCACACACGGTGTGGAGGCCTTCCTTTTTGACGAGCTTCTTGAGCTGCACAAACTCCGGGCCCATCTGGACCTTGGCCTTGATCCATTCCGGCTTGCGTTCCACCGGGGTGGCCGCATTGCGCTGCTCGATACGCAGCATTTTCCGGCCTTCTGGTGCCAGGGTCACAGTAGAGCTCCTTCATGGGTTGCAACTAGCGCTTCTTCATTGTTGCGCAGTTCTTCGATGATCCGCGACACGAGGTCGGCGGGGGAGACGTCCCGGCCCGTCTCCTGCGAGATCGTGGTGACGCCGGCGTCGCTGATGCCGCAGGCAACGATCTGGCCGTAGGGGGCGAGATCGTTATTGCAGTTGATGGCGAAGCCGTGCATCGTGACGCCCTCGTGGACACGGATGCCGATCGCCGCGATTTTGCGCGCCGGTCCGTTCCGGTCCTGCTCGATCCAGACCCCGGCGCGGCCCTTGATCCGGACGGCATTGATTCCGTAGTCGGCCAGGACGGCGATGATCACAGCCTCCAGCCGTTCCACATAATCGCGGATGCCGGCTTTGTTCCTGAGTTTGATAACGGGGTAGCCGATGAGCTGCCCGGGCCCGTGCCAGGTGAGCTTGCCGCCACGGTCCACGGGAACCACCGGGGTGCCGTCAAACGGGCGTTCGTGGTCTTCGGTGCGTTTACCCGCGGTATAAACGGCGGCGTGTTCAAGCAACAGGACCGTACTGGGTGCGGTTCCGGCGAGGACCCGCTGATGGAGGTTGCGCTGGATGTCCCAGCCTCGGGCATATTCGACGAATTCCGGGGCGAAACCCAGGCGGGAGAACTCAAGAGCCATGGCATCCAGCTTAGACCCCGGCCGCCCCGGGCGCCGATTCTGTGTCGAATCTCTCGCTCCTGTGGATAACTTCTGCAGGATTCTGCGGTCTGCGCTATTCCTAGACTATGGAAGATCACACCTGGTCTGGCACGTGTGCCCCGGCGGTTCCCGGATACGACGTCGGCCGCTGCCTGGGGCGCGGGGGCAATGCCACGGTGTGGCTGGTCAATGAACAGTCCACCGGACGCGAGTTCGCTCTGAAGTGCTTTGATGCCGGCGACGGCCTTGGCCCAAGTGAGATGGAGAACGCGGTCCGGCGCGAGATCCGGATACTCTCCGTCCTGGATCACGGGCACCTGGTGAAGGCACACGGTGTTGTCCGGCTGGACGGCGCGGCGGACGGCAGCCTGGGGCTGACGATGGACTACGCGGCGGGCGGCTCACTGGGGCAGCTTGTGGCCGGACGGGGAACGTTGGGGCCGGGGGAGACTGTGACGGTGCTGACGCCGATTGCCCAGGCCCTCGCCTACCTGCACGGTCTTGGTTTCACCCACGGTGATGTTTCACCGGGCAACGTGCTGTTCACGGCGCACGGTAAACCGCTGCTGGCTGATCTGGGGGTAGCGCGTATGGTTGCCGACGCGAGGGCTGTGGCCGGGGCCGGGACCGCGGGCTTCAGCGACCCGGCGCCGGTTGACGCCGTCCGGGCCGGACTGCAGCCGGGGCGCGACGTCTATTCGCTCGCCGCCCTGGGCTGGTACTGCCTGACCGGACACCCGCCCCAGCCCGGACCGCAGCGGCCGCCGCTTCCGTTGCTTGTTCCCGGGGTTCCGCCGGCGCTGGCAGCAGCGCTGGAATCCGGACTTCACGAGGACCGCAGGCTTCGGCCCTCCGCCGGCGAACTGGCGGCCGCCGTTCATCGCAGCGCCGGGGCGGCGCCGGTGGACCTCTCGGTCTCGGTCCACCCCACGGTCCTTCCCCAGCTGCTGACCCGCCGCACCCTGCCCGGCACGGCACGGGAGCGCCGCGTGGAACAGCTCCGGTCCCTGCCGGGCCGCTTCCGCCGCGCACCTCTCGCCGCGACTTATCCGGCCGCGCGGCACGCGGCACGCCGCGCACCCGGGGGACGTGCGCCCGGGGGCCGCGCCTCTGGCGGCCGTGCGTCTCGGGGAAGAGTCTTCCGGACCGCCGCCGCGGTACTGGCCGTCGCCGCGGTACTGGCCGTCGCCGCGGCCCTGGCCGGAGCGTGGGGTTTCGCCGGGCTTTGGGCTCCGATTCCCGGGTTTCCCCGTTCAGATGCCGGGGTGGTCCGGGACCCGGCGCCTGCATCCGCCGCGGCGGACGGGGGAACTGCTGCGGTTCCCCCGGATGTGACGGCACAGCTCGCTTCGCCGGATCCCGGAGTCGCCGTCCTGGGGCTGGCGAGGCTCCGCTCGCTGGCGTTCAGCTCGGGCGACTTCCTGCTGCTGGAGCAGGTCAATGTGCCGGGATCGACAGCGGCCGTGGCGGATATCCGGATCAGTGCCCGGCTTAAGGAATCGGGCCGGGTGCTGGCCGGGTTCAGCACCGTCCTGACCCGGGTGGCCACGGAATCAGGCAGCGGCTCCGCCCGTGCGGTGGTGGCCGTCACCGCGAGTACACCCCCCTACCAGGAGCGCGGCGCCGACGGCGCGGTCCTGGCCGAGGCCGGCGCAGGGCCGGAGCAACGGCTTCGGCTGGTACTCGCGCCGGTGGCCGGACACTGGCGTCTGCAGGATGTCCTCGACGGATCCGGCTAGCGTGCGTCCGCGCTAGTCAGGACGTGCGGCCCGATCCTGCTACCCAGGCTGCGGCCTGGGCCAACGAGGGATGCTGCCAGGCAAAACCGGCCTCGCTCAGCGCCGCCGGTTCCATCCGCTGACTGGCGAGCAGCAGTTCGTCGGCGAGTTGGCCCATGACCAGGCGCAGCACCGGCGCGGGGACGCGGAGCAACGCGGGGCGGTGCAGGGCCGCAGCCAGTTGCGCGATCAGCGAGTTTACATCCGCGCTCTCCGGGGCGCACAGGTTCACCGGCCCGGACAGCGGGCTGTCCAGCAGGAACGCATAGGCGCCGGCAACATCCGGGAGCGTCACCCAGGGCCAGTACTGCCGGCCGTTGCCCAGCGGTCCACCCACGCCCAGGCGCAGCAGCGGCATAAGCCTGCCCAGGGCTCCACCCGAACGGCTCAAAACGACGCCGGTGCGTGGCGTGAGCACCCGGACGCCAGCCGGAGCCTCGTGCGCCGCTGCCTCCCAGTCGACGCAGATGCGGGCGAGCACTCCGCTGCCGGCGGGGGCGTTCTCCCGGAGCACAGCCGGTCCCGCGTTGCCGTAATAGCCGGAGGCCGACTGGCTCAGGAAGACCGCCGGGGGAGTGTCAAGGCGGCCCATGGCCGCAGTCAGTGTCCTGGTGGCCCCCAGCCGCGAGCTGCGGAGTTCGTTGATGCGCGACCGGGTCCAGGGCCGGTCGCCGATGCCGGCACCGGAGAGATTGATGACGGCGTCGGCGCCTTTCAGCGCGGTGTCATCAATACGGCCTTCGCCGGGGTTCCATTGGAACTCGGACGGCGAGTCCGGCGGACGCCTGACCAGCGTGCCGACGTTGTGCCCGGCACTGCGCAGGGTGTGGGAAACCGCTGTTCCGATCAGCCCCGAGGCTCCGGCAATAATGATTCGCATGATCCATCTCACCACGTCCGGCGCAGCGGGGATACCTGCCCGGCTTGCGGGCAGGTCTTGACTATGATCGAACGATGACTTCCTCGAGTTACTTCCGTTTCCCGCATCTGCACGGCGACCTGGTCACCTTCGTGGCCGAAGACGACGTTTGGGTTGCGCCCCTCGGCGGGGGCCGAGCCTGGCGCGTTTCCGCGTTGCAGCTGCCCGCCCGCAACCCCCGCTTCACCCCGGACGGCAAACGGCTGGTGTGGACGGTTGTGCAGGGAACGTCACCGGAAGTCGTCACCGCGGAGGTCGACGGCGGCGGCTACCGCCAATTGAGCTACTTCGGCCACGCCACAACCCGGGTTAAGGGCTTCACCCCCGAGGGCGACGTCCTGGTCACGAGCGCGTTCCGGCAGGCTGACAGCCGCCACACACACGCTTACAGCCTTCCCGTCACCGGCGGCTGGGCCACTGAACTCCCGCTGGGCCCGGTGGAATCCGTCGCCTTCGGCCCGGTCGTCGGCGACGAACGCCCCGTGGTCCTGGCCAGCGTGCTCTCCCGGGAACCGGCCTGGTGGAAGCGCTACCGGGGCGGCGCGGCCGGCAAGTTGTGGATCGACGCCGACGGAAACGGCGAATTCGAACGCCTGGCCGCAGAGCTGGACGGCAACCTCACGGACCCGCTGTGGGTCGACGGCAGGATCGCCTTCCTGTCCGACCACGAGGGCTACGGAAACCTCTACTCCGTGCTGCCAAACGGTTCCGATCTGCGCCGCCACACTGACCACGAGGACTTCTACGTCCGCCACGCTGCAACCGACGGCCGGCGGGTTGTCTTCGAATCGGCCGGTGAGCTCTGGCTGCTGCCGGACCTCGGCGCGGACGCCGTTAAACTCGAGATCTCCCTCGGTTCAGCCTCACAGGCGCGCCGCGGTGTGCCGCTGAAGCCATCACGGCACCTCGGTGACGTGGTTCCGGACCGCACCGGCAGCTCCAGCGCCGTAGAGGCCCACGGCACGCTGCACTGGCTGCGTCACAAGGACGGCCCGTCGCGTGTCCTGGAAGCTACCCCCGGCGTCCGGGCCCGCCTGCCGCGCCCCTTCGGCGCCGGCCGGATCGCCTACGTGGCCGACCACAATGGCGTTGAAGCCCTGTACCTGACGGCCATCGCGGCGCCCTTGAACGCGGGTACGCCGGACGGCGGCACCGTTTCCGGCTCGCAGCAGCCTGCGGGACATTTGCCTGCCGCCGCGCCGCAGGAGAAAGCCGGAACTGGCGGGGAACCCGACGCCGGCCCTGCCCTGCCCCGGCCCGTTTCCGCGGCAGCACTCACCCGACCCGACGCCGTGGCAACGGCAACCGTTCCGGCAGGAGCGGCGGAGGGCCCAGCCGACAACAGCTCCGAGGACACCCCAGCAGTGGTCGACGGAGCCGGCGCAAGGCAGCAGGAACCCGCCCCCCGGCTGACCAGGCTCGACTTCCCCAAAGCGACCCGCGCCTGCGCCATTGAAGCCAGCCCGGACGGCAGCTGGCTCGCCGTCGGCACTGCTTTCGGCGATGTCTACCTTGCCGACACGCGGACCGGCACGCTCGCACTCGTGAGCAGTATCGGTGAAGGCAGTATCGAAGGATTCAGCTGGTCCGCGGACTCGGCCTGGCTGGCCTGGTCCGAGCCGGTCACCTCCTTCGGCTCCCGCAGCCGGCTGCGCATCACGGCAGTCACCAACGCCGCAGCGGATGGCACAAACGCCATCATCGATGTCACCGACGGGCGTTTCTGCGACGAGTCGCCGTCGTTTACCCCCGACGGGAAGTACCTCGCCTTCCTCTCTAACCGCAGCTTCGACCCGGTTTATGACGGACACTCCTTTGACTTGTCCTTCCCAAGCCCGATCAAGCCGTACCTTGTGGCCCTTGCCGCGGAGACCGCCTCGCCCTTTGGACCTAGCGTTGACCTGCCGGAGAGCAGCGTTGCAGGCCCGGCCGACGCCGATGAAAGTGCCGCCAAAGACGTGGTTCCGGCCGTCCGGGTCGACCCGGACGGGCTCGCGCACCGCGTTATCAGCGTGCCGGTGCCGCAGGGAAACTACTCCCACCTGTCCGCCACGGAGGGTGCCCTGCTCTGGCTTGACAGCAAACTCTCCGGCGTGACAGGCGAGGGACGCGCCAGCCTGGAGGACAAGAACGCTGCACCCAGCCTTGTCCGCTTCGACTTCGCGCGCCGCAAAACCACCGTCATCGTGGAAGCCCTGGACAGTTACCGGCTCTCCGGCGACGGGGAGAAGGTGGTGGTCCTGCACGAGAAGCAGATCCGCGTTTCGCCTGCCAACGCCAAGGCTGACGAGGAGTCGGGCCAATTGGTCAAGGTGGACCTCAGCCGCATCCGGGTGAAGCTTGATCCGCTCAGTGTCTGGGGTCAGGCGTTCGACGAAGCCTGGCGGCTGCAGCGCGACTTCTTCTGGACCGAAGACATGGCCGGCCAGGACTGGGACTCGGTGCACGCCCGCTACCGCCCGATCGTGGACCGGCTCGGCTCACACGATGACCTCGTGGATCTGCTCTGGGAGCTCCACGGCGAGTTGGGCACCTCGCACGCTTACGTCCGGCCGGTGGCCGTCACCGAGAACGGCAGCAACGGCCAGGGCCGCCTCGGCGCCGACCTCGCATTCACCGGCGCGGGCTGGCAGATCACGCGAATTCTTGCGGGGGAGTCCTCCGACCCGCTCGCCACCTCGCCGCTGACCCGCCCGGGAGCTGACGCGAAAGCCGGCGACGTGCTGCTCGCGATCGACGGCGTCGAACTCACCGGGGAACGAACCCCCGCCATGGAATTGGTCGGCGCCGCCGGACGCGCCGTTGAACTCACCCTGCGCAACGGCGCCGGGCACGGCGACCGG
This sequence comes from Arthrobacter sp. UYCu512, assembly GCF_040547075.1. Classification (NCBI taxonomy): domain Bacteria; kingdom Bacillati; phylum Actinomycetota; class Actinomycetes; order Micrococcales; family Micrococcaceae; genus Arthrobacter; species Arthrobacter sp. UYCu512. The sequence goes on from NZ_JBEPPA010000010.1 coordinate 119,224, forward strand.
GCCGGGCAGCAGCGGAGGGTGGCTGTGGTCCCGGTCCGGGACGAGGAAAGGCTGCGCTACCAGGAATGGGTGAGCGCCAACCGCCGGACCGTCCGGCAGGCCTCGCAGGGAACTTTCGGCTACCTGCACATTCCGGACATGATGGCCAACGGCTGGGCCCAGCTGCACCGGGACCTTGATACCGAAACGGCGCTCGACGGGCTGATCGTCGACGTCCGCCGCAACCGTGGCGGACACACCTCCCAGCTTGTCGCCGAACTCATTGGCCGCAAAGTAACCGGCTGGAGCATGCCGCGCGGGGAGAAGCCGCGGACCTACCCGCACCACGCGCCGCGCGGACCCGTGATCATCCTGGCCGATGAATTTGCCGGCTCCGACGGGGACATCATCACCCAGGTTGCCAAACTGCGGGGGATCGGTCCGGTCATCGGCACCCGGACCTGGGGCGGCGTCGTTGGTATCGACAACCGCTTCGCCCTGGCCGACGGCACCGGAGTAACCCAGCCACGCTACGCCAATTGGTTCTCCGGCGGTGTGGGGTGGGGGGTCGAGAACTTCGGCGTCCCGCCGGACATCGAGGTGACCTTCCCGCCGCACGCGTATGCCGCCGGAAACGACCCGCAACTGGAATACGGCATTGGCGCTCTGAAAGAAATGGTCCAGGAGCTGCCGACCGACCGCCCGCCGCTGCGCGAGGGCTACCGCCTTCTCCGGCCGGCCCCGCTGCCGGCCCGTGGGTCGGGCCACTAGGCGGCACGCCCGGGTCGTCCAGCGCCCGACGGCGAAGGCCCCCGTTTCCCTGGCTGGGGAACGGGGGCCTTCGCCGTTGTTCGTGCTAGGAGGCCAGGCTGGCGTCCAGGGTGATCTTGATGCCGGTAAGGGCGGCCGAGACGGGGCAACCGGTCTTGGCGTCCTCGGCAAGGCGCTGGAACTCGTCCTCGGAGATGCCGGGGATCCGGGCGCTGAGGGTCAGATGGCTGCCTGTGATCCCGGTCCCGGGGACAAACGTGACATCCGCCTTGGTGTTGACTTCCTCCGGTGTGTGGCCGGCCTGCGCGACGGCGAGGCTGAAGGCCATGGAGAAACAGGCTGAATGGGCTGCGGCGATGAGCTCTTCCGGGCTTGTCTTGCCCTCGGAGGCCTCCGCGCGCGCCTTCCAGGTGACGTCGAAGTTGCCAAGACCGGAGCTGTCCAGCGTTGTGTTGCCGGCGCCGGTCATCAAGTCGCCGTTCCATACAGTGTGTGCGGTGCGTGTTGCTGCCATGTCCACTCCTCCAGATTGTTCTTTTCCCACAGAACCGGCGAAGAGCCGGATTGTGCCGTCTCCCATCCTAGGGAGTCGGCGCTGACGACGCACCGGTGTCCGCTCTCAGAGGATTGTGACCGCATTTGGGGGTAATGGGCCCGGCGCGTCCAGCGTCCCACGAGGGGTGCCCCGCTGAGGAGTGGGTTAACGAGGACGGCGACGCACCCTTGCGGGTCCGTCGCCGTCGTGGCGTAAGTTGCCTACTGCCTACTGCCTACTGCCAGAGGGTGGCAATGGCCACGTTAAGCAGCGCAAGACCGCCGACGCCGTGGGCGAGTCCCTTGCTGACCTGTTCGCCCTTTTTGTACTGGCGCCTGCCCATAAAGGCCAGGACGCCCACGGCGAGGGCAATGGCGAACTTGATGCCGAGCTTGAAGTAGTTTGCGTCCATGTCCAGGGCCGGGATCAGGCCCAGCATCACGATGCCCGTGACCAGCTGCAGGAGTGCGCCGTCGAACTGGCGGGGATGTACCGTGGGTTTTTTCATCTGGCCGATCCAGATACCAACGATCATGGCCGCGCCAATGATGTGCAGGAAGACCATGATGTTATAAACGATATTCATGGGACCAGTGTAGCCAGAGGATTCTACCGAGTGTAGTAAGGCCCATCCGCCGGAGCGCCGCGCGGCCGGCGGTGGAATCGAAGACGGCGACGGCGGCGCAGGGGAGCGGTGGTTTCCCATCGCTGCCCGCACCGCCGTCGCCGTTGGTGGCCTTAGGCCTGGTGGCTGCTAAAGACCCAGGTCCGCTTCGAAGGCGCCTTCTTCAAGACGTGCCTTGAGCGTCTGCAGGAAGCGCCCCGCGTCAGCGCCGTCCACCAGTCGGTGGTCGTACGTCAGCGAGAGGTACATCATCGAGCGGATGGCCAGCGAATCATCGCCGTTCGCATCGGAGACCACAACGGCCCGCTTGACGATCGCGCCGGTGCCCAGGATGGCTACCTGCGGTTGGTTGATGATCGGAGTGTCAAACAGGGCGCCCACGGAACCGATGTTGGTGATGCTGAAGGTCCCGCCGGAGAGTTCGTCCGGGCCGATCTTGCCGTTGCGGGTGCGATCCGCGACGTCGGCGATTTTGCCGGCCAGGCCGGCAAGGTTCAGGTTGCCGGCGTCGGCAATCACCGGAACCAGCAGGCCCTTGTCCGTGTCTACTGCAATCGCCAGGTGCTCGGCGTTGTGGTAGGTAATCTCCTGCTTGTCCTCGTCATAGGAGGCGTTGACCTTCGGGTGCTGCTTCAGGGCCTCGGCGACAGCCTTGGCGATGAAGGGCAGGAAGGTCAGCTTGGAGCCGTTCTGGGCCTGGAAGGAGTTTTTGGCCTTGGTGCGCAGCTTGGCGACCTTGGTCATATCCACTTCGTGGACCTGGGTCAGCTGAGTGGAGATATCCAGCGACTCACGCATGCGGCGGGCAATGACCTGGCGGATGCGCGGTGCCTTCTGCACGGTGCCGCGCAGCGAGGACAGTTCGGCCGACGGGCGTGCCGCCGGAGCGGCGGCGGGGGCCGGGGCCAGGGCCGGCGTTGACTTGGCTTCTGCTGCCGCCAGCACGTCCTGCTTGCGGATGCGGCCGCCGACGCCGGTCCCGGTCAACGCCGAGATGTCCACGCCGTGCTGGTTGGCCAGCTTGCGGACGAGCGGGGTGACGTAGCCGGACTCCGCGGATGAGGCAGCCGGTGCTTCCTGCTTGGGAGCTTCCTGCTTGGGTGCTTCCTGCTTGGGTGCGGCAGCCGGTGCTTCCTGCTTGGGAGCTTCCTGCTTGGGCGCTTCCTGCTTGGGAGCTTCCTGCTTGGGCGCTTCCTGCTTGGGTGCCGCAGCCGGTGCGGCTTCCTTGGGAGCTTCCTGCTTCGGCGCTTCGGCGGCCTGCGGAGCGGCCGCTGCCGGGGCTGTTGCAGCGGAGCCGATCACGGCCAGGACGGAACCGACCTCGGCCGTTTCGTCCTCGGCGACACGGATTTCCTGCAGGACGCCGGCCACTGGTGACGGGATCTCGGTATCGACCTTGTCAGTGGAAACTTCCAGCAGCGGTTCGTCGACCTCCACTGCGTCGCCGATGCTCTTGAGCCAGCGGGTCACGGTGCCTTCGGTGACGCTCTCGCCCAGGGCGGGAAGGGTGACTTCGTGGCCTTCGCCGTCGGGAGCGGGGGCCGCGGCGGGTGCTTCAGCCTCGGGGGCCGGCGCTTCGGCTGCCGCGGGGGACTCGGGGGCCGCGGCGGGGGCCGGGGCTTCATCGGCGGGGGCCGCGGCGGGCGCTTCGCCCGAACCCGACGAACCGGAACCGTCGCCGATGCGCACGAGCGGTGCGCCGACTTCGGCGGTCTCGTCCTCGGCGACGAGGATTTCCTCGATCACGCCGGCGATCGGAGAGGGGATCTCGGTGTCTACTTTGTCGGTGGAAACCTCGAGCAGCGGCTCGTCCACCTCCACCCGGTCACCTACCTGCTTGAGCCAGCGGGTGACGGTTCCTTCGGTGACACTCTCACCGAGGGCGGGCAAGTTAACGGATTCAGACATGTCGTCCCCGTTCTCCTTATTGATCTTTAGTGCGGATGATTGCTGCCTTGGTCGAGCTTAGTGCACCCGGCATTTTGTGCCGGGTGCACTTCGCCCGAGGTTCTTGCGGTGATGCGGGCGGAACTGTCAGCCGTGCAGGGGCTTGCCGGCCAGAGCCAGGTGGGCTTCGCCCAGGGCCTCGTTCTGGGTCGGGTGGGCGTGGACCAGCTGGGCCACGTCCTCCGGGTAAGCTTCCCAGTTCACGATCAGCTGGGCCTCGCCGATCTGCTCGCCCATGCGGGAGCCGATCATGTGAACGCCGACGACGGGGCCGTCCTTCTGGCGGACCAGCTTCACTAGTCCGCTGGTGCCCAGGATGGAGCTCTTGCCGTTGCCGGCGAGGTTGTATTCCTGGATCTGGACCTGGTCGTCACCGAACTTGGCCTTTGCGGCCTTCTCGGTGTAGCCGACAGTCGCGATTTCCGGCTCGGAGTAGGTGACCTTGGGGATGTTGACGTCCTCGACGACTACCGGCTTCAGGCCGGCGATTTCCTCGGCAACAAAAATGCCCTGCTGGTAGCCGCGGTGCGCCAGCTGCACGCCCGGGACAATGTCACCGACGGCATAGACGTTGCCGACACCGGTGTGCAGGCGCTCGTTGGTGATAACAAAGCCGCGGTCGATGTTCAGCCCGGCTTCCTCGTAGCCGAGGTTGGCCGTGACGGGGCCGCGTCCGACGGCCACGAGCATAAGGTCCGCCTCGAAGGTCTTGCCGTCCACGAGGGTGACCTTCACGCCGTCGTCGTTCTGCTCGACGCCCTGGAAGAAGGTCCCGGTGGAGAACTTGATGCCGCGCTTCTTGAAGGCACGCTCGAAGGCCTTGACGATCGTGGCGTCCTCGTTGGGAACCAGCGAGGGCAGGCCTTCGATGATGGTGACGTCGACGCCGAAGGACTTCCAGACGGAAGCGAACTCGACGCCGATCACGCCGCCGCCCAGAATGATCGCGCTCTTAGGGATGTAGTCCATGGTGAGGGCTTCGTCGGAGGTGATTACCTTGCCGCCGATTTCCAGCCCCGGCAGGGAACGGGAGTAGGACCCGGTCGCGAGGACGATGTTCTTGCCCTTGTAGGCGGTCCCGTTCACCACGACGGTGTCGGTGCCCTGGAGCTTGCCCTCGCCTTCGATGACGGTGATGGCCTTCTTGGACTTGATCAGACCCTGCAGGCCCTTGTACTTGCCCGCGATGATGCCGTCCTTGTAGGCGTTCACAGCTGTGATGTCGATGCTGTCGAGCGTGACGTTGACGCCGTACTTTGCCGAATCGCGGGCGTGGTCTGCCAGTTCCGCGGAGTGCAGCAGGGCCTTGGTGGGGATACAGCCGTTGTGCAGGCAGGTCCCGCCGAGCTTGCCCTTTTCGATCAGGCCAACGGTAAGGCCGAGCTGAACGGCACGCAGGGCAGTGGCGTAGCCGCCGCTGCCGCCGCCGAGTACCAGGATGTCGAATTCTTGCGCAGTTGCCTGATCGGCCACTAAAACGCTCCCTCGCGTGAACGATGACACGGGAGTACGCATCATCTGGTCTTGGAATGTCCCTGCTGCGATTATGCCAGCGGGGCCGTTCCCTTTCATTTGTGACTACCGCAGTTCACCTTAGCGAACCACTTATACATGCTCCACCTTGCCATGGCGTTTGTGGAGGGCTTGTGTCCAGACTCACGCGCCCTGGTGAGCGGGGCGCCACGCCCTGCTCACCAGGGCGTGTGCCCGCCCGGCGCTGCGTCCGGTGCCTAGCTGGACTTGGCGAGGATGTCCTCGACGTAGGCCACCAGGGTGCGCACGGTAGAGCCGGTGCCCTGTTTGTGGTTATAGCCGTAGGGGCTGCCGTTGTTGAAGGACGGCCCGGCGATGTCGATGTGGGCCCACGGGATCTGCTCGCCGTCCTTGCCCTTGCCCACGAATTCGCGCAGGAACACGGCCGCGGTCATCATGCCGCCGTGGCGTTCGCCGATGTTGGCAATGTCGGCGACCTGTGACTCGAGGCTGGGGCGCAGTTCTTCGGGAAGCGGCATCGGCCAGACGAGCTCGCCGGCGCGGTCAGCTGCGGTCTTGAGCGCGCCGGTGACGGACTCGGAGCCCATCACGCCGGCGGTGCGGTCCCCGAGGGCGATGAGCTGCGCCCCGGTGAGTGTGGCGACATCGATGATGGCATCCGGGTATTCCTGGCTGGCGGCGACGATGCCGTCCGCCATGACCAGGCGGCCCTCGGCATCGGTGTTCAGGACTTCGACGGTCTTGCCGCCGAAGATGGTCAGGACGTCGGCGGGACGCTGCGCAGCGCCGGAGGGCATGTTCTCCGCGATGCAGAGCCAGGCGGTGGCCTTGACCGGCAGGCCCAGGCCCGCGATGGCCAGGACGGTGTTCAGTACGACGGCGGCGCCCGCCATGTCGGACTTCATATCACCCATGCCAAGGTGCGGCTTGAGTGAGATTCCGCCGGTGTCAAAGGTAATGCCCTTGCCCACGAGGGCGATTTTGGCGGTGGCCCTGGCGGGGGAGTATTCGACCTTGACCAGGCGGGGCTGCCGGGTGGAGCCCTTGCCGACGCCGAGGATTCCGCCGAACCCGTCCTTTTCCAGGCGCTTCTCGTCCCAGACGGTCACCTTGACCGGCAGGCCCTTGGACAGATCCTTGGCTGCTTCCGCAAAGGACTCGGGGAAGAGGTGGCTCGGCGGCTGGTTAACCAGCGAGCGGGTCGCGTTGACGGCCTTGCCGATCAGGGCCGCGCGTTCCAGGACCGTCTTGAGACCCTTGTCGGCCGCAAAATCCGTGGCTATCAGAACGTTTTTCACCGGTTCGTTCAGGCCGTCCGTGGATGAACGGTATTCGGTGAAGGAGTAGGCGCCCATCGCTGCGCCCTCGGCGACGGCGGCAACATCGCCGAGCGAGGTCGTCGGAAACGCCACTGTGACCGTGCCGAGTCCCGCCAGTTGGCGGACCGCCGAGCCGGCGGCGCGGCGGAGGGCTTCCTCGGTGAGCGGCTGCGATGCGGACACTTTTCCGACGCCGGCGAGCACGAGGACTTTCGCCCCTGCCTCGCCCAGGCCCGGGAGGCGGTGGGCCTGGTCCGCTGCGCCGGTGATGCCAAGAACACTCAGTGAGTCCGCGAGGGCTTCGGCGGCCTTGGCGGTCAGGGGGTTGCTCAGCAGGACGGGACCGTCGGCGCCCTGCCCCACTCCGATTACCAGGGCATCGCTGGGGGACTTCTTCAGGTCCCCTGCAACCGCACTAAGTTTGACTTCACTATTCTTGACCACGAGGACAGTCCTCAATTCTTTGAGTTTTTGTGGGCAGGAACCGCATGTTCTTCCGTCCTGCCATGGAACCTGGCCGTTGTCGGTTTGCGACGTAACCCGGGTGTCGCCAAGCCGTCATAAGGCCAGCTCCGATCGTAGTCTCTCCCCGGCGCGGGTGTTCAATTGAATGAGAGCTGCGGCACACCGCGGACAGGAATGAGTACGTGCCACGGCGTGTTGTACCGGATAACAGCGCCGACGCCCTCTTGGCGTGTCCGGCCGCTCCCACAGACTAAGAGGAAAGGAACATGCCGTGTTTGAACGGATCTCTGGCTCCCTGCTGGACCCCGAATCGCTTTATCTGCGTGATGACGCGCTGTTCCACAGCCCGGAACTGCGCGGACTGAACCTCGTGATGGGCTTCACCGGATTTGCCGATGCGGGTCACGTCGTCAGCCAGATCACCGGGGAACTGCTGGACACCCTGGATTCCGGCATTGTCGCCGAATTCGACGCCGACCAACTGATGGACTACCGGAGCCGCCGCCCGCAGATCAGCTTCGTCGAGGACCACCTGCAGGACTATCAGGCGCCGCGCCTTGCCCTCTATCGGCTGGTCGACGGGCTGGGCAGCCCATTCCTGTTCCTTGCCGGATTCGAGCCTGACCTGCAATGGGAGCGGTTTGCACGGGCCGTCATTGGCATCGTCGAGGCGCTTGATGTCAACCTCGTCACCTGGATCCATTCCATTCCCATGCCCGTACCCCACACCCGGCCGGTCGGCGTCACGGTGCACGGCAACCGGCCGGAGCTCATCGAGGGCATCTCGGTGTGGAAGCCCACCGTCGAGGTGCCGGCCGCCATCGGCCACCTCCTGGAACTTCGGCTGACGGAAGCCGGGCGCAACGTCGCCGGCTACGTGATGCACGTCCCGCACTACCTCGCCGAAGCCGAATACCCCACGGCCGCCGTCGCCGGACTCGAATACCTGGGGGCGGCCACCTCGCTGATGCTGCCGGCTGACCGGCTTCGGGAAGCCGGGCGCGAAGTCGGACGCCAGATCGCCCAGCAGATTGACGCTTCCACGGAGGTGCAGCAGGTGGTGTCCCGGCTCGAGACCCGCTATGACGAGAATGCCGAAGGTACCGTACGGCGTTCCCTGCTCGCCGACGAGAATGACCAGCTGCCCAACGCAGATGCCCTTGGCGCCGCCGTTGAGGCCTACCTGGCCCGTAAAGAACCCGGAGAATAAATACGATTTCTCCGTCGACTGGGCATAATGGAGGAGTGACCTCACCCCGCGCTTGGCTGATCTGGATCGTTGGTGTCTTCGCGTACCTCGTGGCGGTCAGCCAGCGCACCTCCTTCGGCGTTGTGGGGCTGGAAGCGACCGAGCGCTTCCATGCCAGCGCTGCCGAAATTTCCTTTTTCACCGTGCTGCAGCTGCTCGTCTACGCAGTCCTGCAGATACCTGTTGGCATTCTTGTGGACCGCTTCGGGTCGCGGGCCATGATCGCCGGCGGCGCAGTCCTGATGGGGCTCGGCCAGCTTCAGTTGGCGTTTGCCGAGAACATCCCGGGAGGGGTGCTGGGCCGGGTACTGGTCGGCGCCGGGGACGCGATGACGTTCATCTCGGTGATCCGGTTGATCCCGATCTGGTTTCCGCCCACCCGCGTCCCGCTGCTCACCCAGCTGACCGGAATGTCAGGCCAGCTTGGCCAGCTGTTCAGTGTGGTGCCGTTCGCTATGATCCTGCACCTCGCCGGCTGGACCCCCGCATTCCTGACGCTGGCGTCCATGTCAGCACTCGCCACGGTGCTTGTGCTGGTCCTGCTTCAGGACCTGCCACCCGGGCACCCCGCACCGCAGCCGAGCCAGGGCCTGCGCGCCACGGGGGTCAGCCTGTCGCACGCGTGGCGGCAGCCCGGCACCCGGTTGGGCCTCTGGAGCCACTTCACCGTCCAGTTCAGCGGTACCGTCTTCGCCATGACCTGGGGCTACCCGTTCCTGATCTCTGCCCAGGGCCTGGAAACCCCGACAGTGTCGGCGCTGCTGACCCTCTACGTGGCAGCGGCCATCGCCGCCGGACCGGTGATGGGCAGCTTCGTTGCCCGCCACCCGCTGCGGCGGTCCACCATGGTGCTGCTGATTTCCGCGGCCACTGCTGCGGCTTGGGCAGCTGTGCTGCTGATCCCGGGGCGCTCCCCGTTGTGGCTGCTGGCCGGACTGGTGGTGGTACTCGCCATCGGCGGCCCCGGTTCCATGATTGGCTTCGACTTCGCCCGCACGTTCAACCCGGCGCACCGGATCGGCACCGCCACCGGGATCGTGAATGTGGGCGGCTTTATCGCCTCCCTGATTGCGATCTACTTGATTGGCTTGATCCTTGACGTCCTGTACGCGACCGGATTCTCCCGCGGCGAGCTGTACGGGCTCGATCCCTTCCGGATCGCCTTGAGCGTGCAGTTCCTGCTGCTGGCAGGCGGGGCAGGCGCCATTGTGATCATCCGCCGCAAGGTGCGCAGGCAGATGGCGGCACAGGGCGTTGTGGTCCGGCCGCTGCTGCGGGCACTCGCCGAGCAGCGCAGGCTCAGCGCGGAGCGTCGCCGCACACCCTGACCGCCAGCAGCTGCGCGGTTCGCCCGTGCGGGTTGTCCACATACGGGCAGGCGCCACTAACGCGGGACCGCGCGTACCGCGAGGCTGGTTGGATGAAAGCACCCGATGACCTGAAAATATCCGGCCCGGAGGACATCCTCGGGTTTATCCCGCATTCCCTTGGCTACTGGCCAGCCCACAGCCTCGTCGCCATAACAATGCAGGGCAAAAGGCTCGGAGCAACGCTGCGGGTAGACCTCCCCGGGAGCGCCGGCGGCCCCGGCAGGTCCGGCCCTGTCCGCCCGGTGGCCTTTGCCCGGACCGTGGCGTCCTACCTGGCGGCCGACGACGCGGCGGACGGCTCGCTGCTTGCGTTCTTTACCGAAACGGACGGCGACGGCGCGCGGTGGGCTCCGCTGCTGGCTGAACTGGAGGACGCGCTGGCCGGCGCCGGAATGCCGGTACGGGATGCCTGGCTGGTCGGTTCCGGTTACTGGCGCAACGCCTACTGCCTCGACCCGTTGTGCTGCGCACCACCGGGACGTCCCGTGGAGGAAATCAGGAACAGCCGGCTTAACGCCGAGATGGTCTTCCGCGGCAGTACCGTCGGCCCGGCGCCCGGCACCACCTCATCCCGGTCGCGGACGGGCGCGCCTGACCCTGCGGTGCTGGAAGCCCAGCGTGGCTGGGCGCGGCAGTTCGCCGCCCGCACCCGGGACAAGCTCCAGTTCAGCCAGGTCCTGGCAGTGTGGACGCAGGTGATAGCCGCCCCGGCGCCCGGGCCCACACTCGCGGCGGGGCTCACCGGCTACCTCCGCGCCTCCCTGTGCGTTCCGTCCTGGCGTGACGCGGTGCTGGTAATGGCGGCGGCAGGGCAGGCGGCCGCGGAACGCGGTGCCGAGGACTTCGGTGTTTTTGCGGCCGCGGCGGCCTGCTCTCCGCCGGCAACCCTGTGTGCGACGCGGGCGCCGGCGCCCTTGCCACCGCTGGAAGGCTTTCCCGGCGAACGACAAAGCCGGAGGCCGGAACCCGACGGTGGACAGCGGCCGGACCAGGAAAGCCGCGGCGGGGGAGCCGGCCGTGAGCGTCCCGCGCAGCAACTGCAGGAGCTGCCAGGCTACGGCGAGATCCTCCTTGGGCTGGCACCCCAGCTGCCCGACTGGGCCGCGATGGCAGGCCTGGACCGGGTCCTGGAGCAGCTGGCTGCGGGCGGAGGCGAAGCCGCCGCCGCCGCACTCACCGGGCAGGGCTGGATTGAATGGTGCCGAGGCAAAGGGTCCTTTGCCGATGCGCTTTTCAGCCGGGCCACCGAGGAACATCCCGGATACCGCCTGGCGGAACTACTGGCGGAACTTGTCCGCCGCGGAACGCTGTGTGGCTGGGCGGGACGACGGGAGACAGCCTGGCAGCGTTTCGCGCCGGACGGCACCTGAGGCCCGCCGGTACCGGGCACCGGGGCGAAACCGAGGCTCCGGCTGTGACAGTGGCACGGTACCGGCGGCAGAAAACCATTCCGGGTGCCCTGCGGGTCCGTGCCGATTTCGAAATTCGTGAGACAATGGTTGCCGAGACCCGGTTGGGTCCGTGTATTAGGTGCTCGTTATGGACCTTGGAAACAGGGAACATTACGGTCGCTCCAGGAGTTCTACTCAGTGGCTCTGCTGGACGTGATCGCATCTGATGTCAAACACGGACTTGACAGGGTCATAGTGGTGTTGCCCGTATGGTGATTCCACAGACCGCCGCTAGAAAGGTTTTCTGTGACCCCGTCTTCCGCGAAGAAGGAACCCGCCGACCAGGCCGTATTGTCTCCCGAGGAGAAGAAGGCGGCGACGAGCGCCAAGCGCGCCGCCACCCGCGCCGCCAACAAGGCTGTCAAAGACGCCGCCTCGGCCGATGGCGACAGCACCGAGTCGGCAGTCGCCAAGCCTGAGCCCAAAAAGCGCGGGCCCAAGCCCGGCGCTAAGGCCGCGGCCCAAGCCGCCGGCAAAGCCGCGAACGGCGACGATGATGAGGACGCCGAGGTAGACCTCGACGACGCCGCGGTCGAGGCCGTTGAGATCGGTGAAGACGGCGAGGAGATCCCGGCCAAGGCAGCAGCCGCTACCGGCTCCGGCTTTGTCTACTCCGACGCCGACGACGACGACGCACCCGTGCAGCAGGTTATGTCTGCCGGCGCCACCGCCGACCCCGTTAAGGACTACCTGAAGCAGATCGGCAAGGTCGCCCTGCTGAACGCCGAGCAGGAAGTCGACCTGGCCCTGCGCATCGAGGCTGGCCTCTTTGCCGAGGAAAAGATCAACGCCGACGACGGAAGCATGGATCCGAAACTCAAGCGCGAGTTCGAATTCGTCATCCACGACGGCAAGCGGGCCAAGAACCACCTGCTGGAGGCAAACCTCCGCCTCGTGGTATCGCTGGCCAAACGCTACACCGGCCGCGGCATGCTGTTTCTGGACCTGATCCAGGAAGGCAACCTGGGCTTGATCCGCGCAGTCGAGAAGTTCGACTACACCAAGGGCTTTAAGTTCTCCACCTACGCCACCTGGTGGATCCGCCAGGCGATTACCCGGGCCATGGCCGACCAGGCCCGCACCATCCGCATCCCGGTGCACATGGTGGAAGTCATCAACAAACTGGCCCGCGTGCAGCGCCAGATGCTGCAGGACCTCGGCCGCGAACCAACTCCGGAAGAGCTGGCCCTGGAACTGGACATGACACCCGAGAAGGTTGTTGAAGTCCAGAAGTACGGCCGCGAGCCGATCTCCCTGCACACACCGCTGGGCGAAGACGGCGATTCGGAATTCGGGGACCTCATCGAGGACTCCGAGGCAGTCGTCCCCGCCGACGCGGTCAGCTTCACCCTCCTGCAGGAACAGCTCCACTCGGTACTGGACACCCTCTCCGAGCGCGAGGCCGGTGTGGTGGCGATGCGCTTTGGCCTCACCGACGGACAGCCGAAGACTTTAGACGAGATCGGAAAGGTCTACGGCGTCACGCGTGAGCGGATCCGACAGATTGAATCCAAGACGATGTCCAAGCTACGGCACCCGTCCCGGTCCCAGGTCCTCCGGGACTACCTGGACTAAGGACAAACGCAGCAACGCGGAGTCGCACCCGGCCCGGCATCCACCAGGATGGGGCCGGACGCGGCTCCGCGTTGATCGTTAAGCTTAGTGGTCGTTGAGCGCGTGGTGGTCTCTGCCGCGACGAACGCTAAGACCAAAATGGCCCCTCCGAATCCGGAGGGGCCATTTCTTGCTGGTCTAGTCGACCGGGTGCTGGTCTAGTCGACGGGGACCGGCGGCTTCTCGTGAAGGCGGCCGGTCTCATCGTGCCAGTCTGAGCTGAGCGGCCGTAGCGTCGGCTCCACGGCGCGGGCGTGGTGGCCGCAGAAAAGCAGCTCACCCCCGGAGGCGCCGAGAACAACCCGGACATATGCCTGTGCTCCGCAACGATCGCACCGGTCAACGGTGCTCAGTGTGCGGTCCGCAACTGCTGTTGTCATGTTCGGCCTCCTTGGTAGATCGGTATACCTATATAACCAGCATTCGCAGCGAATCCATGGCTTGGATGGCACACTTTCGCTGTACGCGTATCACGTCTCGGTAACGCCCGTCGGAGCTTCGGGCTGTTGGGAGTGGCAGCACGCCGGCGGAGGGCACTCCGGCTAGGCTAGCAAGAGCGTCTAACAGCTTTGCCCGTCCGACGGCGACGGTCCCGTCCCTGAAGGAGTCCCCGCCCCGTGGCACCAAGTTCTGACTACACCGCCAGGCATTTGTCCGTGCTGGAGGGCCTGGAAGCGGTTCGAAAGCGCCCCGGCATGTATATCGGTTCGACAGACTCCCGCGGATTGATGCACTGCCTGTGGGAAATCATCGACAACTCCGTCGACGAGGCACTTGCCGGCTTCGGCCACGACATCAAAATCATCCTGCACGCGGACAACTCCGTGGAGATCCACGACGACGGACGCGGCGTGCCGGTGGATATCGAACCGAAGACCGGACTCAGTGGCGTTGAAGTTGTGTTTACCAAGCTGCACGCCGGCGGAAAATTCGGCGGCGGGTCCTACACCGCGTCCGGCGGATTGCACGGCGTCGGCGCGTCAGTGGTAAATGCCCTTTCGTCCCGGCTGGACGTGGAAGTCGACCGCGGCGGCAAGACCTACAAGATGTCCTTCCGCCGGGGTGAGCCGGGCCGCTTTAAAGACAACGGCAGCAGGCTCGATCCGGCGTCCGTCTTCGCGCCATTCCTTGATGGCTCCGTCCTGGACGTTGTGGGCAAAGCCAAGCGCGGCGTCACGGGCACCCGGATCCGCTACTGGGCGGACCGGCAGATCTTCACCCCGGACGCCAAATTCTCCTACGACGAACTTGCGGACCGCGCCCGCCAGACGTCCTTCCTGGTCCCCGGGCTCAAGCTCACCGTCCGGGACGAGCGCAAAGTCCCCGGCACCCCGGGGGAGTCCGGCGCACATGAGGAAGTCTTCCACCACGACGGCGGCCTCTCCGAATTCGTCGAATTCCTCGCCGCGGACCCCGCCGTCACCGACGTCTGGCGGCTGCACGGTGCCGGCAAATTCAAGGAAACGGTCCCGGTCATTGATGAGAAGGGCCATAGTCAGCTCACCGAGGTCGAACGGGACTGCGAAGTCGATGTCGCCCTCCGGTGGGGCATCGGTTACGACAGTACCGTGCGCACTTTCGTCAACATCATCTCCACACCCAAGGGCGGCACCCACCAGTCGGGCTTCGAGCAGGCGCTGCTCAAAACCTTCCGGAAGGCCGTAGAATCCAACGCCCGGAAGCTTAAGGCCGGCAACGACAAGATCGAGAAGGACGACATTTTCGCCGGTCTAACCGCCGTCCTGACGGTCAGGCTGGCAGAGCCGCAGTTCGAGGGCCAGACCAAGGAGATCCTGGGCACCTCCGCCGTGCGCGCGATCGTCGCCAAAGTCGTGGAGCAGGAGATCAACGCCAAGCTCACCTCGTCCCAGCGCAATGACAAGGCCCAGTCAGCGCTGCTGCTGGAAAAAGTCGTCAGCGAGATGAAATCGCGGATCTCCGCGCGGGTGCACAAGGAAACCCAGCGCCGCAAGAACGCCCTGGAAACCTCCTCCATGCCCACCAAGCTGGCGGACTGCCGCACGGACGACGTCGCACGTTCCGAGCTCTTTATCGTGGAAGGCGATTCGGCACTCGGAACCGCCAAGCTGGCCAGGTCCTCCGACTTCCAGGCGCTGCTCCCCATCCGCGGCAAGATCCTCAACGTTCAAAAGGCCTCGGTGGGTGATATGCTCTCCAACGCCGAATGCGCGGCCCTCATCCAGGTGGTCGGTGCAGGCTCCGGCCGCAGCTTCGACATCAGCGCCGCCCGCTATGGCAAGGTCATTCTGATGACCGACGCCGACGTCGACGGTGCGCACATCCGGACCCTCCTGCTGACCCTGTTCTTCCGCTACATGCGCCCGATGATCGATGAGGGCCGCGTGTTCGCCGCCGTCCCGCCGCTGCACCGGGTGGAGGTCATCAACGCCGGCCAGAAGGCGAACGAGATGATCTACACCTACTCCGAAGCCGAGCTGCATTCCCTGCTGGCCCGGCTCGCCAAGGAAGGCAAACGCTACAAGGAGCCGATCCAGCGGTACAAGGGCCTGGGCGAGATGGACGCGGAGCAGTTGGCGGAGACCACTATGGACCCGCGGCACCGCACCCTGCGCAAGGTGGGAATCGAGAACGCCAAGCACGCTGAGGAAACCTTCGACCTGCTGATGGGATCCGACGTCGCGCCCCGTAAGGACTTCATCATTGCCGGCGCTGCGAGCCTGGACCGGGAGCGCATCGACGCCTGACGCCCCTGCAGGCGTACAACAGCCCGGCGGCGGAGCGGCCACGGTCAACCGCGGTGGTCAGCCCAGCAGGCCGGGGACAATCAGCAACGCTGTCGGCGCCGTCAGCAGCACCAGGCAGATTGCCAGGACGCCGGCCCGCAGCGGTTGCGGCAGGGGCGGCTGCGGCGCAAGCAACCGGCTGACTCGGGACGCCGTTGCCCGGGCGGAACCGGCGCCTCCGGTGGCACCGGGCTGCCCGGTTTCGACGTCGGAGAGCTCCGGTTCGCTAAAAGCCAACCGGCCGCCTGCGGCGCCGGGTGACCCGCTGGCCACAATCGCGATGGCCTTGATCAGGGTCGCCCTGCTCTCGGTCTTCAGCGCGACGTCGTCGGCAAGCATCTCGATCAGGGAACTGACCGCTTCCTGCGCCAGGCGGGTGGTAGGCAGCCAGGGAAGGGCCTGCCGCCAGGCCGCAAAGGCCCAGAGCAGCAGGTGGTGGCGCTGGTCCAGATGGGCGTTCTCGTGGTTCAGGACCGCACGCAACTCCGCCGGCTCCAAAGCCGCCATCAATCCGTCGGAGAGGACGGTGACCGAGCGGGCCCCGCCCGGCAGGCAATACGCAACGGGGGAGTCGACATTGATCACCATGGTCCGCGGACCGTCAACGGAAGGTGAGGCCAGCAACTCCAGCAGTTCGCGGTGCCGGCGCCGCTGGCGCTGGATTTTGTAGTAGGTCAGCAGCAGCGTGAACACAAGGTGCGCCGAGAGCAGGGCCGCTGCCGAGAGCGCAAAAATGTGCCAAAACCCCAACGCCGTTGTCGGCGCGTTGTTGAAGACGATCCGGGCCAGAGCCCTCAGGCCGGCCAATAGATTGTCTCCGACCGGCTCCAGCCCGTAAACCAGCATGGCTCCGATCATCGACAGGCCGCCCGCCAGTGCGATGGTCTGCCAGAGCAGCATGGCCGTGAACGGGGAGCGCGCCGGCCACTGGGCGTGCGAGAGCAGGATAGGCACCGGCCAGGCCAGCACTATCGCAAGGACCGCCAGAAACCATGAGGTCCAGAACATCGGGCGCTAGCTGAGCCCCAGCAGCTTGCGCAGCGTTTCTGCCTCGGTGTCCGTGACCGAACCAATAAACCTGGCGAGCACGGCCTCGCGGTCCGGCGCGGACCCCAGAACCTCGTGCATCAGCTCAGCGGTGTGGTCCTCGCGGCTGGAGACGGCCTGGTAGCGGTGCGGACGGGTGCCGCGTTCCCGCTCGACAAGGCCCTTGCGCTCCAGCCGGGAAAGTACTGTCAGAACCGTCGTAACGGCCAGATCCTTGCCCTCGTGCCCCCTGGCGCCGTTTTCGGCGCGTGTGCTTTGTGCCAGCAGATCCCGCAGGGTGTTTGCTGTGGCAGCCTCGTGGCCCGCCCAGAGCAGGTCCATCACTGCCCGTTCCAGTTCACCGAGACTAGCCATTCCGTACGTCCTTTGTCAGTGCCGCTGCGGCGATCCAGCCTGCAGGGCGTTCCATCAATGCTGTGGTCTTAAATTTACCGTGTTTTGCGGATAGTTTCTACATGAGGTAGAAGACTTCGGCCGGGCGTGTCGCAGGCCGGAGTCGATCAGGGGCCATCCGGCGCAGCCGGGGACACCGCAGGCGCGGCGTTTCCCGTGCTCAGGCGCCATTGCGGCTCGTTCCGTGGCGTGCAACGCTGGGTGCAGCGAGCTGATGATTTGTTCTACACTTTGTAGAAGAAGTTTTCTACATCATGTAGAAGTTGCCCGCTCAGCACAGTTAGGGACTGCCTTGGACGCTTTGGAAATCGCACGCTGGCAATTCGGAATCACCACTGTCTACCACTTTATGATGGTGCCGCTGACGATCGGGCTGGGCCTTGTGGTCGCCGTGATCCAGACGATGTGGCACCGGACCGGCAAACCGGAGTACCTCCGGATGACCAAGTTCTGGGGCAAGCTCTTCCTGATCAACTTCATCATGGGCGTCGCCACCGGCATTGTGCAGGAATTCCAGTTCGGCATGGCGTGGAGTGAGTACAGCCGCTTTGTGGGCGACGTTTTCGGCGCACCGCTGGCCCTCGAAGCCCTGCTGGCGTTTTTTGTGGAATCGACGTTCCTGGGCCTGTGGATCTTTGGCTGGAAGCAACTCAAGCCCGCCGTGCACCTTGCCTGCCTCTGGATCGCCGTGATCGGATCGGTCTTCTCCGCCTATTTCATCATCGTGGCGAACAGTTGGATGCAGCACCCGGTCGGCGTGGAGATGATCAACGGCCGTCCGGTGATGACCGACGCCTGGGCGGTCTTTACCAACAACACCGCCCTGGTTGCTGTCCCGCACACCCTCTTCGGCGCCCTGGCCGTCGCCGGGGCTTTCCTGCTGGGCATCGCCTGGTACCACTTGTGGCGCCGCCGCCACGATGGGATCGACGCCGTCGATGCCGATGGAAGGGTGATTCCCGGCGAGGCCGCCATCCCCGGCCGGGACCGCACCGACCACGCCGTCTGGATCCGTTCATTGCGGATCGGCGCCGTCGTCGCCATGATTTCCTTCGCCGGCACCGCCATCACCGGAGATCTGCAGGGGAAGCTGATGTTCGAGCAGCAGCCCATGAAGATGGCCGCCGCCGAGGCGGCCTGCCACGACGGCACCGGGTTCTCCATCCTCAGCGTCGGAAACGTCGGCTCCAAAAACTGCGATGACGTAGTCGCCGTGATCGAGGTCCCCGGAATCCTGTCCTTCCTCGCCAAGGGGGACTTCACCACCGAGGTCAAGGGCGTAAACAGCCTGCTTGACCAGTACAAGGCCGACTACGGGACCAATTTGCCGGACAACCCGATCTATGGGGACCGCGCCGGCCAGGAGATCCAGTACGTTCCGGTCATGGAGGTTACCTACTGGGGCTTCCGGATGATGATCGGTTTCGGCGGAGCGGCGGCCCTGGCCGCCCTCGCTGCACTGTGGATCACCCGCAAAGGGACAGTGCCCGCCTCCCGCGGCCTGATGCGGCTTGCCGTGTTCGGGATCCTGGCACCATTCGGGGCCAACGCCGCCGGCTGGATCTTCACCGAAATGGGCCGCCAGCCTTTTGTTGTCGCCCCCAACCCGGATCCCAGCGGGATCGACCAGGTCTTTATGTTCACGGCCGCGGCCGTCTCACCGGGCGTCTCTGCCGGTGAGCTCCTGACCTCGCTTGTGGTGCTGACCGCCGTGTACGCGGTGTTGCTGGTGGTGGAAGTCAAGCTGCTGGTCACGTATATCCGGGGCGGGGTGGTCTCGGCCATGCCCGAGCTCGCCCACGTTCCCGATGACCATGACTCGGCGCCGGGCGGCCCGGGCACGCCCGGGGATGCCGACGACGTCCTGGCTTTCGCCTACTAAGCCTTCGCTCCCCAAGAAACGCAGAGGATACTCAGCATGGAACTGCTTCCCACCATCTGGTTCATCGCCATCGCGGTGCTGTGGACGGGCTATCTCTTTCTCGAAGGCTTTGACCTCGGCGTCGGCATGCTGATGAAGGGCTTCGCCCGGAACAATACCGAACGCCGCGTCTTGCTCAACACCGTCGGACCGGTCTGGGACGGCAACGAGGTCTGGCTGCTGACGGCCGGGGGTGCTACCTTCGCGGCCTTCCCGTTCTGGTACGCCTCCTTGTTCTCCGCCCTCTACCTGCCGCTGCTGCTGGTCCTGGTGGCCCTTATCTTCCGCGCCGTGGCCTTTGAATACCGCGGCAAGGTGGACGACCCGCGATGGCGTGCCCGCTGGGACTGGGCCATCTCGCTCGGCTCCCTTGTGGCGGCCTTCGGCGTAGGAGCCGCCCTCGCACTGACCACCACCGGACTCCCGTTGAACGCCAACGGCGACCGTGAAGGCGGCCCCTTCGCGTGGTTCAGTGCCTACGCCGTGCTCGGCGGGCTTGCCGTCGTCGGCTTCTCCCTGCTCCACGGGCTCGCCTTCCTGGCCTTGAAGACCGACGGCGAGATCCGGCACCGCGCCCGCCGGTGGTTCGTCCGGCTGCTGCCCGTGCTGCTGCTTCCGATCGCGGGCTGGGCCGTGAGCCTGCAGCTGCTCAGCGGCGAGATCTGGACCGTGCTGGCCGTCGTTGCCGCAGTGGTGGCAGCAGTCCTGGCCTGGACCTTTGCCCGCAAGGGTGCCGAGGGACGGGCGTTTGTGTCGCTGGGCGCCTTCCTGCTGCTGGGCAGCGCATCAATCTTTGGCGCAGCCTTTCCCGTGGTACTGCCGTCCACGCTGAACCCGGACTTCAACCTGACAATCTCAAATGCCTCCTCCTCGGACTACACCCTGGGGCTGATGACCGTCGTCGCCTGCATCGGGCTGCCGCTGGTGCTCGCCTACCAGGCATGGACGTACTGGGTGTTCCGGCGCCGGGTAAGCGACGCGCACATCCCGGCGGCCCACAGCTTCCTCCCGGCTATCGCAGCCAAAGCACTGGCACCCAAGGACTAGCACCTGATGAGACCGCAGTTCCCCCGGGGGCGCGCCAACCGCACAGCCCTGTACCTGCTGGGCCTGCTCGCGGCCCTGAAGGCCTTGTCCCTCGTGCTGGTCGGCCAGGCGGTGGCATCCATGCTGGCCGGCCTGATGGCCGGCGACCCGGCCTGGAACGCTCAGCTGTACTGGGGGGTTGCCGGGGTGGTGCTGCGCTCCCTGACCGTCTGGGCGCAGGCGGCAGCGTCGCGCCGCGCTGCACTGGGTGTGAAGGAGGAACTGCGTTCGCAGCTGCTGGCGCGTGCGCTGCGCAGCGGCACCCGGTCCGCCGGGCCCGCCGACGGCGGCCTTGCCATTCTCGCGACCAGGGGACTGGATGCCTTGGACAGCTACTACACCCAGTACCTCCCGGCCCTGGTGAACTGCGCTGCGCTCCCGCTGCTGCTGGGAGCCCGCATTCTGTTCGCCGACTGGATCAGTGCCGTTGTGATTGTGCTGACCGTCCCGCTGGTGCCGGTGTTTATGGTCCTGATCGGCCGGTACACCGATGAGCGCGTCCGGGAAGCCCGGTCGGCGCTGTCGCGGCTCTCCGGCCACATGCTGGAACTCGCCAAGGGCCTGCCCGTGCTCGTTGGGCTCGGCCGCGCCACTGCCCAGCGCAAGGCCCTTGAGGACCTCTCGGAGGAGTATCGACGGCGGACCATGGGGACGTTGCGGACCGCCTTCCTGTCCGCGCTCGCGCTGGAGCTCATCGCCACCATCTCTGTGGCCGTCGTCGCGGTCTTTATCGGCGTCCGGCTGGTGCACGGTGACATGGCACTGGAAGCCGGGCTGCTGGCCCTGATCCTCGCCCCTGACTGTTACCTGCCGTTGCGGGAACTGGGCACTGCCCACCACGCCAGTGACGACGGCCGCGCCGCGCTCGCCGAAACCACCGCAGTCCTCGAGGCACCCGAATCCACGCCGCTTCGCCCCGTCCCGCCATCCGCTGCCGCGGTTGCCGGCACGGCAGGCCCGGCCGCCGGCCCCCCTGCCGTGGCAGTGGTCGGGCTGGTCGTCAGCTACCGAGGCAGCCTGGACTCCGCCGTCGGACCGCTCAGCTTCACCGCCGGCGCGGGCCGGATCACCGCCCTCGACGGAGCCAGCGGTGCCGGCAAGAGCACAGTACTCGGCGTCCTGGCCGGCACCATCGGCACCGGCGGAAAAACCACCGTCACCGGTCGGTTAGAAGGATTCACCCCGGCCGACCTGGCCTGGGTACCGCAGCATCCCGTGATGGTTGCACCGACAGTGCTGGACGAGGTGCGGCTCTATCTGGGCGCCGCACCGGACGGAGCCGCGTCCGGCGCCGGCGCGGCCACGGCCCTGCGTTGCCTGCGTGCCTGCGCCGCGGAGCACCTCGCCGCGAAACACCCGGCCGAACTCAGCCCGGGGGAGCTGCGCCGCGTCGCACTGGCGCGCGGCCTGGCCCGAGTGGAAGCGGGCGCTACGGTGCTGCTGCTCGATGAACCTACGGCACACCTGGACCGTGCCTCAGCAACAGCGGTCAGCCGCGCCGTTGCCGGGCTGCGGGGAAAGGTCACCATCGTGTTGGTGGCTCACGACCAGGCGACCCGGGAGCTTGCCGATGAGCTGGTGGCGGTGGCCCCCGGGCGAGCGCCGGCAATCGGTGCAGCGCCGGCAATCGGTGCCGGCAGCTCGGTGGCGGCGGCCGCCGCGGCGGCCGTTTCCCCTGCCGCCGCATCCCGGCCGTCCAATGTGCAGCTGTCCGGAGTGCAGCTGTCCGGGCCCGTGCCTGCGGAGCCGGGAATGGGTGAGGGCCCGGAACACCGGGGCGCGCTTGGAGCGCCGGCCGGCCACGGTTCGACGGCGGCGCGGCTCCGCCGGCTGCTCGCACCGGTCCAGTTCGCGTTCGCCGCGGCCGGTGCTGTCGGCACCCTTGCCGCACTCTTTGCCGTCGCACTCTCCGGGCTCTCCGGCTGGCTGATCATTCGCGCCAGCGAGCAGCCGCCCATCTTGTACCTGCTCACCGCAATCGTGGGTGTACGTTTCTTCGGCATCGGCCGGGCGGCGCTGCGGTACCTTGAACGCCTGCTGTTGCACGATGCTGTCTTTGCTGCCCTGACACGGCTCCGCGGCCGGCTCTGGGAATCGCTGAGCCGGCGCGCCCTCTCGCTGCGCCGGCTGCTGCAGGGCGGCAACGTCCTGGGTACCGTGGTGGACGACGTCGACACGATACGTGAGCTCCTGCCCCGTGTGGTCCTGCCGCCGCTGACGGCCCTGGCCGTCGCTGCCGCCGCCGTTACCGGCATCGCGCTGCTGGTGCCGGCAGCGCTCCCGGCCGTGATTGCCGCCGCCCTGCTAAGCCTGGTGGCAGCCCCGGCGCTGGCCCTGGCCGCGGACCGGATGTCCGCCGGCACCGAACAAAGCCTCCGCTCCGGGGTCCTCCGCCAAGTGGCGGCGGCCCTCGATGCCCGCGCCGAGCTCCACGCCAACGGCGTATGCGCACCCGTGCTCGACGCCATCACCGGCGCCGACGGCGCGGCGACTGCTGCTTCCCAGCGCTCGGCCTGGGCCGAGGGGCTCGGGCAGGGCCTGACCGTGCTGGCTTGCGGAAGCGCAGCCCTCGCCAGCGCGGTGCTGGCGGCTCCCTCGGTCCTCAGCGGTGCCGTCGCAGCCTCCACTGCCGCCGTCGTTGTACTGCTCCAACTCGCGCTGGTGGAGCCCTACGCGGGAATCACAACGGCCGTCCGGCAGTACCCGGCGTTGCGGGCCGTGCTTGAGCGAATCGGCGAAGCGGGCGTCCTCGATGACCACGACGCAAAGACTTCCGGCGGGCTGGTGCCGGTCGGGGCCAGGGCAGGCGGCCGGCCGGGCATCGAACTCCAGGACCTTGCCGCCGCCTGGCCCGGCGGGCTGCCGGTCTTCACTGCGCTCACGGCCACGGCCGAACCCGGCCGCTGGCTGTCTGTGACCGGGGCTTCCGGCTCCGGAAAATCCACCCTGCTTGCCGTGATCCTGGGTTTCCTGCCGGCAGCAGGCGGCCACGTCCTGTTGGGTGGGCGGGCGGCGTGGTGCCCGCAGGAGGCGCATCTGTTCGACTCGACCATCCGCGGCAACCTGCTCCTCGGGCTCCCGGAAGACCGGCGCCGGGGACAGGAAGAGCTGCTGCGCGCTGCCCTGGCTGACGTGGGCCTCGCTCCGCTGATCGGGCGGCTGGAGCACGGATTGGACACACGGATCGGGCCCGGGGGTGCGTTCCTCAGCGGCGGCGAACGGCAGCGGCTGGCCGTTGCCCGCACGCTCCTGACCGGGGCGGATATCATCCTGCTGGACGAACCCACGGCGCACCTTGACGCGGAGTCCGGCCGGCTGATGCTGGCGCAGCTCCGGCGCGGCCTGCGGGACCGCACAGTAGTGCTGGTGACTCACAACCCGGCGGATATTGCCGATGCGGACACCCGCCTGGATCTGGACCACGCGGCCGCCGGCCATGAGCCGCGTTCCGGGGCGCCAACGCCGTCGCTGGCGCGGGGGTAGACCGCAGGTTAACCTGTTGCCATGCACGGACACGCCGATCCCCGAACCAGCCTGGACCACCGCCTGCAGTGGCGGGCCGGCCGGCCCGCGGACCTGGATGGCTGGGCCGCGCTGATCGCCCGGACCGCCGGCGTCGAACAGCCGGCCTGGTTCGAACGCCGTGCGGACCTGGAACAGGTCCTCGCCTCGACAATGAATCCTGCTGCCGCAAATACCATCCTCGGCATCGACGGGGAGGGCGTGGCCCGGGCTTACGGCCGGATCACCAAGAACCCGGAAGGCGAGAAGGCGATCGGCTACGGCGCCGTCGATCCCGGATGGCAGGGAACCGGGATCGGCACCGGGTTGCTGGGCTGGATGGAATCCGTGACCCGGCAGCGTTTTGCCGTGGACGCAATGCCGGGAGCCAGGCCCAAGCTGCGGCTCCAGGCGGAAGAGCAGCACACGCACCAGGCGGCGCTGTTCCAGGCCGCCGGCTACCGGATTGTCCGCTACTTTAACGAGATGCACCGCCCGCTAAAGGATGGCGTCCCCGAGGTTGTGCTTGACGCCGCCTTGGAGCTGGTGACCTTTGGCCCCGAGCTGCACGAGCCGGTGCGGCTTGCGCACAATGAAGCATTCCAGGACCACTGGGGCAGCGAGCCCCGGGACCATGAGGCGTGGGGCTTTGTGCTGAACGACCCGCTGGCCCGGCCGGATCTCAGCGCTGTGGTGCTGGAACGGGCCACCGGGAGGGTCGCCGGCTACCAGCTCGCCAGCCATGACGCTGCCATCGCTGGGTCCAGGGGCTACACGGAGGGTTACACGGACCTGCTGGGCGTCCGGCGGGAGTTCCGCGGCCGCGGCGTGGCACAAGCCCTGCTGACCGACGCGATGCGCCGTTTCGCCGCGGCCGGGATGGACCAGGCCTCCCTCGACGTCGACTCGGAGAACCCGACCGGTGCCTTGGCCCTCTATACCAAGATGGGCTATGTGGCCGTCAGCCGCAGCATGGCCTGGGACAAGGAACTGTAGCGGCCCGGACCCGCTGGTAGTTCACCAGCCAGCTGTCGGCGGGTTAGGCATCCACATCGTGGAGATGGTGGATCACGTCGTGCAGGAAGTACTGCGAGAACGTCAGGACGGTGAACTCCGAGCCGTTGCTCCGGGTGCCCTTGCGGTCCCACTGGTCCTCCGGGACCCGGCCGAAGGACGCCGCGATCTGCTCGCCCTCAGCGGTAAGTTCCGCGCTGACCTTGGCCGGATCGGCGCTGGCATAGTCCTTCTCGACGGCGGTGAGGTCCTGGTCCCAATCTGCGAACCGGGCGTCCTCGCCGCTGACCATCAGATCCAGCCGGTAATCGAACAGGCTGAAGACGTCCCGGACATGGCAGGCGTACTCCAGCACCGACCAAGTGTTTACGTCCGGGCGTTCCGCCGCCTCCGGGCGACGCAGTGCCGCCCGCCAGCGGGGAAGCATGCTTGCCAGCTGCCCCGGCACCGTCGCCGGGGTGCTTGCTGTGACGTCGAAACCGCATTCCGGACAAGGCTGCGACAGCACCCAGGTCCAGTCCTTGTTGTCCGCGATGATAGGCATGGGAGCAGTCTAAGCGTATTGTCCCGCCGCGGCATGCGCCGTTGCCGGCTTAGGAATCCGCACCGGGTTCCGGCTGCCAGGACATACTCGGACCGATCGCGTCGATTGCCTGCGAGAGCGGAATGCCGGACCCGTCGCGGCGGCCGTGTTCACCGGGAAGGGAACGCGCCACACCGGCCAGCGAAGAGGCCTTTGCCGGGCCGTGGCCTGCCCACGCGAGGAGCAGGGTGTCCTCACCCTTGAGGAAACGGTGTGCCCGGACCCCGGCGGTGGCGCGGCCCTTGGCAGGGTATTCGGCCAGCGCCGTGACCTTGGCGGCACCAGGGGCCGTGCCCGGCAGGGCCCCCTCCGTGCCCGCGATGGTCACGACAACTGCGGCGCTGTCGTCCGGGCTCGCGGCGCCGAAGAACATCACCCGGTCCCCGGCGGCCAGCTTGATCCCTGCCATGCCGCCGGCGGTCCTGCCTTGCGGACGGACAGCGGAGGCGGCGAAGCGCAGCAGCTGGGACTGCCGGGTCACAAAAACGAGGTCGACGTCGTCGGACCCGGCGGGAGCCACCCCCACCACGGTGTCCTTGTCCTTGAGCGCGATGGCTTCCCAGTCCTCGCGGTTCAGCGGGTAGTCGGGCTGGACACGTTTCACGACGCCCTGGGCAGTGCCGATGGCGAGCACCTCATCCAGCGGCGCGAACGCCACAAGCGACTCGCCCTTGAGCAGGGTGATGAAGTCCTTGGCCGGGACGCCGCCGGCCATGTTCGGTGTACCGGAAGTCGGCGGCAATACCGGCATGTCCATCACCTGGAGCCGAAGCATACGGCCCTGGGAGGTGACGGCGGCGATCTCGCCGCGCGCCGAGGACTTCACCACTGAGGCGAACACATCGTGCCTGGTCCGCGGACCCGATTCGGCGAGGCTGTCCCGGTTGGTGGTCCGCGCAATTTGCCCGGACACCGTCAGGATCGCCCAGCAGGGGTCATCCGGGATTTCGAGGGCCAGCGGCGCAGCCTTGCCCCGGGTACCCGTCGCGGCGGCCAGCGCGGCGACAGTGGGGGAGACGGCCTCGGATTCCAGCAGCACGGTGCGGCGGGGTGTTCCATATTTTTCCGCGATCTCTGCCAGCTCGGCGGACACCAAGCCGCGGAGCCGCTCGCTGGAGCCGAGGATGGCCTCGAGCTCGGCAATCTCGCGGCGCAACTCGTCCTGTTCCTTCTCCAACTCGATTCGGGAGTACTTGGTCAGCTGCCGGAGCCGGAGTTCCAGGATGTAGTTGGCCTGGATCTCCGAGAGATCGTAGATGGACATCAGCCGGGTCCGGGCCGCGGCCGCCTCGTCCGAGGACCGGATGATCTGGATGACCTCGTCAATGTCCACGATGGCGATCAGGAGGCCCTCGACCAGGTGCAGGCGGTCCTTCTTCTTGCCGAGCCGGTAAGCGGTTCGCCGGCGCACCACGTTGATGCGGTGTTCCACGTAGACGGAGAGCAACTGCAGCAGGCCCAGGGTCTGCGGCTGGCCGTCGACGAGTGTGACGTTGTTGATGCCGAAGGAATCCTCCATCGGCGAGTAGCGGTAGAGCTGTTGGAGCACGGCAGCGGGGTTAAAGCCGTTCTTCAGTTCGATCACGAGGCGCAGGCCGTGCTTGCGGTCCGTGAGGTCCACGATGTCGCTGATACCGGTCAGCTTCTTGCCGTTAACGGCGTCCTTGATCTTCTCGATCACCTTTTCCGGTCCCACCATGTACGGCAGTTCAGTGACCACCAGACCGGTGCGGCGGGCCGAGAGCTGCTCGACCTCCACCTTGGCGCGGGTCTTGAAGGAGCCGCGGCCGGTCGCGTACGCGTCGCGGATGCCGTCCAGGCCCACGATCCGTCCGCCGGTGGGCAGGTCAGGGCCGGGGACGAACTTCATGATGTCCTCGAGCGTGGCCTCCGGGTACTCGATCAGGTGCCGCGCGGCGGCAATCACTTCGACCAGGTTGTGCGGGGCCATGTTCGTGGCCATCCCGACGGCGATGCCCGTGGCGCCGTTGACCAGCAGATTCGGGAACGCCGCCGGCAGCACGTCCGGCTGGGTCAGCTGGTTGTCGTAGTTGGGGACGAAGTCCACCACGTCCTCGTCGAGGTGGTCGGTCAGCGTTAATGCCGCCGCCGCGAGCCGGGCCTCGGTGTACCGGGGTGCGGCGGGTCCGTCGTCGAGCGAGCCGAAGTTGCCGTGGCCGTCGATAAGCGGCAGCCGCAGCGAGAAGTCCTGCGCCATGCGCACCATCGCGTCGTAAATGGCGGTGTCACCGTGGGGGTGAAGCTTACCCATCACCTCGCCCACCACGCGGGCGCTCTTGACGTGGCCGCGGTCCGGCCGGAGGCCCATTTCGCTCATCATGTACAGGATGCGCCGCTGCACAGGTTTCAGCCCGTCGCGGGCATCCGGAAGGGCCCGCGAGTAAATCACCGAATAGGCGTACTCGAGGAACGATCCTTCCATCTCCGAGGTGACATCGATGTCGACGATGTTCTCGACGAAATCCTGGCTGCTTTCCCCTGCCGGGGACGGGCTTTGGCGGCGGGCCATGAGGCTGGTGGGTCCTTCTGCGGGGTGCTGAGCGTGCGCTGCGTAACTTTATGACTAGGCTAAGCCTATGGTGGATCAGCCCGCGGAAGGCGTATATCCGGAATATTGGGAAGCCGATGTTGTCCTGCGTGACGGCGGGACGGCCCATCTGCGCCCGATCCACCCGTCCGACTCGGACGCTGTCCAGGCTTTCCACGTGGGACAGTCGCAGAAGTCCATCTACATGCGGTTCTTTGCCTTTAAGTCCAAGCTGTCCGCCAAGGAACTCAAACGGTTCACCGAAGTGGACTACAAGGACCGCGTGGCCCTGGTCATCACAGTAGGCGGGGAAATCATGGGCATCGGCCGCTATGACCGGCTCGATGACCCCGCCGACGCCGAGGTGGCCTTTAACATCGCCGACGCGCACCAGGGCCGCGGCATCGGGTCCATTCTGCTTGAACACCTCGCCGCCGCCGCCCGCGAAAACGGGATCCGGAAATTCAGCGCCGAGGTCCTCCCGGAAAACCGCAAGATGCTGATGGTCTTCTCAGATGCCGGCTACGACGTCAAACGCCATTTCGACGACGGTGTGGTCAGCCTCGAATTCAATATCGACCCCACCGACAAGTCGCGCGCCGTGATGGAGTCACGGGAACACCGCGCCGAGGCCCGCAGCATCCAGGAACTGCTCGCGCCGTCCTCTGTCGCCGTGATCGGGGCCAGCCGCAAATGGGGCACCGTGGGCTACCAGTTGCTGGAGCACATCATCGAGGGCGGCTTCACCGGCCCGGTCTATGCCATCAACCCGGAAGCCTTTGAGCTGGCCGGCATGCTCTCCTTTGCCCGGCTCGCCGAAGTGCCGGGCCCGGTTAAGTTGGCCATCATCGCAGTCCCCTATGCCGAGGTCCCCAAAATCGTGGCGGAGTGCGGCGCCGCCGGGGTCAAGGGAATTGTGGTGGCTACCTCCGGCTATGCCGACGACGGCGAACGCGGCCTGGCCCGGCAGCGCGAACTCGTCCGGCAGGCCCGTGCCAACGGCATGCGGGTAATCGGGCCGGCCTCGCTGGGCATTGTGAACACCAACCCTGCTGTATCACTGAACGCCTCGATGGCGCCCACGCTGGCCGGCCGCGGCGGCCTGGGCCTGTTCAGCCAGTCAGCGGCGATCGGTGTCTCGCTCTACGCCGCCTCCAGCCGGCGCCGCGTCGGGATCTCCACGTTCCTCTCGGCCGGGAACCGGGCCGACGTCTCCGGCAACGACATGATGCAGTTCTGGGAGGACGACGCCGACACCACCGCCGTTGGGCTGTATCTGGAATCGATCGGCAACCCGCGCAAATTTTCTCGCCTGGCCCGGCGCCTGGCCAGGACCAAGCCGGTCATCGTGGCCAAATCCGACGCGACGGGCCTGGGCCTGCCTCCCGGCCACGCGGTCCGCACCACCCTGGCCCCGCCCGAGGCACTTGACGCGATGATGCGCCAGGCCGGGGTGATCCGCGTTGAGACGATCGAGCAACTTATGGACGTCGCGCAGATCGTCTCGAGCCAGCCGCTGCCGAAGGGGCCGGGTATCGCCGTCTTCAGCAATTCGCGGGCCCTTGGCAAGGTCGTTGCTGACAGTGCCGCGGCCCAGGGCCTCGGTGTGGAGCGGATCGTTACCGACGTCGACCTCGACGCCGGGATGTCCGTGGCGCTGCCCGCGCTGCGGGACAGCCTGCAGGAGATCCTCACGGCGGACACCGTCCACACCGTGATGGTCGCCCTGCTCCCGGCCCACGGCCTGACCGTCGAGAAGATCGCCGAAGTGCTGGCCGAATGTTCGGTGGCGGCGGGCAAACCCGTGGTCGCGGCGTTCAGCGGGCTCCTTGACCCCTCGATCTACGTTGAAGGGATGGTCGGAGCCGACGCGGGTCCGGCGGCGGTTCCCTGCTTCTCCAACCCCGGGACGGCAGTGGCGGCGCTTAGTGCCGTGGTCCGTTACGCCCAGTGGCTTGACCGGGACCAGGGATTGTTCACGGAGCCGGAGGGCTGCGACCCCGAAGGCACCCACGAGGAGCTCGAACGCCTGCTGGACGGGGTGGGCGGTGAGCAACTGCTCCGGCTGGACCCGGACACGGCCGCCAGCCTGCTGGCCCGCTACGGTATCCGGGTGGTGCCGTCGGTCGGCTTCGACACCGTCGAACAGGCCCTCGCGGCCGCGGACCGGCTTGGCTGGCCGGTGGCCCTGAAAACAACCGACCCTGCGCTGCGGCACCGGCTGGACCTGGGCGGGGTGCGCCTGGACATCCAGGATGCGGACTCGCTGCGCCGCAACGTACTGGAGATGCGCAAGTCGCTGGAACGCTACGGCTCGCCGTCGCTGGAGGTGCAGACCATGGCGCCGGTAGGCCAGGCGTGCACCTTCCGCGCCATCGAGGACCCGCTGCTGGGCCCCGTGGTTTCCTTTGGCCTGGCCGGCGATGCGGTCAACCTGCTGGACGACTGGGCCCACCGGGTGCCTCCGCTCTCCGGCTCCGACCTGCATGATTTCATCCGGTCCCCCCGTGCCTCGCGCAAGCTCTTCGGCTACCAGGGGTTGCCGGCCGTGGATGCGCGGTCCCTGGAGGACCTCGCGGCGCGGCTGACCAAGCTCAAGGACAACCACCCGGAAATCGCCTTGGTGGACTTCAACCCCGTGCTCGCCGGGCCGGACGGCGCAGCCATCCTTGCTGCCGACGTCCGGATCGCGAATGCTGCCCAGCGCACCGACAGCGCCCGGCGGGCCATGCGCAGCTGACGGCCCGGGAGCCGGTGCGGGGGAGTGCCGGCGCCATGGCGGCGGCGGCGCCCGGCCGGCAACGGGTTAGCATGTCCCCAGCCGATCTGTGAAAATGGGGACCATGAGCTTTCAGTCTCCGACACCCAAGCCCCAGGCGGCAGTATCCGGACGTCCGGGCGCGCACCATCAAGGCCTGCATGATCACAGCG
The DNA here is from genome assembly GCF_040547075.1 of Arthrobacter sp. UYCu512. Taxonomy (NCBI): domain Bacteria; kingdom Bacillati; phylum Actinomycetota; class Actinomycetes; order Micrococcales; family Micrococcaceae; genus Arthrobacter; species Arthrobacter sp. UYCu512. The sequence continues at coordinate 149,832 of NZ_JBEPPA010000010.1, forward strand.
CGCAGGGTCAAAGCCTGGAAGGGGCACTGCAGCAGGCCGGTTTCTACCCCCGGCTGGTGGCCGACGTCGTCGCCGATGCACTTGACGGCCGTGACTGCGTGGCCCACCTGGTGCACCTGGAGACGCACTTCGACCGCGCCGAAGTGCGGCGCCACATTTCCGTGCTGGTCCTGACCGACGACATGCTCGTCATCACCCATGTGGATGACCAGCAGCTGGACGAGGCCGGGGAACAGATCGTGGCCCAGGTCTCCACCGAATCCGTTCCGGTGACACAGATCCGTTCCGTGCTGCTCAGTTATGTGTACGCCCAGCCCCAGGACTACAAACCGTCGGATCCCGTGCGGGAGTTGACCCTGTCCATCGCCTGGTCCGGCGGCCAGCGCCTCGACATGGGACCGGCGAGCTGCGGCGACCCCCAGTGCGAGTCCGACCATGGCTACAGCGGCACCATCGCCCAGGAAGACATTGTCCTCCGGATCAGCGCCGAGGCCGACGGCCTGCAGGCTGTCCAGGACGCCAAGCTGTTCGCCCGTGCCCTTCGCGCCGTGAATACCGGGTCCACGGCCCCGGTCCCGCACACCGGTCCGGGACTTCCGCCGCGCCCGCGTATGGGCGTGTTCGGCAGCCGCACCAGCCGCGGCCACCAGCGCTGAGATGGCACCGGCCGGCACCCCCCAACCCCTGTCCTCCGCCGCGGCCCTTGCGCAGAACCTGCCCGCGGCCCCGGCGTTCGGTGAGCGTTCCATCGCCGAAGTGCTCACAAGTGCCGCCGCCAGCCTGGGCGTGCCGGGTTTCGAGAACCGGCTCAAGTTGCCGGCTGCGCAGCGTGTTTGCGTTGTTCTCGCCGACGGGCTGGGCCGAAACCTGCTGAAGCAGAAGTCGGCGCACACACCGTTCCTGCGCTCCGTCATGCAGTCCGGGCAAGGCGAGGTGCCGGTCTGGCTGGACTCCGCATTTCCGTCCACCACCGCGGCATCGCTGGCCAGCTTCGGCACCGGCCTGGCCGCCGGGCAGCACGGCATGGTGGGCTACGACGTGCTGGACCCTGATCAGGACCGGGTGGTCAACATGCTTGGCGGCTGGGACGCCGGCGTCGACCCGCAGCGGTGGCAGCCGTTCCCGACGGTGTTCGAGCAGTCCGCGGACCATGTGGACGTCACCACAGTCAGCCTCCCGAAGTTCAGTGACTCGGCCATGACCCGCGCTGCCTTGCGTGGTGGCCGCTACGTCACTGCCACCACCGCGCAGGCCAGGACCGCTGCCGCCGCCGAGGCGATGGCCGGATCGGGACGGTCCCTGATGTACTTCTACGTCAACGAACTGGACAAGGCCGGGCACCGCTACGGCTGCCAGTCAGCGCAGTGGGAGCACCAGCTGGAGGAACTCGATGCCACCGTCAAACGGCTGAGCGCCACCCTGCCGGCAGGCACCACCATTGTGCTCACGGCGGACCACGGCATGCTTGACGTGCCGCAGTCGCAGCGAATCGATTATTCCGCCGACCCCGAACTTGTGGCCGGTGTCCGGCACACGGCGGGGGAGCCGCGGATGGTCCACCTGTACCTGGACGACCAGGTGGGCGATGCCGGCCGGTTGCGGCTGGTTGAGGCCTGGCGGGCACGCTTCGGAGAGCGGATCTGGGCGTTTACCCGGGCGGAAGGCATCGCCGCGGGACTCTTTGGTGAGGTCCGGGCCGAGGTTGTTACGCGGATCGGGGACGTGATGATCGCGGCCAGGGACGCCGTGGCCTTTTATGACACCCGGCGGGTCCGGCCAACGGCCCTTGAGGTGGTGGGCCAGCACGGTTCGCTGACAAAAGCCGAACGTGAAGTCCCGCTGCTGTGTTTCCAGGCGGACGGACGAAGGGCCCACCGCGGCTGACTGCGCGGCCAGGGCCCCGCGCCGGGGGCACCGGATCTTCCGGAGAAGGCCTAGTCCCCGCGGGCACCGAAGACGATGTCATCCCAGCTCGGGATGCTGGAGCGTTTTGGCTTTGCCGGCTGGCGCTCCGGTTGCTCGGCGTCGCGGTCATCGCGGGCCGCCGCTGCGGGTTCCCGTTGCTGGCGCCGGGACGTTCCGCCGCCGAGGAGCTCATCGAGCCCCGGGCTGGAAACGGGCCCCTGCTTGCCGACCGGACGCAGCTGTGACGCCGCGATCGTGATCTCGCGCGTTTCGGTGCTGACGCCGTCGTGCAGCCGCAGGGCGTCATCCGGTGCGTCCTGGTGCCGGGGCGCCAAGGTGAGCCTGGACATGATCGAGGGCCGGCCGTCGCGGCGTCGTTCCCAGGGATCCGCGGCAGGAACCGGCTGTTCGGTGTCTTCCGGTTCCGGAGTGTTGCCCCCGGTCCCGGCGGGTTCCGGTTCGGCGGAGACCTCGGCAGGGACTTCGGAGGGCCGCGGGTGGGCGGCGGGGACCCCGTTCGTCAGCAGCGTGGCCAGGGCGTCGTCGGCGTCCTCGTCCACACCGAGGCGCTGGCCGCGGCGGGAGCGCAGCATGTCAAGCAGTCCGTCGGACTCTTGCTCCTGCTGCAATTGGAGCTGCTGGACGACCTGGAGCTGTGCGGTGGCGGTCCGCGCGGCGGCATCGGCGTCGGTTTCAAAATCGAAGGGCCGGTCGGAGACGGCAGCGAGCCGACGGGCCGGGACCGGACCGTCGAGGGGCTCAAGTTCACTGAGCTGCTGCGCCCAGCGGTTCGCGTTCTGCAGGGACTTCCGGGCCGGGCTGAAGGTCCACATGGCAGGGGGTTCCTCGCCGATGCCAGCGGGTCCGCCAGCCTTCGCCTCAAACCGGGCCACCACGTTCCAGCTGCCGTCGGGGCGCCGCCATGAGTCCCACTCCACAGTGGAGGCATCGATGCCGTGCGCGCTAAGCCGGTGGGCCACCATGTCGCCAAGCAGTGCCGGCTGGTCGCCAAACACGGAGCGGTACACGTCATGGCCTGGGGCCGGGGCAGCGACTTCCACCTTTTGGGCCTGCGCAGCCACGTGCTCGCGCTCGGCCAGGACCGGGCCCTCGTAGCGCTGCACTTTCGCGAGCGGAATGCCGGAGAGCTCAGCCACCTCGGCCGCCGTCGAGCCGCTGCGGATCCGCGCCTGGATATCGCGCGGAGACATGGCAATGGGCGCAGCGCCGGAGGCGGCCTTAGCCGCGGTCCTGCTGGCCGCCACTCGAAGCGCCTCATCGATCGGCAGCTGGAACATCTCGCCGCCGGTGCCGCTCAACAGGAGATGCTCCCCGTCGTCGTGGACGCCTACAAGCCGTAGATCCTGCATACAAATCCTCCACCCTGGCATTACTAACAATCGAAACTCTGCCATCGATGCGGGCGAATTCCGGTGAGGACGGAGGGCGCGCCGCAATTTTCCGCTACTTTCCAGGGCTTTTCGGTCCGCAGCCGGGCCCCGTTCGCTCCCTTAATGCCGGGACTGTGCGGGCTAGGAGGCCAGGGCGGCGAGGAGTTGGTCCGGGTGCCGCGTGGAGGCCAGCCAGTACGGGGTCCGGTCGGAGGGGTCGGTGATCTCGACCCGGACCACTGGATCGATCCATCCACGGATGCACAGGAACGCCAGGCCGTTTAGGCGGGTGCCGCGTTCTGCCGTCGCTTCCTTGCCCCGGAACGCGGATGCGCTGCCAACAAAGCCGCGCTCGATCGTGGCCCGGCCGACGCGCAAGGTGGCGGCCGTGACCGTAATGGAAGGGGTCGACAGGACCAGCAACACCGAGATGATGGTAAAGAGGACCACCGCAGCGGTGATCCCTGCGAACATGCTGATCGGGGCGAATACCAGGATCCCGGCGCCCGACAGTCCCGCGGCCACCAGCCAGATCCAAGCGTTCGGCCAGAGTTTCTCGTTGTACACAACTGTGGCGTCGCTGGGGGTGCTTATGGGGGCAGGCGTGGCTGCGCTGGATTCGGGCATAAGGCCAGCTTTCCACTTTTCCCGGGCTATTTCACCTTGGCGGCGGCAGCAGGTCCTGTATCCCGGTCGGCCGGACGCCGCGTGGCCGATCGTCGCCGCTGGCGTTAGAGTGAGGAACTGTGACTGAAGAAACGACTGCCGTGGACGCCACCGACGCAACGCCCGAAGATTTGCCGGAAACGCAGCCTGCGCCCGAATACGGAACCACCACCCTTACGGTCCAGCTGAAGATGCTCGACGACGGATTGGAACCGCCGTCGTATGCGCACCCCGGCGACGCCGGTGCGGATCTGCGGACCCGCGAGGACGTAGTGCTGGAACCGGGGGAGCGCAAACTGGTCCCTACCGGGGTTGCCATTGCCCTCCCCGACGGCTTTGTTGCCTTGATCCACCCGCGGTCCGGGCTGGCGACCAAACACGGGCTGACAGTAGTTAACGCCCCAGGAACCGTCGACGCCGGCTACCGCGGAGAAATCGCGGTGACGCTGCTCAATACCGACCGGCACCAGGCGATCGAACTCTCGCGCGGCGATAGAATTGCACAAATGGTAATTCAACGAGTGGAGTACGCCCGCTTCCTGCCGGTCCAGGAACTTAGTGGCTCGGTCCGCGGCGGCGCAGGCTTCGGGTCTACCGGAGGTTTTGGCGCGCCGGTCTAAGCAAAGGCCTGCCGGGCCCGAACGGATGCCGCGAACTGGTCAGCAGGACCCGTTTGCAGGACGTACCAGCCGGCTTTTTTGCTGCATCAGCCAGCCTATAAAAGCCGGAGCCCCGCACGCGCAGTGTGGCGCGGCGGCACAGGATCACAATTAAGGAGACGACCCCATGGTTTTTGGGCGTGGCAAGAAAGCCAAGCAGGAACAGGCGACGGAACCCGGGGAGTCCCCGAGGGCAGTTGCTGAAGCGTCCGCCGATGACTCGACCGGGACTGCAGCCGCCGCACCGCTTCGCGGCGGCACGGGTCCCTTCGACGTCTCGGAGATCGAGGACCAGGACGGCTACGTGGACCTCGGCGCCCTCCTGATTGCACCGGCGGAAGGCCTGCAACTCCGGCTTGAGGTCGAAGAGGCCACGCAGCGCGTTGTCGCCGTCACCATGGACCTGAACGGCTCAAGCCTTCAGCTCCAGGCGTTCGCCGCTCCGCGTTCCGAAGGCCTGTGGGAGGAAATCCGTGAGCAGATCGGTCAGTCCGTCGGCAGCCAGGGTGGCCAGGTCGAGGAGGTCCAGGGCGGCTTCGGCGCCGAACTCCTCGCCAAGCTTCCCGCTGGTGGTGCCGACGGCAGCCACGGCTACCGGGTGGCCCGCTTTATCGGCGTCGACGGCCCGCGCTGGTTCCTCCGCGGCGTGTTCGGCGGGGAGGCTGCTGTAGACCGCGACGCGGCCGCCGGACTCGAGGAACTGTTCCGGCAGCTCGTGGTGGTGCGCGGCGAGAGCCCGATGCCCCCGCGTGACCTCCTGCAGCTGCACTTGCCCAAGGAGAACGCCGTGCCCGCTCCACAGTCCGCCCCGGACATCGAGCGCCCCGAACGCGGACCGGAGACCACCCAGATTGGCTGATGCTGCCCGCCAGGACCCGGCTGCGTCGGTCTCCGTCCGGGAACTGCCGGACCGCGGCCGCGTGCTATGCCATGGCTTCATCGAATCGGTCACCTACGCACCGGCGAGCCAGGTCGCTGCCTTTACCGCGATCGTCGTCGACCACAACGCGCCGCCGGTCAAAAAACGCTCCGTCCCCGTGGCATCCGGCGCCGCAGCCGCCACGCCGGCCTCCGGCCTATGGCGCCAGCGGTCCGCCGTTCCCAAGGACCGGCTCCGGGTGGTCTGGCTGGGCCGCCGCCGTATACCCGGTGTCGATGCCGGCACCGAACTGCGCCTGCAGGGCATGGTCACAGTCCGGGACGGACTGCCGACCATGTTCAATCCCCGCTACGAAATACTCTCCCCGCAGGAGGAGCAATGACGGTTCCCGAAAATCCCGGCGCGGCAGGGCGGGAACCCGCTGAGCCGCTGCCAACAGCAGTTCAGCCAACAGCAGTTCAGCCAACAGCGGCGCAGCTCGCCGAAGGTTACGCCGCCAAGGCCGGTCTGCACCGGTCCGGCAACGGCAACATCGACGTGCTCAAGAGCGCGGGCGGCATTCAGGGCATTGCCGAGAGCATCCTCCCCGGCCTGGTCTTCCTGGTCGCTTTCACCATCGCGCGCGAGCTGCCCCTGGCGCTGGTCTCCGCGCTGGCCGTGGCGGCGGCGTTTACCGTCGCCCGACTCATCCAGCGCAAGCCGCTGACGCAGGCACTGGCGGGAATTGCCGGCGTCGGGCTGTCCGCGTGGCTGGCCAACACCACGGGCAAGGCCGAGGACTTCTACGTCCCCGGATTCTTCACCAACGCCGCCTACATCGTGGTGATGGCGATCTCGATCGCCGTTCGCTGGCCGTTTGCGGGGCTGCTCTTCGGCTTCATCCGGAACGAAGGACTGGACTGGCGGAAGCAGCCAGCCCGGGTCAGGGCCTACCGGATCGGCACCTGGGTGATCATCGGGGTCCTGGCCCTTCGCCTGCTGGTCCAGCTTCCGCTGTACTTTATGGGCGAGGCGGGCTTCGCGGCCCTCGCCACAACGCGGTTGCTGATGGGAGCACCGCTGTACATCCTGGGCATCTGGGTTGCCTGGCTGCTGACCCGGCCCGCCCCAGCCGCAACCCCCAACTGAACCGGCCGGCAACCGGGGGTTGCCGGCAACAGCCGGTTAGCCGTCGAAGCCGTCGAAGCCGTCGAAGACTTCGTGGGCGTGCGAGTCTTCGCCCTGCTGTTCCGCCGGCAGCTCGCCCTGGGACTCCGGCGAGAGCAGGGCACGCAGCTCGTCCTCTGCTGCGATTGTCGTGACGAAAAACAGCTCGTCCCCGCCGTCAATCACGTCATCCCGGCTCGGCGTGATTGGTGCCTGATCCCGCAGGATTGCCACAAGGGTCGAATCCTCGGGCCATTCGATGCCGCCCACGGTCAGTCCGACGACGTGTGAATCGTGCGGGACCGTGAACTCGACCAGCGATGACACCCCGGTCTGCAGGGTCAGCAGCCGGACGAGGTCGCCGATCTCCACGGCCTCCTCGACCAGGGCAGTCATCAGCTGCGGGGTGTTCACCGCAACGTCGACGCCCCAGGAATCGTCGAACATCCAGTCATTCTTGGGGTTGTTGACCCGGCCTACCGTGCGTCCGACGCCGAACTCGGTCTTCGCCAGCAGCGAGACCACCAGGTTGACCTTGTCGTCACCGGTAGCTGAGACCACGACGTCGGCGTCTTCCAGTTTCGCGTCCTGGAGGGTGCTCAGTTCGCAGGCATCGCCAACCAGCCAGTGGGCGCCCCGCAGTCCGCTTCGCCCGATTACCTCGGGCTTGAGGTCGATCAGCAGGATCTCGTGTTTGTGGGCCAGCAGTTCGCGCGCGATCGAGGAACCGACGCTTCCCGCCCCGACAATAACGACTTTCACTTAGGACTCCTTGGCGGGGGGCTGGGCAAGAACATGGCCGACTTCGCTGCTGCGGTCCACGCCCAGCATGGCGTGCACGGTGTCGCCATCCTGGTACAGGGTTCCGGCCGCGGGCAGCATCCCCTCACCGAACCGTGTCAGGTACGCGACGCGGATCCCGGCGGCCTTCTCGATCGAGGTGACCGGGTGGCCGATCCACGCGGTGTTCAGGTCCACTTCGGCGAGCACAAGGCGGCCCGAGGGGTCGCGATAGTCGCCGGCCAGGTGCTGTTCGGGCAGGATCCGCCGGAGCACCTGGTCCGCGCTCCAGCGCACTGCGGCGACCGTGGGGATGCCGAGCCGCTGGTAGATCTCAGCCCGGCCCGGGTCGTAAATCCTGGCGACCACGTGCGGGACGTGGAAGGTTTCGCGTGCCACACGGGTGGCCAGGATATTTGAATTGTCGCCGCTGGAGACAGCCGCGAAGGCATAGGCCTCCGCAACGCCGGCCTGCTTGAGGGTCTCGCGGTCAAAGCCGACGCCGGTGACCTTGCGGCCGGTGAAGCCCGTTCGGAGCCGACGGAAAGCACGGTCGTCCTGGTCGATGATGGCCACGGAGTGGCCCGCATCCTCGAGCGTGTGCGCGAGGGTTGCCCCCACGCGGCCGCAACCCATAATCACGAAGTGCGCCAACCGTGCCTCCTCAAGCTTTGTGACTGCTACTGCGGAAAACTCTACCGGCCACGGCGCCACCTGGAGCCAGCCCCGCCGCTGCCGCGCCCCGGCGACCTGGAGCCGCCGCCGCGCGGCGCCCGGTCGCCGTCATGACATCGGGTCCGAATGCGACTAGCTTTGTGGGGTGCCGACAATATTCAATGCCGTGAAGCGGGTGCTGGTAGGCAAGCCCTTCCGGAACGACAGCCTGGCCCACACCCTGCTGCCGAAGCGGATCGCGCTTCCCATCTTCGCCTCCGACGCGCTGTCCTCAGTGGCCTACGCGCCCGACGAAATCCTCCTGACCCTGGCCTTGGCCGGCGTCAGCGCCGTGGCGTTCTCGCCCTGGGTGGGGCTGGCCGTCATGGTGGTGCTGCTGACTGTTGTCGCCTCCTACCGGCAAAACGTCCATGCCTACCCCTCCGGCGGCGGCGACTACGAAATCGCAAACGTGAACCTCGGCAAATACGCCGGGCTCACGGTCGCCTCGGCCCTGCTGGTGGACTACGTCCTGACCGTCGCCGTGTCGATGTCCTCGGCGGCAGCCTACGTGACGACGGCAGTACCCTCGCTGCACGGCCAGCAGGCCGCCATCGCGACGATCGGCGTCGTGATCCTGGCCCTGGTCAACCTGCGCGGGATCAGGGAAGCCGGCAGCGTCTTTGCAGTCCCCACTTACATCTTTATGGCATCGATCCTCGGCATGACGGCCATCGGCATCTTCCAGGCGGCCACCGGGGCACTGGGGGAGGCACCCTCGGCGGCGTTTACGATTGTTCCGGCCGAGGGTTTTGACGACGGGCTCGTTGGGCTCGCCGGCGCGTTCCTGCTGCTGCGCGCTTTCTCCTCCGGCGCCGCTGCCCTGACCGGCGTCGAGGCCATCAGCAACGGGGTGCCGAACTTCAAGAAGCCAAAAAGCAAAAACGCCGCCACCACTTTGCTTCTGCTCGGCGTGATCGCGGCGTCCATGCTGGCAGGGATCATCTACCTGGCCAACGCCACGAAGGTGCACATTGTGCTGGACCCGGCCACCGAGTTCCTGCTCGATGGCAAGCCGCTGGCGGAGGACTACATCCAGAATCCGGCCATCAGCCAGATCGCGCAGACCATTTTTGGAGCCGGCACCATTCCCTTTTACATCGTGGTGGCCGCGACCGGCGTGATTCTGGTGTTTGCCTCCAACACCGCCTTCAACGGCTTCCCCGTCCTTGGCTCGATCCTGGCCCAGGACGGCTACCTGCCCCGGCAGCTGCGCACCCGCGGAGACCGGCTGGCCTTCAGCAACGGCGTCCTGGCGCTGGCCGCCGGCGCCCTGGTGCTGATCATCGCCTTCAACGCTGACGTCACCAAGCTGATCCAGCTCTACATTGTGGGTGTTTTCATTTCCTTCACCATGAGCCAACTCGGGATGATCCGGCACTGGGGCCGGGAGCTGAAGCTCGCCAAGGATCCTGCCGTGAAGCGGCGGATGCTCAAGTCGCGCATTATCAATGCAATCGGCTTCGGCATGACGGCCCTGGTCCTCGTGATCGTGCTGATCACCAAATTTGAGCAGGGCGCCTGGATCGCGCTGCTGGCAATGTTCGCGCTGTTCCTCATCATGTGGAGCATCCGGTCGCACTATGACAACGTGGCCAAGGAACTCGCAGTCGACGAGGATTCTTCTCCGCGGGCCCTGCCCACCCGGGTGCACGCAGTCCTCCTCGTCTCCCATGTGCGCAAGCCGGTCCTTCGCGCCCTCGCCTATGCCCGCGCGTCACGGCCCTCCCGGCTGGACGCCATCACCGTGGACATCAGCAGCGAAGAGACCGAACAGACGGTCGCGGACTGGGAGAAGCTGGAAATCCCGGTACCGTTGACCGTGCTGGCCAGTCCGTTCCGTGAAACGGTCACCCCCATCATGGAGTACATCAAGAACATGCGGCGCGATTCGCCCCGTGACCTGATTGTGGTCTACATCCCCGAGTACGTCGTGGGTAAGTGGTGGGAGCAACTGGTGCACAACCAGACCGCACTGCGCATCAAGACCCGGTTGCATTTCGAGCCCGGCGTGATGGTGGCCAGTGTGCCGTGGCAGCTGAAATCCTCCGAAGAAGCCAAGAGACTGCAGGACATCCAATGAACTCCGACACCCAGGCCCCAAACCGCACCGATCTCATCGTCGACGTCGGGCCGGTCGCTCACGGCGGGCACTGCGTCGCCCGGCATGAGGGCCGGGTGGTCTTCGTCCGGCACGGCATTCCCGGCGAGAGGGTCAAGGTCCGTCTCACCGAGTCCGGCTCGGACGCCAAGTTCTGGCGCGGCGACGTGGTGGAAGTCCTTGACGCATCCCCGGACCGGGTGGCGCACTTCTGGGACCTGGCCGATTCCGCGCGTTCCTGGTCGCACCGTCACCCGCCCGTCGGAGGCGCAGAACTCGGCCACATCGCACTGAGACGCCAGCGCAGCCTCAAGGCCGAGGTGCTGGCCGAGCAGCTGCACCGCCTGGCCGGCGTTGAACTGCCGCTGGCAGGGACGGACACGGCCGCAGGCTCCTTGGTCGAAGCCGTGGGGGAGCAGGGAACGACGGCGCCGGCGGGCCTGGGCTGGCGCACCCGCGCCGGTTTCGCCGTGACCCCGGCCGGCAAACTTGGAATGCACGCGCACCGCTCCGATACCATCCTTCCGGTCCGGGAGATGCCGCTGGCCGTTGACGCCATCAACAACCTCCGGCTCTGGGACATCGACCTGCAGGGCATTGAACGCGTTGAGGTCGCCGCACCGGCGAACGGCTCCCGGCCGCTGGTGCTCCTGGTCCCGGCCGCGGGCACCCGGGCCAAGCGGCTTAGCGCGGTCCTGGCCCAGCTGCCCGACGATGTTTCGGTGGCGAGCTTTGATCCGGTCAAAGGCGAGGTACTGCGGCTGCGCGGCCGCACCTATGTGCAGGAGACCGCGTCCGGGCACGACTACCGTGTGACCGGCGACGGCTTCTGGCAGATCCACCGCGAGGCCCCCGCCGCGCTCGTGGGGGCCGTGACCGGATTCCTGCACAACGGCGGGTTCCTGGAACCGGGAGCCGTTGTTGCGGATCTCTACGCCGGGGTGGGCCTGTTCACCGCCCCGCTCGCGGACGCCGTCGGCGCCACGGGTTCGGTGCTGTCGGTCGAAGGGGCTCCCGGGACCAGCCGGGACGCACGCAAGAACCTCCATGACGCACCGCAGGTTGAGATCGTCCAGGGCCGGGTGGAACGCGTCCTGCGTGAAAAGGCGCGCAATTTCGACGCGATCCTGCTGGACCCGCCCCGGGCCGGTGCCGGCAAGGCCGTGGTAAACCAGCTGATCGGAGCCGGCCCCCGGGCCGTTGCCTACGTGTCCTGCGATCCGGCGTCCTTTGCCCGCGATGTCGGCTACTTCCAGCAATCCGGCTGGGAGCTGGCAGGGCTGCGGGCCTTTGACCTGTACCCGCATACCCACCACATGGAGACTGTGGCGCTACTGACTCCGCGGGGCTGAGGCCACTAGGATGGGCGAAGTAGTCCGACGTCGCGCTCCGTACCCACGGCTGACCTCCTGCACCCTGTACCGATCCTTGTGCGAGCAAGGCCAAGCATTAGTTAGGGCCACCTAACTAGCAAGGGGTCTGCGGCGCGACAAAGATGAAACTGTTGCGAGAGGAGTCCTGTGATGAGCATTGTGGACAGCTTCGGTTCAAAAGGCAAACTTAATGTTGCCGGTACCGAATACGAAATTTTCCGGTTGAACTCCGTCGAAGGTGCAGAAAACCTTCCGTTCAGCCTCAAGGTATTGCTTGAAAACCTGTTGAGGACCGAGGACGGCGCGAACATTACGGCCGACCACGTCCGCGCTTTGGCCGGCTGGGACCCCAGCGCCGAGCCCGACACTGAAATCCAGTTCACGCCGGCGCGCGTGATCATGCAGGACTTCACTGGCGTGCCCTGCGTGGTGGACCTTGCCACCATGCGTGAGGCCGTCAAGGAACTTGGCGGGGACCCCAAGCGGGTCAACCCGTTGGCTCCCGCCGAGATGGTGATTGACCACTCCGTGCAGATCGACGCCTTCGGCAACTCCGGCGCACTGGAGCGCAACATGGAGATCGAGTACCAGCGCAACGGCGAGCGGTACCAGTTCCTGCGGTGGGGCCAGACCGCATTTGATGACTTCAAGGTTGTCCCGCCGGGGACCGGCATTGTGCACCAGGTCAACATCGAATACCTGGCCCGCACGGTCATGACCCGCGAGGTCGACACCGAGTCCGGCTCAGTCGTCCGGGCCTACCCGGACACCTGCGTCGGCACCGACTCGCACACCACCATGGTCAATGGCATGGGTGTGCTGGGCTGGGGCGTTGGCGGCATCGAAGCCGAGGCAGCCATGCTTGGCCAGCCCGTTTCCATGCTGATCCCGCGCGTTGTGGGCTTCAAGCTGACCGGGTCCATCCCGGCCGGCGCGACCGCCACCGACGTCGTCCTGACCATCACCGAGCAGCTGCGCAAGCACGGTGTGGTCGGCAAGTTTGTCGAGTTCTACGGCGAAGGCGTTGCGGCCGTGCCGCTGGCCAACCGCGCCACCATCGGCAACATGAGCCCGGAGTTCGGCTCCACGGCCGCCATGTTCCCGATCGACGACGTTACCTTGGACTACCTGCGCCTCACCGGCCGCTCGGACGAGAACGTCGCCTTGGTGGAGTCCTACGCGAAGGAACAGGGCCTCTGGCACGATCCGTCACGTGAGATCAAGTTCTCCGAGTACCTCGAACTGGACCTGTCGACGGTTGTTCCGTCGATTTCCGGCCCGAAGCGCCCCCAGGACCGCATCATCCTCACCGAGTCCAAGGCCCAGTTCCGCCAGGACCTGCGCAACTATGTGAAGGAAGACCTCGTCGGCGGCAGCGTCGATGAGGCCATTGACGAGAGCTTCCCGGCGTCCGATACCCCGTCCTTCACCGCCACCAAGACGCACCTGACAGACGAGGCCCCGCACGCGCACGGGCCGAAGTCCAACGGCCGGCCGTCAAAGAAAGTCAGTGTCAAGACCGCTGACGGCCGCGAGTTCGAGCTGGACCACGGCGCAGTGTCGATCGCCTCGATCACCTCCTGCACCAACACGTCCAACCCGTCCGTGATGCTGGCCGCCGCACTTTTGGCCCGCAATGCCGTCGACAAGGGCCTGACCTCGAAGCCGTGGGTCAAGACCTCCGTGGCTCCCGGTTCCAAGGTTGTCACCGACTACTACAACAAGTCGGGCCTGACCCCGTACCTGGAGAAGCTCGGCTTCTACATCGTCGGTTACGGCTGCGCGACCTGCATCGGCAACTCCGGCCCGCTCGACGCCGAAATCTCCGAGGCCATCGCGGCCAACGATCTTTCCGTTGCCGCTGTGCTGTCCGGTAACCGCAACTTCGAGGGCCGGATCAACCCGGACGTGAAGATGAACTACCTGGCGTCCCCGCCGCTGGTCATCGCCTACGCCCTCGCCGGAACCATGGACTTCGATTTTGATGCTGACCCGCTGGGCCAGGATGAGGCCGGCAACGACGTTTTCCTGAAGGACATCTGGCCGAACCCGGTTGAGGTCCAGCAGGTCATCGATTCCTCGATCGACAAGGAAATGTTCGCCCGCGGCTACGAGGGCGTCTTCGACGGCGACGACCGCTGGAAAGCTCTCTCCACGCCGGCCGGCGACACGTTCGCCTGGGACCCTAAATCCACGTACGTCCGCAAGCCCCCGTACTTCGACGGCATGAAGGCGGAGCCGGAGCCCGTCAAGGACATCACCGGCGCCCGGGTGCTGCTGAAGCTTGGCGATTCCGTCACCACCGACCACATCTCACCGGCGGGTTCCTTCAAGTCGGACACCCCTGCCGGTCAGTACCTGCTGGCCAACGGTGTGGAGCGCAAGGACTTCAACTCCTACGGCTCACGCCGTGGCAACCATGAGGTGATGATCCGCGGTACGTTCGCGAATATCCGGATCAAGAACCAGATCCTGGACGGCGTCGAAGGTGGCTTCACCCGTGACTTCACCCAGGCCGACGGCCCGCAGGCCTACGTCTACGACGCCGCGCAGAACTACGAGGCGGCCGGCATCCCGCTGGTGGTCCTCGCCGGCAAGGAGTATGGCTCCGGCTCGTCGCGTGACTGGGCAGCCAAGGGAACTGCGCTGCTGGGCGTCAAGGCTGTAGTTGCCGAAAGCTACGAGCGCATCCACCGCTCCAACCTGATCGGCATGGGCGTCCTGCCCCTGCAGTACCCGGCCGGCCAGAACGCGGCCAGCCTCGGGTTGACCGGCACGGAAACCTTCGCGGTTGAGGGCGTCACAGCCCTTAACGACGGCACCACACCCAAGACGCTGAAGGTCATTGCCACGGCCGAGGACGGTACCGTCACGAGCTTCGATGCGGTCCTGCGCATCGATACCCCGGGCGAGGCCGATTACTACCGCAACGGCGGCATCCTGCAGTACGTGCTGCGGCAGATCTCCGCGAACTAGCCGCAGTCCGGAAGTATCAACCCGAAAGCCCCGGCCCGTTCCCGACGGACCGGGGCTTTCGTGGCCCGGCACCGGCGCCATGCCTGAGGCGTTAGAGTTAAAAGGCATGTCTACCACCCGAAGGAGGGGCCGTTGGGAATCTTGGAGACCGTCCGCAACCCGCAGGACCTGAGTAAGTTGTCCGAGGCGCAGCTGGACCGGCTGACAGCCGAGGTCCGGGACTTCCTGATCGCCAACGTCTCCCAGACCGGCGGCCACCTGGGCCCGAACCTTGGTGTGGTGGAGCTCACCATCGCTGTGCACCGGGTCTTCGATTCTCCCCGGGACAGCATCGTCTTTGACACCGGCCACCAGTCGTACGTGCACAAGCTCCTCACCGGACGCCAGGATTTCAGCACCCTGCGCCAGCAAGGCGGTCTGTCGGGCTACCCGGACCGCGCCGAATCAGAGCACGACATCGTCGAAAGCTCGCACGCATCGTCCTCGCTGTCCTGGGCGGACGGGATCTCCCGGGCCCGGCAGCTCACCGGCGACGGGGACCGCTACGTTATCGCCGTGGTCGGTGACGGCGCGCTGACCGGCGGAATGGCCTGGGAAGCCCTCAACAACATCGCGGCCGACAAAAAGCGCCGGGTGGTGATCGTCGTAAACGACAACGGCCGCTCCTACGCCCCGACCGTGGGCGGATTCGCTGACTACCTCGCCTCGCTGCGCCCCACCATCGATTCCTTCCGCGCCGCCCCTGCCTACGAAGGCACCTTGGACTGGTGGCGGCGCAAGCTGCAGAACGGCGGACCCGCGGGCCAGTTCACCTACCGCAGCCTGCACGCCATGAAGAAGGGCGTTAAGGACTGGTGGGCCCCGCAGGGTATGTTTGAGGACCTCGGGATGAAATACATCGGTCCGGTCGACGGCCACAACCTCCAGGCCATGGAGCACGCACTGTCCACCGCGAAGAATTACGCCGGGCCGGTGATTGTGCATGCCATGACCGAAAAGGGTCACGGCTACGCGCCCGCCCGCGCACACGAAGCGGACCAGTTCCACGCCGTCGGGATTATTGACCCGGAGACGGGAGCGCCAACCGAGGCCGGCGGAGCGAAATCCTGGACCGCCGTCTTCGCCGACGAGATCGCCGAGATCGCCGATGAGCGAAAGGACATCGTCGGCATCACCGGCGCCATGCTGATCCCGGTCGGCCTGCACAAGTTCGCTGCCCGGCACCCGGAGCGGGTGTTCGACGTCGGCATCGCCGAACAGCACGCTCTCACCTCCGCCGCCGGCATGGCGTTCGGGGGACTGCACCCGGTCGTCGCTGTCTACGCGACCTTCCTGAACCGCGCCTTCGACCAGCTCCTGATGGACGTCGCCCTGCACAAAGCCGGTGTCACAATCGTCCTGGACCGGGCCGGCGTTACCGGGCCCGACGGCGCCAGCCACCACGGCATGTGGGACATGGCCATGGTCCAAATCGTGCCAGGCCTGCACCTCGCCGCGCCCCGGGACGCCAACCGGTTGCGTGAGGAGCTGCGCGAGGCCGTCGCCATCGAAGACGCCCCCAGTGTGATCCGTTACTCCAAGGGCACTGTCGGGGCCGAAGTTGAGGCGGTCGAGCGGCTCAGCGACGGCGTGGACGTGCTGGCACGGCGCCCGGTCGGCTCCAGCGAGAACGACGTCCTGATCGTCAGCGTCGGGGCCATGTCCGAACTCGCCCTGGACGTCTCCAACCGCCTCGGGGCGCAAGGCATCAGCTCCACAGTGGTGGACCCCCGCTGGGTCCTGCCGGTCCGGAAATCCATCGTCGCCCTCGCCTCCCACCACCGGCTCGTCATCTGCATCGAGGACGGGGTCCGCGCCGGCGGGGTCGGGTCCCGGATCAGGCAGGAAATGCGCGCCGCCGGAGTGGACACCGCCCTGAACGAAGTGGGCCTGCCGGTGGAATTCCTGGACCATGGAACCCGCAGCCAGGTGCTCGAACGGGTCGGCTTGACCGCCCAGCAGATCACCCATGACGTCGTGGCTCAGGTCCTGGGGACCAAGGTACCGTTCGCGCGTCCCCTCCCCGGCCAGGAACACCCCAGCACCGGCAGCCTGCCGATTCTGTGAGGACCCCCAAGGACCTGGTTCCGGGAGACCTGGTAGTCTCCCGGAACCGCAAATGGAACGGCAAGGCCCACTGGGTGGTGCCCGGTACCTACCTCGGCGAGGACGTCCACGGTTGGTGGATCTTCCAGGGAACCAACGAGTTCTGTTCGCGTCCGGGCGCCGCGTTCTACACCGAATCGGACGCCGTGCTGCTGGTTCCGCGAAGCGGCGAGTACGTCGCCACCTTCTACGCAGCGGGCCATCCCGCCGGCGTCAGGGTTTACGTGGATCTCGCGACGGACCACGGCTGGCGAACCATCCGCCCCGGCGTCACCGAGTTCCACCTGATCGACATGGACCTGGACGTCATCCGTACCGCGGAGCGCGGAGTCTACGTGGACGATGAGGACGAGTTTGCCGAGCACCGAGTGGAGATGGACTACCCCGAGGACGTGGCGGCCCGGATCAGCGCCGCATCGGATCAGCTTTACCAGGCCGTCAAGGCAGAACAGCCACCCTTCGACGGCACAGACCGCGAATGGTTCAGGAAAGGACGGGCATGAGCGGAATTATCCGGGTTTACAAGCGCAACGATGAGGGTGTCCTCGAATTCAGGGAGGCCTGGTTTGACGAGGACTACAGCCAATTTGTGATGAACCACGGCGTCGTCGGGCACCAGAGCAAAACCGATGAGACCGACGTCGCCGACGCCGGCGCTGCCGAGCGACTGATGGATGCCTTCGCCGTGCAGTGCGCCGAAGACGGTTTTGCCGAAATCCCCGAGGACGGGCAGTTCTGGGTCGTGGCCCAGTATGCACTGAAGACCAAGGGTGGCACGGATCGCGACCGTTACCTCGAGGAAAAGGCCAAGGACGCACTGATCAGCCACCTCGCGTGGCGGGGCCTCGGAATAGTGGACCGCTCGGAATTTTCCGATTCCAAGCTCAACATCTTTATCCTGACCCCGGACGTCAACAAGGCGGTTAATGCCATCAAGGTCTGCATTCGGGGCGAGGACCTCGACTTCACCAAGTTGAGCATCGGCGCCGCTACCGACGGGTCCAGCTTTCGACTCAAGTACTCAGCCAAGCCGGCGAACAGCTTTAGCCTCTAGTTCCGCGGGCCGCTCCACGGGCAGCTTGCAGACCATTTTTTGGGGACCCCGACGGAAAGGAATTCCAGATGGCGGCGAAATCCGTTGAACCGGGCCGTACCCCGCTGCCGCGGGGGATCTCGGCTCCGGCCCGCCGGGCCCTCGCACACGCCGGAGTCGAGTCACTCGAACAGGTGGCGGCACGCGGCGGGCGGGGACTTGCCCGAATGCACGGCATCTGTCCGCGGACCCTGGCCCAGCTCCAGGATGCCCTCGACGATCAAGGGCTGGAGCTGACCGCCGGATAACCCTCCGCGGCCCCGGGCAGCACACCGGACGCCGGCCGCCGCAGCGGCCCGCGGACGGGCCCGGGCCGTTATAGGCTGAAGTACATGACTGAATACCGCCGCGTGGGAAATTCCGGACTGACCGTCTCCGTCGTTGGACTTGGCTGCAATAACCTTGGCCGGGCCAATACGGCGACCGAGTCGCAGGACGGGACCGACGCCGTGGTGCATGCGGCGCTGGACTCCGGCATAACCTTCTTCGACGTCGCGGACACCTACGGCCGGGAACCGGGACTGAGCGAAACCATGCTGGGCAAGGCCCTGAACGGCCGCCGCGACGAGGCAGTGGTCGCCACGAAGTTCGGGATGGACATGGGCGGTGCCAACGGCAATGACTTTGGTGCCCGTGGCTCCCGCCGGTACATCATTAAGGCTGCGGAGGCCTCGCTCCGCCGGCTCGGGACGGACTGGATCGACCTTTACCAGTTCCACACACCCGACCCGCTGACCCCGATCGAGGAGACCCTCGATGCCCTCGATGAGCTCGTCAGCAGCGGCAAGGTCCGCTACATCGGCCACTCCAACCGTGCCGGCTGGCAGATCGCCGAAGCCGAATTCGTGGCCCGTGCCCGCGGTGGAGCCCGGTTTATCTCCAGCCAGAACCACTACAACCTGCTTGACCGCCGCGCTGAGCTTGAGGTCACTCCGGCCGCGGACGCCTACGGCTTGGGCGTGCTGCCGTACTTCCCGCTGGCCAACGGCCTGCTGACCGGCAAATACGCCAGGGACACCGCACCTGAGGGTTCGCGCCTCAGCCACACCCGCACGAACCTGGTCCACGACGCCGACTGGGAACAGTTGGCGGCCCTGGGCGCCTTCGCAGCCGAGCGGGGCCTGAACGAGATCCAGGTGGCGTTCTCCTGGCTTGCGGCCCAGCGCTCGGTGAGCAGTGTTATCGCCGGAGCCACCCGGCCGGAGCAGGTCCGGCAAAACGCCGCCGCCGTGGCCTGGATCCCCACCGCCGCGGAACGTGACGAACTCAACGACCTCTTCCCGCGAACGCCGAAAGTCGCGCTTTTCTAGATGGCCTCGCTGTCGCCCGGGAAACCGCTGCGCGTGCCCGCACGGCGTTGCGGGTTACTCACGACGCCGGCTAGGCAGCGGCCACTGCGCACCTTATCTGATCGCCCAGCGACCTGAACGCCCAGCGACCTTAACGCGCAGCGGCGGCGGGCTTCAGGAACTCTGATGCCCGCCGCCGGGAGTGCCGCCGGCATGCGGGGTGTTAGGTCACTTCGACCGTCCGGCCGCTCCGGGCGTTAGGCCGGCTCGGACGCCACACCCGGCGCCAGGAACTTCCGGCCGGTGACACGCTCCGAGGCGCCGACCCGGTCCAGGTACGGGGTGATGCCGCCAAGGAACATCGGCCAGCCGGCACCGAGGATCATACAAAGGTCGATGTCCTCCGGACCGGCGACGACACCCTCGTCCAGCATCAGTCCGATTTCCTCGGCGAGGGCGTCCTGAGTGCGGCGCAGCACCTCCCCGGCGGTGGACGGCGAATCCCCAAAGGACATCAGGGCCTGGGTCTCGGCCGGAATGGTCGGCGTACCGGCCGTCACCGAGGCCGGGTCCCAGATGGACCGGACCCCGTGATCGATCAGGTTCTGCAGGTTCTGCGAGACGGTGAACCGGCCGGGGAACGCAGCGTGCAGGGACTCCTGGACGTGCTGCGCGACCGGCAGGCCCACCATGGCCCCGAGAACGAAAGGTGTCATCGGCAGGCCCATCGGGCGCAGCGCATTATCCGCCACCCCGGCGGGGGTACCCTCGTCGAAGGCGGCCGTCACTTCTCCCATCAGGCGCAGCAGGATGCGGTTGACCACAAAAGCGGGGGCGTCCTTGACAAGTACTGCGGACTTCTTCAGGCCCTTAGCCAGTTCGAACGCGGTAGCCAGTACGGCGTCGTCGGTCTTTGGGGCCCGGACAATCTCCAGCAAAGGCATCACTGCCACCGGGTTGAAGAAATGGAAGCCGATGAGCCGCTCCGGATGCTCCAGGTCCTCAGCCATGGCGGTGACGGACAGCGAGGAGGTGTTGGTCGCCAGGATGCACTCGGGCGAAATGATCGCCTCAAGTTCCTTGAAGACCTGTTTCTTGACGTTGAGTTCCTCGAAGACGGCCTCGATGACGAAGTCGGCGTCGGCGAAGGTTTCCTTCGAAACCGCGCCGCTGACCAGGGCCTTGGTCCGGTTGGCGGCATCCGCGCTGATCCGCTTTTTTGCCAGCAGCTTATCCACCTCCGCGTGCACGTAACCCACACCCTTGTCCACCCGGGCCTGGTCAATGTCCGTCATCACCACCGGCACCTTGAGCTGGCGGGCAAAGAGCAGCGCGAGCTGGCTGGCCATCAGGCCGGCCCCTACGACGCCGATTTTTGTGACCGGACGGGCGAGTTTGCGGTCCGGGGCGCCGGCGGGGCGCTTGGCTCGGCGCTGCACCAGATCCAGGAAGGCGTAGACAGTGGAACGGAACTCGTCGGTCTGCATAAGGTCCGCTAGGGTCCGGCACTCGAGCTCCGCCGACTCAGCCTGGGTCATGGTGCGGTTTGCTTCCAGCACGTCCAGCACCTTGGCCGGGGCCGGGGAGGCGTTCGACGTCTTGGTTTCGACAAAGGCGCGGCCCGCGGCGACGGCACCGGCCCAGCGATCGGCCACCTCCGGTACGGCGGGGTCGACGGCATTGGCGCGTTCGGGCGTGAGGGCGCCCGCGATAACCTGCGCAGCCCAGGCGACTGACTGCTCGACAAAGTCGGCGGGCTCGAAGATGGCGTCCGCTACGCCGAGTTTGTAGGCCTGCGGTCCGGTCAGGGTGCGGTTGTTGCTCAGCGGGTTCTCGATCATCACCTTAACGGCGTTCTCCGGGCCGATCAGCCGCGGCAGGATGTAGACGCCGCCCCAACCCGGGATCAGGCCAATGAACGCCTCCGGCAGTGCCAGCGCACCGGCGCCGGTGGAGACGGTGCGGTAGGTGGACTGCAGGGCTATCTCCAGCCCGCCGCCGAGGGCCAGTCCGTTGATGAAGGCGAAGCTGGGAACCCCGAGGTTTGCCAGCGTGGCGTAGACATCGTGGCCGAGTTGGGCCATCCAGAGGCCCTGCTCGCGGCCGCTGACCGATTTGACCGTGGACAAGTCGGCGCCGGCGACCAGGAAGTACGGCTTGCCGGTGACGCCGACGCCGGCGATCTCGCCACGCGCGGCACGGTCCCGCAGCCCCTCCAGGGCGGTGCCGAGCTCGATCAGCGTGTTCGGGCCCAAGGTAGTGGGTTTGGAGTGGTCCAGGCCGTTGTCGAGCGTGAGCAGCGCGAAGGTGCCGGGGCTCTTGCCGTTGACAGCCGGCAGCGCGATGTCCTGGACGTAGGAGTGCGTTACCGTCTCGTTCGGGAACAGCTCGGCAAGCTTATGGAAATCGGCGGCGCTCATGCTGCGGCTCCAGTCGTGGTGGTGGTGTAGTCGGTGCCGTAATCGGCGTGGTGCGGGTTTTCCCAGATGACGGTGGCCCCCATGCCCAGGCCAATGCACATCGTGGTCATTCCGAAGCGAACGCCCGGGTCCTCGGCAAACTGGCGGGCCAGCTGGTTCATCAGCCGGACGCCGGACGAAGCGAGCGGGTGCCCGACGGCGATCGCACCGCCGTAGCGGTTGACGCGGGGATCGTCGTCGGCGATCCCGAAGTGGTCCAGGAAGCTGAGCACCTGGACGGCGAAGGCCTCGTTGATTTCGAACAGGCCGATGTCCTCGATGCCGAGTCCGGCGTTCTTCAGGGCCTTCTCGGTGGCCGGGACCGGGCCGATGCCCATAACTTCCGGCTCGACGCCGGCGAAGGCGTAGCTGACCAGGCGCATCTTCACCGGCAGGCCAAGTTCCTCGGCCGCCTCGGCGGAGGCCAGCAGTGCGGCGGTGGCGCCGTCGTTGAGGCCTGCTGCATTGCCTGCCGTGACCCGGCCGTGGGCGCGGAAGGGGGTTTTGAGCGTGGCGAGGTCCGCCACGGAGGTGCCCGGGCGCGGCGGCTCATCCACCGTGTTGACGGTCCAGCCCCGGCCCGGCTTTATGGTGGCCACGGGGACCAGGTCCGGCTGGATCTGGTCTTTCGCGTATGCTGCGGCAAGCTTGTCCTGGGAAGCGACGGCGTAGGCGTCGGTGCGTGCCTTGGTAATGGCGGGAAAGCGGTCGTGCAGGTTCTCTGCCGTGTTGCCCATGTTCAGGGCTGCCGGGTCCACAATCCGCTCGGACATAAAGCGCGGGTTGGGATCCGCACCGGCCCCCATCGGGTGGTTGCCCATGTGTTCCACGCCGCCGGCGATCACAACGTCGTAGGCACCGAAGCCGATACCGCTGGCGGTGGTGGTCACGGCCGTCATGGCGCCGGCGCACATCCGGTCAATCGCAAAGCCGGGTACGGTCCGCGGCAGTCCGGCCAGCAGGGCCGCGGTGCGGCCGATTGTCAGTCCCTGGTCACCGGTCTGTGTTGTCGCGGCGATGGCCACTTCGTCGATTCGTTCGGCCGGCAGGGACGGGTTGCGGCGCATCAGCTCGCGGATGCATTTCACTACGAGGTCATCGGCCCGTGTTCCGGCGTAGATGCCCTTCTCGCCGGCCCGGCCGAACGGGGTGCGGACGCCGTCGACGAAGACGACCTCACGGATGGTGCGCGGATTCGCGGTGCTCCGGGTGTGGCTCACGTGTTACTCCTCATCGAGACCTGGGTGCCGGACCCCTGCCCCGCGCGCAAACGCCGAGGACAGCAGGGAACCGGGCGACATCAGACAACATGTTACTTGTCAGTAACATAGCTGGCAAGGAGTAGGTGGCCGGGCCGCATGGAGGCGGGTTGGCAACGGGCCGGGAGGGCGGCTGCCGGGCTTAGCCTGCTTTGTCCGGGGCCGGCACGGTCTTGGCTTCCTTGACCGGCAGTGGCTGCGGGTTGCGGAAGGCTTCGGCGATGAGCGGGGTGACCAGTTCGATCTGCCACTGCCGGGTCCCGAGGTTCGCCAGTTCCTCGGCGATTCCCTCTTCGCTGAACTCCACGGGCGGACGCCAGGAGACACGGCGCAGGTGGTCCGGGGTCAACAGGTTTTCCAAAGGCATGTTCAGTTCTTCGGCCTTGGCCTGCAGCAGCGGGCGGGCGGTGGCGAGCCGGGCGGCGGCCTCCGGGTCCCGGTCGGCCCAGACCCGCGGGGGCGGGGGAGCGTTGGTGGGCAGGTGCAGGGGAGGAAGGTCCTCGAGGGCGCGGGCGGCGGTGATGCAGCGCAGCCAGCGCGGTGCCTCGCGCTGGGCTGCGCGGCCGTGGAAGCCTTTGGTCCCCAGCAGCTGGGGCACGGTGCCGGGCATAGCCTTCGCCGCCGCGACCAGGGCGGAGTCGGGAATCAGCCGGCCGGGGGCGACGTCGCGGTTTTGCGCCAGCGAATCCCGTTCGAGCCATAGCTCGCGCACCGCGGCGAGCTGGCGCCGGTCGCGGATCTGGTGCAGTCCGGACGTTTTCCGCCACGGATCGACCCGGGGTGGTGCCTGGCCGGCGCCCAGGATGGCGGCGAACTCCTGTTCGGCGAAGTCCAGTTTGCCGTCGGCGGTGAGCAGTTCGATAAGCTCCTCGCGCAGTTCGGTAAGAACTTCGACATCCAGTGCCGCGTAGCGGAGCCACGGTTCCGGCAGCGGCCGGGTGGACCAGTCGGCCGCTGAGTGTTCCTTGGCGAGGCCAAAGCCCAGCAGCTGCTCGATCACCGCAGCGAGGCCCACCCGGGGAAGCCCGGCGAGGCGGGCGGCGAGTTCGGTGTCAAAGAGTCTGTCCGGCCACATGCCGAGTTCGGAGAGGCACGGCAGGTCCTGGCTGGCGGCGTGCAGGATCCATTCGACGCCGCGCAGGGCCTCGTTGATGATGCCAAGGTCGCCAAAGGGTTCCGGGTCGATCAGCCAGGTGCCGGAGCCCTCCCGGCGGATCTGCACCAGGAAGGCGCGCTGGCCGTAGCGGAAACCGGAAGCGCGTTCGGCGTCGACTCCGGCAGGGCCATGGCCTGCGGCGAGGGCAGCCGCGCAGCGTTCCAGCCCGGACATGGTTTCAATAACGAGCGGCACACCGTCGCGGGGGGCGTCAAGGTCGATCACCTCGGGAACCAGGCTGTCGAAGCCGTCCACGGCGATGTGGGCTGTGGCGTCAGCGGCCTCGGTCTGATGTTGTACGGTGCCTGCCGTGCTGATTTCCGGAATTTGAGGGGTCATGATGGGTTTAGTTTACCGATAACACGGTGCTGCGGGCCGCGCATCCGCCAAAAGGAGTCGGTGTGCCCGTCCTTGCGGCCGATGTCAGCTTCCAAACCAGGCCCGTCCCCGGCGCCGGCGCGGCAGGGCTGTGACACCGTCGGGCAGCGGCGGCAGGCCGGCGAACGTGCAGACCATGTCGGACCAGGCTTCCAGATGCGAGGTGATGTCCGGGGTGGCCGGAGTCCAGGATGCCCTGAGCTCGATGTCGATCGAATTGGGTCGGCCTTCGAGGGTTCCGAAGCTTTCGGACAGTACCCTGGTCGCGGTGCCGCCGGCCGAGCGGTACGGTGCGGCATGGTCCTGCAGGGCTTCGACGAGCCAGGTCCAGGCAACGGAACCCAGCAGTTCGTCATTGCCCATCTCCGGTTCCAGCTGCGCGCGGATGTAGGTAACGATCCGGAATTCCCCCTCCCAGACCGCGGAGCCGTCGGGATCGTGCAGCAGGATAAAGCGGCCGGTGGCCAGTTCGATGTCCTCGCTCTCGGACGCTCGCGCCAGGGCGGCCGCCGCGGGTCCATGGACTGCGCCGGAAGACGTTGATGCGCCGGGCGCAACAACCTCCGCCCCGAGTGCCACAGCGAACGGTGCCAGCCGCGCCGGGGCCGGGATTTCTTCCAGGCGCAGTTCACCCCGGGTTCGTGCCTGCCGAAGCGTTCCCAGGGCAAAAAGAAAATCTGCCGGAACCTGGTCGAGTGCGTTCACAATGGAAGATTATGCACGGAGTGTGCACAAGCCCTGCAGGCTCGCCGCCGCTGCCCGCTCCGGCTTTGGGCGGGCGAGGGCGGCGGGCGCACTGCCGGGATCAACCGGCGGCGAGCTCGCGCTTGATGGCGGCGATAAAGGAATCAACATCGTCTTCGGTGGTGTCGAAGGAGCACATCCAGCGAACCTCGCCGGCCGCCTCGTTCCAGTCGTAAAAACGGAAGGACGCGCGCAGCCGGTCCGCCACGCCGGGCGGCAGGACCGCAAACACGCCGTTGGACTCCGTCTTCTGGCTTAGCTCGACGCCGGGGATGGATTCGACGCCGGCCCGAAGCCGGGCAGCCATGGCATTGGCGTGCGAGGCGGAGCGCAGCCACAGGTCCCCTTCGAGCAGGGCGATGAACTGCGCGGACATAAACCGCATCTTGGAGGCGAGCTGCATGTTCATCTTGCGCAGGTAGATCAGGCCCTGGGCCGCGGCCGGGTTCAGGGCGATGACGACCTCACCGAAGAGCAAGCCGTTTTTGGTGCCGCCGAAGGAGAGGATGTCGACGCCGGCGTCGCGGGTGAAGGCCCGCAGCGGCACATTCAAGTGGGCTGCAGCGTTCGCCAGCCGGGCGCCGTCCATGTGTAGCTTCATGCCCTTGGAATGGACATGCTCGGCGATCGCCCGCACTTCGTCCGGCGTGTAGCAGGTGCCGAGTTCGGTGGTCTGGGTGATGGACACGGCCAGCGGCTGCGCGCGGTGCTCGTCGCCCCAGCCCCAGGCTTCCTTGTCGATTAGCTCCGGAGTCAGCTTGCCGTCCGCTGTGGGGACCTGGAGCAGTTTGATGCCACCGATCCGCTCAGGGGCGCCGTTCTCATCCATGTTGATGTGTGCGGTGGAGGCACAAACCACGGCCCCCCAGCGAGGCAGCAGGGACTGCAGCGACAGCACGTTGGCGCCGGTGCCGTTGAAGACCGGGAAGCACTCGATCCCTGCGCCGAAGTAGCCCTCCATCAACTGCTGGAGCCGGGCGGTGTAGTCGTCCTCGCCGTAGGAAACCTGGTGGCCCTCGTTGGCGGCGGCCAGGGCCGCCAGTACCTCCGGATGTACGCCGGAATAGTTATCCGAGGCAAAGCCGCGGACGGCGGGATCGTGGAGCCGCACCGCTGTGCTGGCGGGGGCAGTTTCAACTGTGCTTGTCATCGATTTGCTCACTCTTTCAGTCTAAGGAGATCCGGGCCCCGGCACTAAGCCGCAAGGGGTCGGTCAGGGCTGCGGAACCTGCCCAAGCAGTACGCGCCGGCCGTTGAGTTCCGCCGCGGGGGAGGTGAAGAGCCCGACGGCGGCCGCAGCCAGTTCCGTCACGTCGGTGAATCCGGGGAAGGTGCGTTCCGGCGACTTCGCGCGCATGGCGGCATCCACGAGGGCTTTCACCACAAAAATCACCGCCGCGCTGTGCTGTTCAACGGGGACGGCGGCACTGCCGGGACCGGCGGCCCCCGCCTGCCCGCGGTGGAAACCGTCGGCCACGGCCAGGGTCCACGCTTCGGCTGCCGCCTTGGCAGCCACGTAACTGGCACCGCCAGCCGTCGGCCGGCCTACGGCCGTGGAGGACACCATGGCGAAGCGGCCGGCGTCGGACGCCGCAAGATCGTCATAAAACACGCGCGAGACGTTGCGCAGCGTGGTGATTGCGCCGCGTTCCAGGAAGTCCCAGTCCTCGTCGCTCTGGTCGGTGATGCCCTTGGCGCCGCGCCAGCCGCCCACCAGATGAATGACGCCGTCGACGCCCCCGCCTTTTCCGGCCAGCATCGAGTGCACGGTGGAGTGCAGCGACCGGACTGCAGCGAGGTCCGCGAGGTCGCACACCAGTGGCGTGACTGCGCTTCCGGCTTCCGCGGCGGCCGCTTCAATCCGGGCCCGGTCCGAGCCCACGGTGAAGACCGTGTGCCCGGCCCCAGTCAGCGCGCGCGCCGCGGCGATTCCGGACGGGCCGCTGCCGCCGGTGACCACCACGTTCAGGGGCCGTCCGGCGCTCATGCGGCGTTCATGGCCGTGCTGGTATTTGAGGTCTCCGAGGTGCCCGTGATGCCGGCCGTGGATTCGATGACCGGGCGCATTTTCTTCTCAAGTGCCTCGTAGAACATCGAGAGCGGGAACTCGTCGTCGAGGACCTGGTCGGTGAGTCCGCGCGGCGGGCCGGCCAGCGGCAGCGCATCCGGACCTTTGGCCCAGACGGACGAAGGGTTGGGTGTGACGGTGCCGGAAATCAGCTCGTACGCGGCCAGCCAGTGCGCCATCTTCGGCCGGTCGATGGAGCGCCAGTAGAGCTCTTCGATCCTGGCGCCGAGTTCAACCACAACGTCGGCGGCCTCGTCCCAGTCGATGCTGAGTTTACTGTCGGTCCAGTGCAGGACGCGGTGCTGGTGCATCCAGGCAAAGAGCAGCTGGCCACCCAGACCGTCGTAGTTGCGCACCCGGCTGCCGGTAATGGCGAAGCGGAAGATCCGGTCGAAGATAACGGCGTACTGGACCAGCTTGGCGTGCCGGCGGGCCTCCGGATCGGCGTCCTCGTCCTTTTCGATTTTCACGGATTCGCGGAATGCGGTCAGGTCGCAGCGCAATTCCTCGAGGGAGTACAGGAAAAACGGCATCCGCTGCTTGATCATAAAGGGGTCGAAGGGCAGGTCACCGCGCATGTGGGTGCGGTCGTGGATCAGGTCCCACATCACAAAGGTTTCCTGGGTCAGCTCCTGGTCCGTCAGCAGGGCTGCCGCGTCCTCCGGCAGCTGCAGCGAGGTGATGTCCGCGGCGGCGCTGAGCACGCGGCGGAAGCGGGCTGCTTCACGGTCGGCAAAGATGGCGCCCCAGGTGAAGGTAGGAGTCTTGCGGACCGCGACGGTTTCCGGGAACAGCACCGCGGAATTGGTGTTGTAACCGGGGGTGAAATCCAGGAAACGAATCGGCACGAAGAGCTTGTTGGAGTAGTCGCCCTCCTCCAGCCCGGCAATGAACTCGGGCCAGATGACCTCGATCAGGACGGCCTCGACCAGGCGGTTGCTGCTGCCGTTCTGCGTGTACATCGGAAAGACCACAAGGTGCTGCAGGCCGTTGACCCGGTGCTGCTGCGGCTGGAAGGCCTGCAGGGAGTCCAGGAAATCGGGCACGCCAAAGCCGCCGTCGGCCCAGCGGCCGAAGTCGGTCACAAGGAGGGTGAGGTAGTCGGCGTCGTGCGGAAAGGACGGCGCGAGAGCCGTGATGGACGACGAGATCGTCCGGACATATCCGCGGGCCGGTTCGTGGTTGGCGGTCTCCGGCACGGAGCCGTCCTGGACCTGGAGTGCCTGCAGCGCGGTGGCGGCGGCCTTGAGCTCCATCCACGCCGGGGAGTCGGCCGTGATCGGGGCAGTGGTGGTGACAGCAGTGGTAGTCATCGTCAGCTGGCGCCTTTCTGTTTGCTGGGAGCGTCGCTCGTCAGTAGCTGAAACGAGCGTAGCAAGCAAACAGAGGTACTAACGCAAAACAAGCTTGAGCATAAGAAAGTCTGGGGCAAACCGCCCGCAGGACCCCGGCCAGCTCCAGCGGCCGCGGGGCTTCCCGGAGATTCGGGCGGGGCGAACCGGCGAGCACTGCAGAGGACCCCCGGCGGCGCCGCTGCTGCGGTGCCGCCGGGGGTCCTGGTCGCAGCCGTACCCGGTGCGGACTACTGCCCGGCGTCGCCGGCCGAAACCAGCTTCAGGGAAACGGAGTTGATGCAGAAGCGCTGGTCGGTCGGGGTTCCGTACCCCTCGCCCTCAAACACGTGCCCCAGGTGCGAATCGCAGTGGGCGCAGCGGACTTCCACACGCTCCATGCCCTGGGTGCGGTCATGGATATACCGGACGGTGCCGTCCGCCAGCGGGGCCCAGAAGGAGGGCCAGCCGCAGTGCGAATCGAACTTCTCCTTGCTGGTGAAGAGCTCCGTGCCGCAGGCGCGGCACTGGTAAACGCCAGCGGTGTGGGAGTCCCAGTACTCGCCGGTGTACGGGCGCTCGGTCCCTGCCTGGCGGAGCACGCGGTACTCCTCCGGACTCAGTTCCTGGCGCCACTGCTCGTCGGATTTTTCCACCGTCGGGCTGGCGTTGCCGGCATCGGATCCGCCCGCGCTTTCGGCGGCGGGATCCTTGACGGGCGTGACTTTTGGCCTGTTTGTAAAGATGCTCATAGCCTCAGTAACGCTCAGGAGTCCCCGATAAATCCCGATCCGGCATAAAGATGCAGGACCGGAAGACCCAGCTTGTCCTGGGCTTTGGTGGCCCAGTCCGTGTGGAAGGTGTCTGCCACGGCATGCGGACGGGTGATGACAACTGCCTGCCCGGCGCCGAGTTCCTTGACCCGGGCGACCATTCCGTCGACGGCTTTGCCCTCAACGATTTCGCCGGTCACGCCGCTGCCGAGTCCTGCCAGCGCTGCGAGCGAGGCGGCCAGGGTTTCCGCGGCTTCGGCGCGTTCCCCCGCAGGGTCGGAGTGTGCCGTCAGTTCACGGAAGGCCTTGGAAATTTCCAGCAAGGAGAGATTCTCCAGGAAATCCACCAGCAGGTGCCGCTCCGTGCTGGCCGGAACCAGGACCACCAGCGGGGTATCACCTCCGGCGAGCAGTGTTTCAATGTTGACGCGGTCGTCCGCGCCGAGGGGCTCTTCTGTCAAAATGACGATTGGATCACTCATGCCCCCAGCCTAGTCGCGCACCGGTACGCCCGCACGGTTTGCGGCCAGATGTCCCCGGATGCCGTGCCGGGCGCGGACTTCGGTAAGAATGGTGCCATGGCTTCTTCCCTCCGCCTCCTGCCGGATCCGCACCGGATCCCCGCCGCCCGCGGCCGGGCCACCCGCTCCGCTGCTGCTACCGCAACCGACGCTTCGGCCCAGGGCATTGCTAAATGGGCCCTCGGCGGCATCATTGGCGGCAGTGCAGCGGCCGGGCTGCTGGCTGCCGGATCCTCCGCACTCGCCCTGTATTTCGCCCGCCGCGTGATCACCCCCGCCAAGGTCAAGGACGAGGACCAGGAAATTCTCGCCGTCATCCGGGCCGGACACGGGTTGCAGGTGATCCTCGCCGCGACGCCCGAGTCCACGGTCGAGGGCGTCTATGGATTGTTCTTCGACGGCGGACGCGGACACGCCCGGATCGGCCGGATCGTGTCCTATTCGCCGGCAGAGCGCACCGTGCAGCGGGAAGTCGAGGCTGTCTACAGCGGCGACCTCAGCACGGCCCGCCGCGGCTACTGGAGCGGAGCCGCGTTCCCGGATCCCGCCAGCATCGGCCTGCCCCCGGAAGACGTGGACATCGACGTCGACGGCGGAACAGCGCCGGCCTGGCTGGTCCGGGGCCCGCACGAGTCCGGGATCTGGGCGATCATGGTCCATGGCCGGGGGGCGAGCCGGCAGGAATGCCTCCGGGCCGTCCCGACTGCCCGGGAACTGGGCCTGACCAGCTTGCTGATTTCCTACCGCAATGACGGGCTGGCGCCTTCGGCGAACGACGGACGATACGGTCTGGGCTCCACCGAGTGGCGCGACGTTGAGGCCGCCATCGGCTTTGCCCTCAGCCACGGCGCCCGTGAAGTGGTGCTCTTTGGCTGGTCCATGGGCGGGGCCATCTGCCTCCAGACCGCCGATTTGTCCCGCTACCACCCCCTGATCCGCGCGATGGTGCTCGATGCCCCGGTCATTAACTGGGTGAATGTGTTGGCGCACCATGCAGAACTCAACAGGATTCCCTCTGCGGTCGGCCGCTACGGGCAGCTTATGATGAGCCACAAGCTGGGCCGGCGGCTGACCGGCCTCGCCGCCCCGGTGGACCTGAAGGCGATGGACTGGGTATCCCGTGCGGTGGAACTGCGGACGCCGACGCTGATCATCCACAGCGTCGACGACGAATACGTCCCCTACGGCCCGTCCGCGGCCCTGGCGGAGAAGAACCCGGAGATGGTTACCTTCGAGACCTTCGACCGCGCCCGCCACACCAAGGAGTGGAATGTGGATCCGGAGCGCTGGGAGCGGCTGGTCACGGCTTGGCTGGGGCAGCAGATTGCGCCCCGCCCTAACCCTGGCCAGCCGAATCCGGAGCCGGAGCCCCGCCGGGTTGACAGTTGACGGCAATGTTTGCCGACAACATTGCTCTTTTCTGCACCCCCGGCGTGCGGAAGCCGGCTAGTTCCTGCCGGTGCCGATCCGGGCCGTGCGGGCGCCGGTAAGCCGGATCAATTCGGCCGGGCTTAGCTCAAGGTCCAGGCCGCGCCGACCGCCGGAGACAAATATCGTTTCCAGGGCCAGTGCGCTGGCGTCGACCACGGTGGGGGAGGGCTGCCGTTGTCCCAGCGGCGAGATGCCGCCCAAAACGTAGCCGGTGCGGCGTTCGGCCGCCGCGGGGTCCGCCATCGCCGCCTTCTTGCCGCCGAGGGCGGCCGCCATCGCCTTGAGGTCCAGGTTGCCGCTCACCGGCACAACACCGACGGCTAGCCGGCCGTCGACGTCGACCATCAGGGTTTTGAACACGCGTGCGGGATCGACGCCGAGTACCTCCGCGGCTTCCAGCCCGTAGCTGGCGGCGGCCGGGTCATGGCTGTAGGGGTGGACGAGGAAAGGAACCCCGGCAGCCGTTAGCGCGGCGGTCGCCGGGGTTCCCTGTGAAGCTTGCTTGCGTGCCATACGATCCGTGCGTCGGTCAGGGCTGCTGCGGAAGGGCAGCAACTTTGCGTTTGATCCGGCCCAGCATAGCGGTCATCCCGCGCATCCGAAGCGGCGTGATGGCGCGGGTGAGGCCCAGCAGTTCGGGCATGTCGTCCGGGACTGCCAGGATCTCGGCCGGGCTCAGGCCGTCAAGACCCGCATGCAGGACACTCGCAAAGCCGCGGGTGGTTGGGGCTTCGGGGGGAGCCTTGAAAAAGAGTTGTACGCGTTCTGCCGCGCCGCCGTCGGACTGCTCCGTTTCAATGGTCAGATACAGCGGCGACTGGCATTCCACCACCTGCTCCATCAGCTCCGGGTGGTCCTTGAGCCGGTCCGGAAGTTCCGGAAGTTCGCGGGAGAACTCGAGGAGCAGCTGGAGCCGGTCGGGTTCCGTGACGGCCTGGAAGTCGTCAACGATTTCGGCCAGTGCGGTGGGGAGGGCAGGAGTATTCATCTCGTCCAGCTTACGTCTTCCAGCTTCCGCACGCTCGGCGCCCGCATTCCGCCCGGAGCCCGGAGCAGCCTGCGGGCTACCCGGCAGCCGGCGCGCTGCCGCGTTCAGCGCCCTTGACGATCGGGGCGCGGACCGCGTTGCCCCATTCGGTCCAGGAGCCGTCGTAGTTGCGCACTGACTCAAAGCCCAGCAGGTACTTGAGTGCAAACCACGTGTGGCTGGAACGCTCGCCGATGCGGCAGTACGCCACAACATCGTCTCCCGCCTTCAGCCCGGCCTCGCCAAGGTACAACGACTCAAGTTCGGCGCGGGTCCGGTAGGTGCCGTCCTCGGCGGCTGCCCGGGCCCAGGGAATGGACGCCGCAGTGGGGATGTGTCCGCCACGCAGGGCGCCTTCCTCGGGGTAGGCGGGCATATGCGTGCGCTGGCCGGTGTACTCCTCGGTGGAGCGGACGTCGATCAGGGGCTTGCCGAAGTGTGCCATGACGTCTTCCTTGAAGGCACGGATCGGAGCGTCGTTCCGCTCGACGACGGGGTACTCGCCCGGGGCGACGGCAGGCTTGTCCGTGGTGAGGTGCCGACCTTCGGCGACCCATTTGTCCCGGCCTCCGTCGAGCAGCCGGACGTCCTTGTGGCCAAAGAGCTCGAAGACCCAGAGGGCGTAGGCGGCCCACCAGTTTGATTTGTCGCCGTAGATGACAACTGTGCTGTCGCGGGAGATTCCCTTCGCCGCCGCGAGGGCAGCAAACGCCGCGCCGTCGACGTAGTCGCGGGTAACCTCGTCGTTCAAGTCCGTGTGCCAGTCGATTTTCACGGCTCCCGAAATGTGGCCGACCTCGTAGAGCAGGACGTCCTCGTCGGATTCCACCACCACCAGCCGGCCGTCGTTGAGGTCGCCGGATTCGATCGCGGCGGCCAGCCATTCGGTGGACACTAGGCGCTCGGGGTGGGCGTAGCCGGCGAACTTCTCATTCTGCTCAACGGGGTAGGGCATTTGGTGGCCTTTCACTGAAACGGTCAGGAGGCCGGGCCGTTGCAGGATCGAGCACGGCGCCGGGCCTTCTCCAACACTAACCACGGCCCGCCGGGATTTCCTCCCCTGGTTCACGGACGGAAATATGGCCTTCGTCACGCGCCGTCCGGCTACACTCCTCGGGCCGACAGTCGGCGCGCGCTTTGCCGGTATTCTTTTTGGGGACAAGAGACCAGCAGAACGGACCACCTTGGTACAGATCGAACAGCTCACCGCCCGCACCCCGGCCGTTTCAGTGGACGAACTCCTTAACGGGTTTTATCCGTCGCCGCGCTTTGGTGAGGTGTCGTTTTCCAGCTACCGGCCGGACCCGGCCCAACCCAGCCAAAGTGCCGCCGTCGGCGCGCTGGAAGCTTTTGCGGCCAACGTGGGGTCGCGCGATGGGGAGGGCCTCTTCAAACGATTCTTCGGCAAAAAGGACATCTCCCGGGCGGGGATCTACCTCGACGGCGGCTTCGGCGTCGGCAAGACCCACCTGCTCGCCTCGCTGTGGCACGCCGCCCCGGGGCCCAAGGCGTTTGGCACCTTTGTGGAATACACAAACCTGGTCGGGGCGCTTTCCTTCCGCAAAACCGTGGAGGCGCTGAGCCACTACAAGCTGGTCTGCATCGATGAATTTGAGCTCGATGATCCGGGCGACACCGTGCTGATGTCCCGGCTGATGCGCGAACTGGCCGACGCCGGGGTCAAGCTCGCGGCCACCTCAAACACCCTGCCCGGTTCACTCGGCGACGGCCGGTTTGCCGCCGTCGATTTCGCCCGGGAAATCCAGGTCCTGGCGGACCAGTTCGACGTGGTCCGGATTGATGGTGAGGACTTCCGCCACCGAGGTCTGCCCGCCGCGCCGCAGCCGCTGCCCAACGAACAGCTGACGCACCGCATGCAGGCGGAGTTCCATGGAAAGACAGTGGCGCGCGATGAGTTCAGCACCCTGATCGACCATCTGGCCGGTGTCCACCCGAGCCGTTACCGTCAATTGCTCGACGGGATCGAAGGCGTGGTCTGGAAAAACGTCCACACCATCACCGAGCAGGCAGTGGCGCTGCGGTTCGTGGTACTCGCGGACCGGCTCTACGACAAAGACGTGCCCATCCTTGCCAGCGGTGTGCCGTTCGACCAGCTTTTCACCGAAGAAATGATGACCGGCGGGTATACAAAGAAGTACTTCCGGGCCGTCTCACGCCTTAC
This sequence comes from Arthrobacter sp. UYCu512, assembly GCF_040547075.1. Classification (NCBI taxonomy): domain Bacteria; kingdom Bacillati; phylum Actinomycetota; class Actinomycetes; order Micrococcales; family Micrococcaceae; genus Arthrobacter; species Arthrobacter sp. UYCu512. Next base: position 184,279 of record NZ_JBEPPA010000010.1, read on the forward strand.
CGCACTGGCCAGGGAAGGCCAGAACCGCGAGCCCTCGTAGCGAATCCTGCTCCGCAGCTGCGGCGAGTCATTCGCTGGCGCGCCGTAGGGGGCTCGCCTTGGCCAGTGGTTGGTCCGTGTAGTCGAGGCGCCGTTAAACGCCGGAGCCGTTAAACGCCGGAGCCGTTAAACGCCGGAGCCGTTAAACGCCGGAGGTGCCGGCACCGCCTCTCGGCGGGACCGGCACCTCGCTGACGTATCTGGGTCAGAGGCCTGGCCGGCGGTCTTCGCCGGCGGCGGGCGGCTCATCGGCCACGGGAGTTCGATCGGCGACAGGAGCCGTATTGGGCTTCTCGTTCGCCTTGTCCACGAAGCCGGAAGCGCCGCGCTGCATGGCATCGATCTTGTCGGCGTGCTTTCCGCCGGTCTTAGAGTCGACGAAGTCGCCGGCCTTTTCGATGCCGTCCTTGATGGCTCGTTCGTTGCCACCAATAACTTGCTGAGCCTTGCCCTTTAGATCGTCAAGTAATCCCACGGGCACCTCCCTTCGGTCGTGGAGCCAGATCGCTCCTGCATTTTCTACCCTAACCGGAGCTGGCGGGGGTGCCAAGGGTGTCCGCTCACAGGGTAAGAGGCGATTCCTCCCAGCGTTCAGGCCAGCAGACCGGAGGGGCCGGACTCAGAGCTGACGAAGGGCTGTGGGCCAGAAGAGGATGGGCAGGACGCACCTGACGCGCCCGGCATTGACACACATTTTGTCCTATAACCCGCATTTTGGCCGCTAACCCTATAACCCTGGACAAGGGGCCGGGCACAAAAAAGAGCAGCTCCGGGGGAGCTGCTCTTGTGGTGGGCGATACTGGGATCGAACCAGTGACCTCTTCCGTGTCAGGGAAGCGCGCTACCGCTGCGCCAATCGCCCGCAACCGGAAGTATCCGGAGTGGAATTGCAATGAAGAGAGCGGACGACGAGATTCGAACTCGCGACATCCACCTTGGCAAGGTGGTGCTCTACCAGCTGAGCTACGTCCGCATTTTAGTCCATGCCGGCTTGGCCGGTGGTACTGCATCAAGCAAGTTGCCTTGCTCTGGTGGGCGATACTGGGATCGAACCAGTGACCTCTTCCGTGTCAGGGAAGCGCGCTACCGCTGCGCCAATCGCCCCTTGCATCCGATCTGCACCGGAAACCAGGGTTTTCACCGAGGTGGGTACGGGATTCGAACCCGTGTATACGGCTTTGCAGGCCGCTGCCTCGCCTCTCGGCCAACCCACCGTGTAGATACGATTCCAAAGAACCTTACCGTGACAGTGTCCTGCGAGCGGACGACGAGATTCGAACTCGCGACATCCACCTTGGCAAGGTGGTGCTCTACCAGCTGAGCTACGTCCGCATTATTGTCAGCAAATCCCCGCCGCAATCGGCAATTCCTCGCGTTCCAACGAGTAAGAACTCTATAGGAGGTTCAGGGAACTTACAAATCGAGCCGACGATGACTGACTTCAAGACCGCTGTATCCCTGAATTCTAGGGTTTTTTTCGAATTACAGCCATGTAATTAGGGAAGGCTTTTCCGGTCGCAGCCCGGTGGCCCTCCCAGCGGGCCGCAGTTCAGCAGGGCAGTGTTGAAGGACGCATACGGCGCCATCACGGTAGCGTGCCGCCCCGATTTCTAAATTTGCTCAGGGTGGGCTAGCATTCAATGGCATTGGGGCGATTGGCGCAGTGGTAGCGCGCTTCGTTCACACCGAAGAGGTCACTGGTTCGAACCCAGTATCGCCCACGCACTAAATGGTCCGCCCCGCTCAGTGAGCGGGGCGGACCATTCAGTTAAATGCTGCGGGCTTCGTCCTGAGTTCCTGCCACCGGCGATCGTTCTGGTGAGCCGCATGGTGTGAGCCTCGGTTGAGCGGATCGCGGTGTTCTGCACTGTCTTACCCCCGTGAAAGAGTCTTGTTATGACCGCCCCACTTCTTGCCCACGCCACGGATCACGGCCGGATGTATGCCCGGTCCACGTCGGAGCAGTTTTCCGTGCCCTCGATTACCACAGTGATCGGCCAGCAGCCCCATGGCCTGGACGGCTGGTTTGGCTACATGGGCGCCAACAGCCTCGCCCAGGACCCCGGGTTGCCCGGTATTCTCGGCAGTCCGGCCAAGCTTCGCCAGGCGGTGAGCCGTGCCGCCAAAGCGGCCGGAACCTACCGCGACGATGCCGCGAAACGCGGAGACCGGGTGCACAACTATTGTGAGCAAGTGGCTTTGCGTGCCTTGGGCCGGCCGCACCAGATGAAGGAAACCCGCGAGGCCCTCTCCGAGAACGGTGAGGAAGCTTTCGCGGCCAGGTTCGACGAGTGGTGGGAACTCTTCCAAGTGGAACCCGTTGCCCCGGAAATCACGGTCTGGAACAAGACCGTAGGCTATGCCGGGACCTTGGACCTTGTCGCCAGGATTAACGGCCGCACCTGCCTCATCGACTACAAAACCAAGGGCACCAGCCGAGATGGCACAGTCAAACCACTCGATGACAAAGTGGTGATGCAGCTCGTGGCCGGCATGAAGGCCGAGGAAAGCCTGGTGGATCCCGTGGCAGGGGAGTGGGAAGCCTGGCAGCACGGTGAATCCCCGATCCTGTTAGCGGTGGCGATTGGGCAGACTGAAGTCCGTCCGCTGCGCGCCAACCCTGACGTCCTCAAGCACCATTGGTGGAAGTTCTGCGCCCTGCGGCGCGTCTGGGAAATGTCCGCCGACACCACAGCGGCCGGAACTGCCCTCCTGCCGATCGCGCCGCCGGTAGCCCGCTGAGGTGGCTCCGGGCGCCGTCACGTCAGCGTCATCGTTTCCAGGCGTCGCTGCGGAACTCCGCCACCTGGATGTCAGCAGAAACAGCGGTTCGGACGCAGCCAAGCGTGGCATTTCGCGGCGCCGCCTCGGAATACCCTGCTCGGACTCTGGATCTAGGCCAGCCAGGGGTATCCGTACGTCACTGGGAGCGAAGACCGCTTTCTGCTCGCTTAAGTCATCAGGCGAGTAGTCAACAGGGGTCGGCGTTTCAAAAACGTTAATTCCCGGATCGGCGGAGCCGTGCAAAGGATATGCCGCGTCGTCGGCTAGGCGGTTCAGGATCTGCCAAAGAGGAACTTTAGTTGGGGGCCGAACCCAACCACCGCCAGCTGACTCGAGCCGAGCCTTGACTTCCCGGTAGTCGATGGGGTCTAGAAGGTGCGTGCCAGTGACAAACGTGGCAGCCAGTACCCCTCGATGCCAGGCATCGGCCTACCCTAAAACATTCGGTCCCCGGTGGCAGGAACGCGGGGCACCAATCCGCATGCGCCGTGCATGGGCCAGCCGACACCGTGCTTGTGGCTATGCCGTGTATCTGCCTGGCAGAGCTAACTGGCGGTGAATTCTGTGCTTGCAAGGTGGAAGTAGGTGTTGCGCCGGGGTTGCTGGCGTGGGTCGACGTGCGGTGGCGGGATGAACCAGGGAACCCCGGTGCGGACCTGGATGGTCCATTGCTCCTTGTGGATTACATGGTGATGGTGCGAACACAGCAGGGTTCCGTTGTCAGTTCCGGTAGTGCCGCCGCGTGACCAGTAGTCGACATGGTGGGCCTCGCACCAGGACGCCGGGATTGTGCAGCCGGGGAACGCGCAGCCCTGGTCGCGGGCGATGAGGGCTTTGCGGATGTGCGGCGGGAATACCCGTGTGGCCCTGCCGATGTCGAGGACCCTGCCTTCGCTGCCGAGCAGCACCGGGATGATGTCCGCGTCGCAGGCGATCTTCCGTGCCGTGGCGGCGTTGACAGGCCCGGAGAAGAGCAGGGACCCGGTATGGGCCATCGTCCGGCCGGCGGAATCACTGGTGCCGGCCTGCCGGTTTGCACGGCTGGTCTGGTTTGAACGGCTGTCCTGGCTGGTTCGGAGCAGGGCCAGTAGCCCGCGGTAATCGATGGTGACCATAACCTGCGGCCTGAGTCCACCCGCGGCCGGCAGGGATCCCGTGGCGAGGGCGACCTTGCAGGCTCCGACCAGGCCGTCCAGCAGCCTCTGTGGGCGCGAACGAAGGTCCAACTGTGCTGCCGCGGCCCCTCCGAGACCCGGATCACCCGACGTTCCTGACGCACCCGACGATCCTGACGCATCCGATGCACCTGACGCTTCGGCGTACACTGCAGCGCTGGTCCGCGGGTTGGTGGCAGTGTTCATGACGGTGAGGAGGTGCTCGAACTGTTCGGTGGTCGCGAAGATTTCCAGGTGCGCGAGGCCTTGGCGGGGTTTGCGGATGAAGGCGCCCTGGAGTTGGCGGAGCAGTTCTTCGGAGGGTTCGGCGCCGTCCTGATCAATCGCATCGGTCCAGCTTCGGGCCACGCGGGCGAGGAAGTCCGGGTCGTTGTCCGCGGCGGTGCGGGTCAGCGCGTGCTCCATCCGGGCGGCGGTTGCCTCGTCGCAGACGTGCCGCACCCGGTCCAGGGCCAGGGTGATGATGGTCGCGGACCGGGACGGGACCTCTCCGGCTGCCACCGTGGCACCAAGCTCGGCGCGCAGCGCAGGCAGGTCCTGCCCGGTGAATCCCTGCCGGGGCAACAGGGTTCCGGCGAGGCAGAGCCGGCGCCGGGCCTCCGCGGAGCTGATCCGCAACCGCGCCCTTAGGAACTCCGTGACGTTCCGGTACCCGTCGTCCACCGCAACAGCCGGGGCCGGCGCAGCGTCCAAGGATCGCCGTGCCGGTTCGCCCCAAGCCGCGCGCTCCAACCCGGCCGCGACCTCCCGGCCGGCAGCACGAACCTCGGGTTCTGCACCCGCACCCGCACCCGTGCCGCAGCCGGCCCCGGTGCCGGGGTCCTCCCGCCAGCCCGTGGTCCACGAGTTGCCAGCGACAATGCCTGCTGTTGTGGCCGCCGCCTGCTTCCGGGTCCGTTCCACCGCGCCGGTTGCCACAACCTGCAAATACTCCACGACCCGCGAGAGCTCCTCTACGGTGCCGGCGAAATCCGACGCTGACGCGAACCCGAGCCCCGCAGCAGCTTCGACTGCCGTCGAGCCCACTGCGCGGAGTGTGGCAAGGGCATCATCCACTCCGGACTGCCCGGCCGGAGTTACGCGCCGGTCCGTGTCCCGGACGGTGATGAAATCCCTGCTGGCTTCCATATAAACATTCTGCTCGGGGGGTCTGACATTTTGCGCGACACAGCCTTGGCGACTCCGTGCGGACCGCAGATCCCCGCCCTAATCCCGGCCCGCTTCCCTGCCCTCAGAACGGACCAGCCCCGGCATCCGGAAGCCACAGCCAGTCAAACCGGACACCTACACCGCGCGAGCAGACCATCGATCCACCCGGACGGATTTGCTGGCCGCGTCCGGGTCAAGGGCTGATGTGCAACTAAACTGGACTGGATCCCATCGCCGCCCACTGTAAGGACAGACTGCACATGGCCATTTTGAATATCCGCATCATCGGGGATCCTGTGCTGCGCACAGTTGCCGATCCCGTGACGGAGTTCGGGCCTGAGCTGGCGAAGCTTGTTGCCGACATGACCGAAACCATGGAAGACGTCGAAGGTGCGGGCCTGGCCGCACCCCAGGTCGGCGTCAGCCAGCGGGTCTTCACCTACCGGATCGGCGGCGTCGAGGGACACATCATCAACCCTGTGCTGGAGAACAGTGCAGACTTCCAACCCGACGAAGTTGAGGGGTGCCTCTCCATCCCGGGTCTTGGTTTTCCGGTCCGCCGCCGGCGCCACACCCGTGTCACCGGCGTGGACCTGCACGGAAACCCGGTCACGGTGGAGGGCGAAGGAATGCTGGCGCGGGCCTTCCAGCACGAAACGGACCACCTGGACGGAATCCTCTTCACCGACCGGCTGGAGGGCGAAGACCGCAAGAGCGCACTGCGCGCGATCCGGAACGCCAACTACGACTCCATTACGGAGCAGACCATGGCGAAACGGGCCAGGACAGTCGGCACCAGCTTCGGTTCCAGCAGTTTCGGCGCTTTCGGCAACTCCCAGTGAGGGTCCTTTTCGCCGGAACACCGGCCGTGGCTGTGCCCTCCCTGGATGCGCTGGTGGCGGCGGGTTTTGACGTTGTCGCCGTCCTGACCCGGCCGGACGCGCCGCTCGGGCGCAAACGCGTGCTGACGCCGTCGCCAGTGGCTGCCCGCGCCGCGGAACTGGGCATCAAGATCATCCATGCCTCGAAAGTCGACGACGCCGTGACCGCAGAAATAGCGGCTGCCGCCCCGGACGTCGCAGCAATTGTGGCCTACGGCGGGCTCATCCCGCGGGTGGCCTTGGACATTCCCCGCCATGGCTGGATCAACCTGCATTTCTCTCTGCTGCCGGCCTGGCGCGGCGCGGCTCCCGTGCAGCGGTCCCTGATCGCCGGCGACGACGTCACCGGCGCGGTCACCTTCCTGCTGGAGGAAGGCCTGGACACCGGCCCGGTGTTCGGTACCCTGACCGAAGCAGTCCTGCCGGAGGACACCGCCGGTGCCCTCCTCGAGCGGCTGTCCCACAGCGGCGCCGTGCTGCTGACCCAGACCCTGTCCGCGGTGGACGCAGGCCAAGCCGCCGCGGTGCCGCAGCAGGGCGACATCAGCGCAGCCCCCAAACTGACCCTCGACGACGGCCGGCTCGATTGGCAGCAACCGGCCCTGGCCATCGGACGACGGGCGCGCGGGGTCACCCCTGAACCCGGTGCGTGGACTACCCTCGGCGGCCAGCGGATCAAGCTGGAACCGGTATTGCTGCGGCCAGCGGGCCGCGACCTGGAACCGGGTCAGCTGGCACTGGCGGGTCAAGGAGTGCTGGTGGGCACCGGTTCGCACCCGGTGGAACTCACCCGGATCCAGCCGTCAGGCAAAAAAATGATGACCGCCGCTGATTGGGCGCGCGGACAGGCAACACTGGAAAGCGTGGTATTCGAATGAGTGAGTCCGGGACGAGCGGCCGGGGCAACGGCCCCCAGCGCGGCGGTTCAGGCGGCCAGCGCGGCGCCGGACAAAGCGGTGGCCAGGGCGGCCGCGGCCGCGACGGCAGCCATCGGAATGCTCAGGGCCGGGAACGGAACCGTGGTCCGCAGCGCGGTTTCACCGAGAACGCGCCGTCCCAGCGAACCCGCCGGGCGGACCCGGCCCGGCTTGTGGCCTTCGAAGTGCTGCGCGCGGTCGCAGCCGAGGACGCCTACGCGAACCTCGTCCTCCCCGCCCGGATCCGGCACCACGGCCTGGACAAGCGCGACGCCGGGTTTGCCACGGAACTGAGCTACGGGGCCCTGCGTGGCCAGGGAACCTATGACGCCATCCTGGCCCGCTGCGTGGACCGGCCCCTGGACCAGCTGGACCCGGCGATCCTTGATGCGCTGCGGATCGGGGCACACCAGTTGCTGGCCATGCGGGTCCCCGCCCACGCGGCGCTGGACCAGACAGTGGGCCTGGCCCGCGCGGTGATCGGCGCCGGGCCATCGACCCTGATTAACGCCGTGTTGCGCAAGGTGTCAGCCCGAAACTTTGAGGAGTGGCTGGAATTGCTGCTCAGCGATGAGACGGATGAGACCAAAAAGGCAGCCATCCGCTACGCACACCCCGAATGGATTGTCCGGGCGCTCCGGCAGTCCCTGGTGGCCCACGGGCGTCCCGTCAGCGAAATCGGTGACCTGCTTGAAGCGGACAATGCCGCTCCCGTGGTCAACCTTGTGGCGCTGCCCGGGCTCGGCAGCCTGGACGAGGCGCTCGAAGGCGGCGCCACACCCGGGGAACTCGTCGAAGGCTCGGCGCTCTCCAGCGGCGGAGACCTCGGCCGGCTCGCGTCCGTGCGGGAAGGCACCACCCGTGTTCAGGACGTTGGCTCCCAGCTCGTGGCCCGGGCCCTGGCCGCCGTCGACCTTGGCGGCAGCACAACGAGGACCGGCGAGGGAGGAACCGGCGACAGCACCGCCGGGTCGGAAAGTCCGGCTGAACGATGGCTGGACATGTGCGCCGGACCCGGAGGCAAGGCAGCCCTGCTCGGCGCACTGGCCCGCGAACACGGGGCCACCCTGCTGGCCAACGAGCCCGCCGCGCACCGCGCGAAGCTCGTCCGGCAGGCCCTCGCCGCGGTCCCGCACGAAGTCTGGCATGTGCGCACCGGGGACGGCCGCGAGGTGGGCACCGAGATGCCGGAAAGCTTCGACCGTGTCCTGGTTGATGCGCCCTGCACCGGCCTGGGCGCCCTGCGCCGCCGGCCGGAATCACGCTGGCGCCGGACCCCCAAGGACCTGACGGACCTCGGCCCGCTGCAACGGGAACTGCTCAAGTCCGCAGTGGACGCCGTGAAGCCCGGCGGCGTGGTGGCCTACGTGACGTGTTCGCCGCACCCGGCGGAAACGACCGCAGTTGTGAGCGATGTGCTGCGCAAACGCGACGACCTTGAACTGCTCGACGCCGGTGCGGTGCTGGACAGCGTCAGCCTCACCGGCCACCTCGACGCCGGACACGAGCTCACTGCCCAGCTGTGGCCCCACGTGCACCGGACCGACGCCATGTTCCTGGCGCTAATCCACAAATTAGCCTGAGCAACACGAAATACTGAAGCACTAAAGAGCAGCGACCCGCACCGGGACATCCGAGCAGAATGACAAGGAATTCCACATGGCCACGTGCTGTATCAACCCGAGCATTCTTTCCGCCGACTTCGCGAACCTCGAAGGAGAACTGCGCCGGATCGGCAACGCGGATGCGGTCCATGTCGATGTGATGGACAACCACTTTGTGCCCAACCTCACGCTGGGCTTACCTGTCGTTGCACGGCTGCAGGAGGTCAGCCCGGTGCCGTTGGATGCCCACCTGATGATTAACGATGCGGACCGCTGGGCTCCGGCGTACGCGGAGGCCGGGGTCGCGTCGGTGACTTTCCACGCCGAAGCCTCCATCGCGCCGATCAAGCTCGCGCGTGAGCTCCGGGCCCGCGGCGCGAAGGCCGGGATGGCCCTTCGGCCGGGCAGCGCCGTCGAACCATACCTTGACATGCTCGGGGAACTGGACATGCTGCTGATCATGACTGTGGAGCCGGGCTTCGGTGGCCAGGCCTTCCTGGACCTCACGCTCCCCAAGATCCGCCGGGCCCGCGCGGCGATCGACGCGTCCGGCCTCCAGGTGGCGTTGCAGGTCGACGGCGGAATCACCGAGGACACCATCCGCCGCGCCGCGGACGCCGGTGCCAACGTGTTCGTCGCCGGCTCCGCCGTCTACGGTGCCGAGGATCCGGGAGAGGCCATCGAACGGCTTCGGGCCGCCGGGCAACGCTAACGCTGAGGCCGGCAACGCGGGCGCCAAGGACCAACGCCGTAACATCCGGTCGGGGGAATACCCGCGGCTGCCCGGCGGTTGTGCCAGAATAGCTACACACATACGTGCTCCGGGGTCGGTGTAAGTCCGAACCGGCGGTTATAGTCCGCGACCCGCGCGCCGGCGCCTCCCTCGGGAAGATAGCCGGCAAACGGTTGAACCGGTGGAACTCCGGTACCGACAGTTAAAGTCTGGATGAGAGAAGCACGTACAGCTGTTACTGCGGAGCCCTGCCGGCGCCGCGGAATGTTGCTGTCGTATGCCCCCGGAGCCATCGCGCTTTTGAGGGAAGGAACGGCAACCAGATGTACTCTCTGCGATGGCTCTTGACCACCACCACGGTTTGCGAAAGCCCGGTGAGGTGTTGATGAGCGTCCTGAATACCACGCCCGATACGACGGTCGAGGCGCTGGCCGCTGCAGGCTTCAGTACCGCCGAGCTTGCCGCCATGGACGCCGCCCTGGCTGCGGCGCTGCAGGGGCCGCGCGGCGCGAACCCGCTGGTTGGCGCGGTCGTGATTTCCGCCGCGGGAACCCCCATCGTCACCGGCTACCACCGCGGGGCGGGCACCGCGCACGCCGAAGCGGACGCCATTGACCAAGCCAAAGCCGCCGGCATCGACCTCAGTGGCACCACGATGGTGGTCACACTGGAACCGTGTGACCACCGCGGGCGCACCGGGCCGTGCACCCAGGCGATCATTGAAGCCGGTATTACCGACGTCGTCTACGCGGTAGATGACCCACACGACCCGGCGGCCGGTGGTGCGGCCACGCTACGCGGAGCGGACGTCCGCGTCCGCTCCGGGCTCTGCGCCGAGGCCTCGCTGGACATGAACCGGCGCTGGTTCGACGCCGTTGCTGCCGCCCGGCCCTTTGTCACCCTGCACATCGCCCAGACCCTCGACAGCCGGATCGCCGCCAGCGACGGCACCAGCCAATGGATTTCGAGCCCCGAATCGCTGGCGGACAACCATGCCCTCCGTGGCCGGATCGACGCAATCCTGGTCGGCACACAAACGGTCCTGGTCGACAACCCACGGCTCACTGCCCGGGGACCGGACGGGAAACCCGCCGGCCGGCAACCGTTGCGCGCTGTGATGGGTTTGCGGGGGATCCCCGAAGACGCCGCCGTTCACGGCTCCGACGGCAAGGTGCTGCACTTGCCCACCCGTGAGCCGTTGGAGGCCCTGGAGTCGTTGTTTTCCACCGGTGTCCGCCACCTTATGGTCGAAGGCGGCTCCCGGATCCTGAGTGCTTTCCTGGCCGCCGGGCTCGTGGATGAACTGATCGTCTACCTGGCCCCAACCCTGCTCGGTTCCGGAACTCCGGCCCTGGACGACCTGGGCATCTCCACTTTGGCGAACGCCCAGAGGTGGGACTGGGATCCGGCGTCCGGCGGCGCGGTTCAGCTGCTTGGCAGAGACCTGCGGCTGCACTTGAGCCCCACGCCAACCGGCCCCACGCCAACCGGCCCCACGCCAACCACCCCGGCGGGGACCGGCAACGCGCCGGCTGCCCACAACTCTTCAGCCGATTCAACCCCGTCCCGCGCAGGCGCGGACACCGCCGCAGGAGGCAACTGATGTTCACCGGAATTATTGCCGAGCAGGGGAAGGTGTTGTCCGTTGAACGCAATGGTGACATCAGCGCCACCGTCCGGCTGCACGCTCCCGCCAGCACCGAGGGGCTGGCCCTAGGCGGATCCATCGCCGTCAACGGCGTCTGCCTCACGGCCACGGCGATCGACGGCCGGGACTTCAGCGTAGACGTGATGGGCGAGACGCTCACCCGCAGCACAGTAGGCGAGCTTGCCCCCGGGGACCCCGTTAATCTCGAGCGCTGCGTGCCGGCCGGCGGCCGGCTCGACGGGCATGTTGTCCAGGGCCACGTCGACGGCGTCGGGCAACTGCTCGAACGCGAGTCGCTGGGCAATTGGGACCGGCTGCGCTTCGGTGTTCCGGTGGGGTTGGCCCGCTATATCGCGGAGAAGGGCTCGATTGCCGTCGACGGCGTGTCGCTAACCGTGACGGCGGTGAGCCCGGCCGCCGAACCGGCCCCGTGGTTCGAAGTGGGGCTGATCCCCACCACACTCTCCGACACCGGACTGGGCGCCAAAGCACTTGGCGGGCGCGTGAACCTCGAAGTTGACGTGCTGGCGAAGTACACTGAGCGCCTGCTCGCCTTTTCCGGCGCTGCAGCCGGGGGAGCAGCAGTACGCGCGGAGGGGGCAACAGCGTGAACACCGTCAAGGACATTCCTGCCCGTCAAGGCATCCTTAGCCAAGCCGGCGACGCGGCCGGGCCCGCACCCGTTACCGCGCCGGCCGGGCTCGACCTGATTGAAGACGCCGTCCGCGCAATTGCCGCCGGCCGTCCCGTCCTGGTGGTGGACAACGAGGACCGCGAAAACGAAGGCGACATCATCTTCGCCGCGCAGCATGCCACGCCGTCGCTGATGGGGTGGACCATCAGGTACAGCTCCGGTGTGATCTGCGTGCCGCTCGAGGGCGGCCGGGCCGAGGCCCTCGCGCTGCCTCCGATGGTTGACATCAACGAGGATGCCAAGGGCACCGCCTACACAGTGTCCTGCGACGCCGCGCTGGGCGTGAGCACCGGGATCTCCGCCACGGACCGCGCCCTGACAGCCCGGATCCTTGCCGATCCCGGGAGCCAGCCGGCGGCTCTGACCCGCCCCGGGCATGTTTTTCCGCTCCGGGCCGTTAACGGGGGAGTGCGGGAACGCGCCGGGCACACCGAAGCGGCTGTAGAACTGTGCAAGCTGGCCGGACTCGAGCCCGTGGGTGTGATTGCAGAAGTGGTGTATGACAACGGAGAGATGATGCGGCTGGACGGACTTCGCGGCTTCGCCCTTGAGCACGGCTGCCCGCTGATCTCGATTGCGGATCTGGTGGCCTACCTCGAGGCGGCGCAGCCCGCCGGTCATCCAACGGACCCCGTTTAATGGAGGAGAAACGATGACGACGTCTGAAGCACAAGAACAGCTGGCGGCCGAACACCTGCCGCATCCGGTCAGCGCAGGCCCGATCGTCCAGCTGCCCACGGCCTTCGGCAACTTTGTGGCGCAAGCCTGGACCGATCAGGCCACCGGCGCCGAGCACCTGGCCGTCAGCTCCCCGCTGCCACCGGTCGACGGGCAGGCTCCGCTGGTCCGCTTGCACTCTGAGTGCCTCACCGGAGATGTCTTCGGCTCGTACCGCTGCGACTGCGGCGAGCAACTCGCGTATGCCCTCGAGATGATCAACGAGTTCGGCGGAACCCTGCTGTACCTTCGCGGCCAGGAGGGCCGGGGAATCGGCTTGGCGAACAAAATGAAGGCCTACGCCCTGCAGGAGGCAGGCTTCGACACGGTCGAGGCCAACGAACAGCTCGGACTGCCCGTGGATGCCCGCAGCTACCAGGCCGCGGCACAGATCCTCGCGGACATGGGCCTCCACGAGGTCCGCCTGCTGAGCAACAACCCGGACAAACAGGACCGGCTGGCGCAGGCCGGGGTCCGTGTTGTGGAGATGGTGCCCACCGAAGTTCCATCCCGCGAGCAGAACATCCGGTACCTGCAGACGAAAAAGGACCGGATGGACCACCGGCTGGTCCTGGACGTGCAGCCGGTGGCGCCGGCATCGGGTCCGGGCGGCTTCGAGAACAGCCACGACTGACTAACCGGCAGCAGCCCGCCACGGGCCGCTCCCACGTTTTGACACGCACACCACAACTGAGCAGAACAAGGATTCCCAGATGAGCGGACACGGCGCACCACAGATTGACCTCAGCACCTTTCAGCCGGAAGAGACCTCCCGGCTGAAACTGGCCATTGTGGCAGCGAGCTGGCACACCCGGATCATGGACGGGCTGCTGGAGGGCGCCCTGCGCGCAGCGAAAGACGCCGGCATCGACGAGCCGACAGTGCTTCGGGTCCCCGGCACCTTCGAACTCCCCGTCGCCGCCGCCCGGCTGGCACCGCACTTCGACGCGGTGGCCGCGCTCGGCGTCGTAATCCGCGGCGGCACCCCGCACTTCGAGTACGTCTGCGAAGCAGCCACGCTCGGACTGACGGAAGTCTCCGTGCGCACCGGCGTTCCGGTCGGCTTCGGTGTGCTGACCTGTGACACGGAACAGCAGGGTATTGACCGGGCGGGGCTGCCCGGCTCAACCGAGGACAAGGGCCACGAGGCCGTCACCGCCGCACTGGCGACAGCGGTGACGCTCAAACAATTCAGCTAAGCCGCGGCGGTTGGGGTCCGGCCGTACCCCGGGCAGCGCAGGCCGGACCCTGGGCAGCCCCTGCCGGACCTTGCGGACTGTGTCATCGCCCACATCCCGCCCGTCACGGAACGGCCCGGCAGGCACCCTCCCCCCTCGAGGAAGTAGGCTTGCGGGTGTGAAGAATTTCGAATCGCTGTTCGCAGAACTGAGTGAAAAGGCAGCCGTCCGTCCGGAGGGTTCCCGCACCGTCGCCGAACTGGATTCCGGAGTCCACGGCATTGGAAAAAAGGTCGTGGAGGAAGCAGCCGAGGTCTGGATGGCTGCCGAGTACGAATCCGATGAAGCCGCCGCTGAAGAAATCTCCCAGCTGCTCTATCACCTGCAGGTTCTGATGCTGGCCAAGGGACTCAGCCTGGAAGACGTCTACAAGCATCTCTAGCCACGTCCGCTCCGGAAACCGGCAGGCCGTGCCTGCGAACCCGGTGTACTGCGTGGCCCGCTGTGCCTGAACCGACAATTCCCGGACGGACTGTTTCTGAACGGACTTCGTCCCAACCAAGAGAGACCTTCCCCATGCTCAGAGTTGCCGTCCCGAACAAGGGATCCCTGTCCGAAGCTGCCTCCGCCATGCTCGCCGAGGCCGGCTACCGCCAGCGCCGCGACACCCGCGAACTGGTCATGGTTGACCCGGACAACGACATTGAATTCTTCTTCCTCCGTCCGCGTGACATTGCCGTCTACGTCGGCCAGGGAACGCTCGACGTCGGCATCACCGGCCGCGACCTGCTCCTGGACGCCGAAGTTGAAGCCGCGGAACTGCTTCCGCTCGGCTTCGCCGCCTCCACCTTCCGCTTCGCCGGCCCGGTCGGCGACTTCACCGCCGTCGAAGAGCTTGAAGGCAAACGCCTCGCCACCAGCTACGACGGACTGCTCCGCGGCTACCTTGCCGAGCGCGGCATCAACGCCCGGGTGGTCCGCCTTGACGGCGCCGTTGAGTCCTCCGTCCGGCTCGGCGTCGCGGACGCGATCGCCGACGTCGTTGAAACCGGCAACACCCTCAAAGCAGCAGGCATGGAGATTTTCGGCCAGCCGATCCTGCGCTCCGAAGCCGTGCTGATCGGCCGCGCCGGCGAGCGGAACGCCGCCGCCGAGGTACTGATCCGGCGCCTGCAGGGTGTTCTCGTGGCGCGGCAGTACGTTTTGATGGACTACGACATCCGCAAGGAGCTGGTGGAAGCAGCAGCAGCCCTGACCCCTGGCCTGGAATCGCCCACAGTGTCGCCGCTGCGCGATTCGGACTGGGTTGCCGTCCGCTCGATGGTGCCGAAGAAACAGACAAACGCGATCATGGACGAACTATACGACCTGGGTGCCCGCGCCATTCTGGTGAGCACCATCCACGCCTGCCGCATCTGAGCGGCGTCGGTAATTCTTCGTGAGCCAATACCAGGAGAAGTCATGGCTGTAGCTGTCCGCGTTATCCCATGCCTTGACGTCGATGCCGGCCGCGTCGTCAAGGGCATCAACTTTGAAGGGCTTCGCGACGCCGGCGACCCTGTCGAACTCGCGCACCGGTATGACAACGGCAGCGCGGACGAGCTGACCTTCCTGGACGTCACGGCCTCATCGGGTAACCGGGAGACCACGTTCGACGTCGTCAGGCGGACCGCGGAGGAAGTCTTTATTCCACTGACCGTCGGCGGCGGCGTCCGTGGTGTTGCAGAAGTGGACAGGCTCCTGCGCTGCGGCGCGGACAAGGCCGCCATAAACACCGCTGCCGTCGCGCGTCCCGGGGTGATCGATGAGATTACCCGGCACTTCGGCTCCCAGGTCCTCGTCCTGTCCCTCGACGCCCGGCGCACCCGCCCCGGCTCGCAGCCCACCCCCTCCGGCTTCGAGGTGACCACACACGGCGGCCGGCAAGGCACCGGGATCGACGCAATCGCATGGGCCCGTGAAGCTGCCGACCGCGGGGTCGGCGAAATCCTGCTGAACTCGATCGACGCCGACGGCACCAAGGACGGCTTCGACCTGGAGCTCATCCGCTTGGCGCGGGCAGCAGTCAAGGTTCCGCTCATTGCCTCCGGCGGAGCCGGGAAACCTGAGCACTTCCCGCCGGCGGTGGCGGCCGGCGCGGACGCTGTCCTCGCCGCGTCGGTCTTCCACTTCGGACCGCTGGACATGATCGCCCAGGTCAAGGCAGCCATCCGGGCAGCAGGGTTCGACGTCCGCTAAGCGCAATTACGCAAAAAGAAGGTTGGTCGCGCCTGGGCCACGCCCGCAGGGTCCGCTGGCCGAGCTTGCGGGGTGAGGGCGTTTGCGGGGCCTAGATGTACTCAGCCAGCAGGTTGGTTACATCTGCTGATGGGTGGTCGTCCTCCGAGGGCTGCGTGGTTTCGGCGGTGGTTGTAGAAGTCTAGCCAGCC